>JAYUVC010000059.1:0-7091 GCA_043754325.1 Hyphomicrobiales bacterium
TGCAGCGTATGACGATTTAGCAAACCGTTGCCTTCAGCCACTCGGCCACGTCTCCGTTCTGGGGCTTTTGCCGTGATTTGTTGAAAGCTGCAAGTCTCCTTTGCGGCAAATTTATATCCGATAGAATATATCGGCTATTGACGGGCGATTCTGGCGCGACTAAGGTTAACCCGATTGTTTTAGTCGGAGATAGAAATGCGCCGTTTTTTCATCGCTTTGCTGGCCACTGCCCTGCCCCTCGGATCGTTTGCCGCTGCTGATGGTGTGGTTAATGTTTATTCCTATCGGCAACCGCCCTTGGTGGAACCGCTGTTCAAGGCCTTCACGGCGAAAACCGGAATTTCCGTCAAAATGATTTTTGCGGAGAAGGGCCTGCTTGAGCGGCTGGAGCAGGAAGGCCCCTTGAGCCCTGCTGATGTGTTGCTGTCGTCGGATGTCGGGCGTCTGGTGGAGGCCGCGGCAAAAGGTCTGGCCCAGCCTGTGGTGTCGGACGCGATCAACAGCAAAATTCCGGCAAACCTGCGCGCCAGTGACAATCAATGGTTTGGCCTCACCATGCGGGCCCGGGTGGTTTATGCCTCCAATGACCGCGTGCCGCAGACTGCCATCTCATACGAGGAACTGGCCGATCCCAAATGGAAAGGCAAGATTTGCACCCGCCCGTTTGATCATCCTTACAGTCTCGGGCTTACGGCGTTCATGATCGCGAAACGGGGTGATGCCGAAACCAAAACATGGCTTCAAGGCGTGAAGGCGAATTTTGCGGTGAGGCCCAATGGCAATGACCGTTCGCAGGCCAAAAGTGTGATGGCGGGTGAGTGTGATCTGGCGCTTGCCAACACCTATTACATGGGTCTCATGCAAAACAACGAGAAGGAACCGGAGCAGAAAGGCTGGGCCAAGGCTTCTCGCATCATTTTTCCGTCGTCCGAGCGCATGGGCACACATGTGAACATCTCCGGCATGTTGCTGACAAAACATGCACCCGACAAAGACAACGCGCTGAAGTTCATGGCGTTTCTGGCCAGTGATGAAGCCCAGGCATTGTATGCCGGGGCAAACTACGAATACCCGGTCAATCCTGCCGTGAAGCCTTCTGCAACGGTTGAGGCATGGGGATTGTTGACGCCTGACAGCATCAATGTGGCTGAGGTCGCCAAGCATTTAAAAAGGGCGGCAGAACTGGTGGCCGAGGTCGACATGAACAATTGAGTGCGTGCTTAACGAAATCTTCTGGCCTTGGTCGCAATATTATGCGAAATCGGGGACATGAACATGCGTGCAATCAGTCTGGTTTTTGTATTGGCGTTGGCGGCTTCGCCTGCCGCGATGGCCTATGAAAACTACATTCCATTGGGCACTGGTTATTCACCGAATGTGGACAGCCTGCCTGCATTTGAAAGCGACGCGGGGCAAGTCAGCCAACGTAGCGACGAATATGAAACCGAGCTGTACTTCGAAAACCGCAAGCGGGCACTGGACGACAGCCGCATGCGCGAATTTTTCTCGGACCGGAATTCAACGGGGTCGGACAGTCATATCGATTATTGAGGGATGATTAGGCCTCACTCGCTCGCAGTTTTTGCCGCCATGACGTGGTGAAGCGCCATTACCCTTAACCTGTGTTCTGTCGGCTCAAACTGGTTGCAAAACTGTTTGTCTGCGGTGACGACGATACCATCTATCTGAATTGCAAGAGCAAGATAGATACAGTCAAAAATCGGATGTTTGTGGGTGATCGCAAGTTCCAAAGCCTGATCGTGCAGTTGCTCGTCAGAATGCCAATAAGGAATCGCCTTTTTCAACTGGCGGCTCGCCTTTCGCCATGCATCCAGCGACGTTCGACCTGCAACGCTGTGCTTCCAATAAATGTTTGCAAATTCAGTGGCGAGAAAATCCGGCGCATGGAATTCCAATCCATCTGCAAAAAGCATTTCAGCAGTCTCGCTGTCAGCTTCCGGCAAATACCATTTTGCAGCAATATTGGCGTCGATAACCAGCCGCTTCATTCAAGACCGTCACGATAGTCCGCCGATGTCAGCGACGGCACCATACGGGGAGTCATGGCCCGTATACGCCGCATCTCTTCCAGCAGCACGTTGCGGTTCGGCGCACCTTCGGCTTCAATCAAATCGCGCACCACACTTTCAAGCGACTGGCCATTCAATTGCGCCTTGGTGCGCAAGGCTTTCAATGCGTCTTCACTGATATTGCGAACAAGGATCTGGCCCATGATATTCTCCGTGATATCTATGATGATATCATAATTTGACACAAAACGCGAATACGGCAAGCCTACCAATTTTTCTCCCTCGGGCTCATGGCCGGGAAAGAAAAGGGACAAAACGTTTTGGCGTTGCAAATATCCATTGCCACGTGCTTTGCAGTTTTGATGTCAGCACCATTCGTCGATTTTTTACCGCCGCACAACAGCACTGAAACGTTTTATCAGTTCTCATAGAATACACGCGGTAATCCGGGCCATAGTGTACGCGCATTTCGTGGGTGACTTTACTCACAGCTTACACAGAACATTCAACAGGACGCGTCAATTTGTTACTTAATGATTCCGTGCGGGATTGGTGCGGGAAGCCCACCAAGTGATATTTTTTGTTGAACAATTTTGCCGTTTTTCTTTACCGACAATTCCATCCAGACTTCATCGAGCGTTCCAGAAAAATTGTTTCTATCCAAATCTATCATTTGAAACTTCCACTCACCTTTTGCCTCGGTTCCAACAAAATTTCCTCCATCGTTGGTATTTGTTGATTCCCAAGTTTCACTTTTTCCCGAACACCTATGTAATCCTCGAACCATTACGTTGATTTTTCGACCGGCTGGTGAAACAACATAGGCATAGTGGTCATTCTCACATTGCGTAGTGAATTTGAAGAAAATTTCCCATTTTACGATTACCCCGGCGACTGGAAATAGCAATTTCTGAAACGGCACATCCAGCTTGTCACTCTCCTGCTTTGCTACATCCACCCGCATGTCACTCGCTGTTCCATGACGCGACAAAAACAAATCCCAACCTGCTTTCGAGTTCAAAGATCGCGCGAGATCAAAATCGGCTGCCAACGGATCAACAGACGGAATTACAGGCGTGACCAGCACGGCTTGTTCAACGGCAGGTGCATCCCTGAAATAAAAGTCCCCCGTAATGCTCGTCGACTCAAACGGCAATTGTTCTCCCGCAGTTGATTCCAGCACCAGTTCACGGGTTTTTTTGAAGACGTCTTCCAGCTTCATGCCGGGAATGACCAAGGTCTGCGCCAGCGCCAAGGTGTAGGGACTGTCGGCGATGCCGTCGCCATCCAGTGCCACTTTTCCCGGTGCTGTCGAATAGGCGACGAAGCTGCCTTTGGGCGCGGTCACCGGGGCCAGTCCGCCGCCACCGCCGCGATGGGCTCTCAGCGGGTTGTTGCGGCAGGCGTCAAGCACGATGATGTTGAAAGGTGATTTTGCACTTTCCATGGTTTCCAGGAAGGCGTTGACGTCGATGGTTTGCACGCCCACTTCGTCTTCGCTTTCAAGGTCGGCGTCGATTGGAATGAGATAGTTTTCACCCTTCACTTGCACGCCGTGACCTGCGTAGAAAAACATGCTGGCGTCAACGCCCTTGCGCAAGGTACGGCCAAAATCAAGAATGGCCCGCTTCATCTGGGACTGGTCAGCATCAAGGATCAGCGTCACCTCGAAGCCTGACTCGCGCAAGGCCTTTTCCATTAATCGCGCGTCATTGACGGGGTTGGGGAGGACGTTGAAACTTTTGTAATTGCTGTTTCCGACGACCAGCGCCACGCGCTTTGCTTCGGCTGGCGACATTGCGAAAAGCAGGGACAATAAAATCAACAACAGGCGCGGCAGCATGGCAAACCTCATTAAAGTACAGAACGAGGCTAGCGTAAAGATTGTGCACAGGCAAATGGGGGGCGTGGCCTCGGCATAAATCAAAACCCCGCGGGGCCGTTCTGGCTCTCTCGCGGGGTTTTTGTTTGACGGCTGTATTTTGTTCAGTGCAGTGTCAAAAACTGGCGGGCCTGGCGTTGGGCTTCGGCGATTTCTGTTGCTGTCATTTCCTGGGCCAGTTCGAGGCGATAGCTTTTGGCCTTTTCGCTGCCCTTGATGGCGGCGATGTTGAACCATTTATGTGCGGTGATGTTGTTCTGTTCCACACCGTGGCCGATGCAATATTTCATGCCCATGGCAAGACAGGATTCGGCATTGGCCGTCATTGTGGTGATATCGTCGTTGATTGAATTTTCGGTGTCCCAGATCATTTTCAGTCCCCTTGTTGTTGTCCGCCGCCGGTTTTGTCTGGCGTGTCGGTTGCTGGGGTCATTCTGACTTCGGCGATAAAACAACGGCTTAAACGGCAGGCTTAAGGCCAGATGAACGCCACAGCGTGAACAAAAACTCAATTCAAATTGAATCAATCACTTGCACTGAAATTTGCGAAGGCTTTACCACGCCGCCTTTACCCGTGATTCACCGCGTTTCCCAAAGCACCTCAAGGTGCGCGTTTGAGGGCAAGGGTCATGAGGATTGGGAAATGGTCGGAGCCCGAACTCTCGCCGATCTGCTCGTTGCCGACAACACGGAATGCTTTCGATGCGAAAATATGGTCAATGGCGAGTTGCGGTAATTGAACATAGGTCGGCCATGTTGGCAATTCCGTCAGACGTGTGAGATTTGCGCCTAGTTCCAGGGTTGTTGTAACACGCGAGAACGGTGTGGCATTGAAATCACCCATCACCAGAAGATCACCGGAATTCGCCTCGAGGGGTTTAAGCAGTTCGCGCACCTGCCCCAGCTGAAAGCGCGAGTTGGGAAAGCGCGTGGTGTGAACGCCGACCACGGTGAGGCCTGCCATTTCACCACCCAGGCTCACGCGGATATAGGGTGCTCCAATCCAGGCGTCTTTGCCGTCTTTTTCGAGAATGGGATAGATTGATGCAATCGCCATGTCGCAAATTTGCCCGCCACCACAGTCATAAATATAGGGGTATTTCGCCTTTAACCTTGGCAGAACCGCCTGCATTTTTTCCGGGCTCATTTCCACCAGACTGACGACATCCGCATTCAGCCGCAGCACTTCAGTGGCTATCGCGCCGTAATCAAAATTGTTCTTGTAACTGTTGAAATGGGCAACCCGCAAAAGCTTCTCATTGGCCAGCAGCTGGTAAGGGCCCTGTTGCAGGGGGTTCGACACTACATGTGGCCAGGCACCATAAGCCGCCAAAAGTGCTGCGGTCATAGCCAAGCCGTAGAGGGTTTTAAAACGTGAGAAAAACGATGCAACCGTGAAGGCCGCAGCCAAAGCGATGAATTGAACAGCAAACTGGGAAAACACATCAAAACGGGCATAGATGTGACCCAGCCTTCCGGCAACCAGACCACCGATGCTGACCAGCAGCCAGAACCCCACACCAAGCCACTGGCGATGACGCTGTTTTGCAGGCTTTCCAGTATCTTGACTGGCCGGAGGCAAACGGTTGGTTTGGGTCACACTTTACTCGCTCATGCAGCTAAACATGCTGTGGCCCTATACCAGTCTGCTCTCCATTGGCAAAAGCTGTTCCGGCGTTGCAAAACCCGGCAGGGCTTCCATGCGCAATTTCCAGCGCAACACGGCGGGGTAATAGTTCAGGTCAATGTTGGCGTCGCCGCAATAGCGCACCACACTGTAGATGCCAACGTCTGCTGCTGTGGCCCGTTTTCCGGTGATCCACTCGTTCTTCAGCAAATCCTGCTCCAGCACCGCCAGCGCAGCCTTGGCTTCCGTGTCATACATCACCCGCACCTCATCGCCAAACTGGCGAATGCCCTTGTTGCGGGCACGGAGACGATACACCGGCAGTGCCAGTCTGTCCCACTGCCAGAACAACCACTCCCGGATGCGACCTTTTTCGACAATGGTTTTGCCGTCAAATTTGCCCAGCACTTCCGAGATATGCAAAAGGATTGCGGCGGACTGCACAAAATAAGTCTGGCCATCACGAAGAGCGGGAACCTGGCCGAAGCGGTTCTTCACCAGATAGTCCGGTTGTTTGTGGGCACCATCACGCAATGACACGTGAATATAGGAGAACGGATGGCGGCAGTACGCCAGCATCAGGGCAGCCGTATAGGTGTTGGGCGAGGCCGCAACGCCATAAAGCGTAAAACGGTTGTTTTCGGCAGCCGATGGTCCCTTGATGACGGGCGCTTTGGCTGTCGTCTTGACAACTGCTTTTTTGGCAGCTGGCGCAGCAGTTTTCTTTGCGGGTGGCTTTGCCTTCGCGGGTTTTTTGGATGGCGTGGCCATCAATGTCGTCTCCCTTTCACACACTTGAACCTGCAATCCGGCGGAATGCCGGAACGCTTGCAGGTGCTGCCCATAAATCTGCTTGATCGCCGCCCCTGAAACCGCCTTACAAGACAGTTCTCCCTGGAAGCCCAAAAGAATTCAGCATACGGATGATAGCAGACTTGGCGGGAAAGGCAATTGTCTATTCAAGACGATGAATTCAATGACTTTTAGCAAACAAGCGTTTGTCCCACAACACGGGCTTTTCTGCACTGACCGTCAAACGGCGAATGCGATAGAGTTTCAAGTCTTTTCAGCTGTCAGACCGGTAAACCGTGAATGGCAGACTGAAGTATGCGTTCTACCTCGCGTCCACCCCACTCAGTTTCAAGCTTTTCCAGCGGGGTCGCGCCTAGCAAGGGGTGACGGCGCTTTAAAAAGTCAGCAGCGGCTTTACGACTGCCGAATATGTCTTCTGCAAGGGACAAGGCATAAGCCACCCGGGCAGCCAATATATCGCCCTCCCTACGACTTTCGAATTCAAGAGGGATCATGTCATTGACATAGGTTCGCAAGGTGTTTTTCGCATCTTGCTTGGTCAATTTCTCTAAAACAGTGAAGTCCTGGAACTTGGCATGATCCTTTGAAACTCTAGGGACAGTTGGCATGGAGACGTTCCTTTGACCGCAACATATGGTGGAACAGACTTGGTTTCAAACCCCAATCTTCGATTTCAAAATATCATTCACCGCCTGCGGGTTGGCCTTGCCACCTGTCGACTTCATCACCTGGCCCACGA
>JAYUVC010000060.1:0-2555 GCA_043754325.1 Hyphomicrobiales bacterium
AACCCGGCCTTAAACCTGTCTGGGCCAAACTTGCGGCAGTTCAGTGTGTGGGAGTTCGAATAGATGGCGGCGCGGCGTGAAACACCAGGTGAATATTGCTTTGCGGCAGAAGCCATGGCCGGAACGGCGGCGGCGGCGGCATTGCGCCGGGTGCGGTCACTGGCTGACCAGGCGCCTTCGGGCCGGATGTTCAGTGCCATCGCCACATTGGGCGATATGTCGCGGCGCATCGGGGCGAACCTCGAAGCCGGCCACGATGCGCTTGCCAATGGTAAACCCGATACGGCAACCCTCGAATTCGCCCGCGCCATTACCCACATGGATCATCTGGCGGCAACAGCCGATCACGCGCCGGAGATCGAAACCCTGCCGGGATACCTTCGCAAAAACCGCTAGGCCTTGATGCCGCGCAGCCGCTCCGAGCGGCGGCGCAACAGTTCAACGGTTATCAGCAGAGCCGTCGAAAACAGGATAAGCACGGTTGCCGCCGCGGTTATCGTCGGGCTGATCTGCTCGCGGATCCCCGAGAACATCTGCTTTGGCAGGGTTCGCTGCTCCGGGCTGGCGAGGAACAGCACCACAACAACTTCGTCGAACGAGGTGACGAAGGCAAATAGTGCACCCGAAATCACCCCCGGAAGAATGAGTGGCATGACCACCTTGAAGAACACCGTGTGAGGTGCTGCACCACACGAAGCGCCAGCGCGCATCAAAGTTCTGTCAAAGCTGATCAATGTGGCGGTAACGGTGATGACGACGAACGGTGTGGCGAGAGCCGTGTGCGCGAGAATGAGACCGAAGAGTGTGCCCGACAATTTGATGCGTGCATAGAACAGGAACATTCCCACGGCCGAAATAATGACCGGCACAATCATCGGCGATATCAACACCGCCATGATAAGGCCCCGCGCTGGCACCTGCGAGCGCGACAGGCCAAGGGCTGCCAGAGTCCCGAGCGAGGTCGCCAGCAAAGTCGTGGCGCTGGCTACAATGACGCTCATCCTCACCGCGCTGGTCCAGCGGTCATTGAAGAAGAAATCATTGTACCACTGCAGTGAAAAGCCCGGCATCGGATAGGTGAAGAAGCTTTCCGAATTGAACGACAGCGGCATGATGGCAAGAATGGGCGCCACCAGGAAAAGCAAAACGAAACCCACAAAAATGCGCAGGCCGTAGTAACTGACCTTCTCGCCTGTTGTCATATAAGCAGGAAATGCCATGATCTTCTACCCGAGCTTCATGCGGTCGATGCCAACAAGCTTGTTGTAGATATAATAGAGGATCAGCGTGGTTGTCAGCAGAATGGCGCCAAAGGCACAGGCTTTGCCCCAGTTGTTTTCACGGTTGATCGCATCGGCGATGAAACCCGAAACCATCTGGTCGGTGGGCCCGCCAACCAGCGCCGGTGTAATATAATAGCCAAGGCTGAGGATGAAGGTGAGCAAGCAGCCCGCCGCAACGCCGGGAAGCGTTTGCGGCATATAGACTCTCAGGAAAGCGTAGAAAGGTGTAGCACCCAGGGACTTTGCCGCCCGCATATAGGTCGGAGAAATCGTCTTCATCACGCTGTAGATGGGCAGCAGCGTGAACGGCAACTGGATGTGGGTCATCGCCACGACGGTGCCGAACCGCGAGAAGATAAGCTTCAGCGGATGATCGGAAATGCCAAAGGTCATGATGAGGTTGTTGACCACGCCATTGTCCTGCAGCAGCACGAACCACGCGGTGGTGCGCACCAGAAGCGAAGTCCAGAACGGCAACAACACGAAAATCATCAGGATGCTGGCGTGTCTTTGCGGAAGTGTCGCCAGCATATAGGCTACCGGGTAGCCCAGCAGCACCGTACACAACGTAACCAGAAGGCTGATGCCAATGGTGCGCAGCAGCACCGGCACATAGATTGCCCGGTCAGCGGGAACTTTCTCGATTGATCCGTCCGTGCCCTGCCGCAAGTCGAGCATGTTGAGAAGATAGAAGGGTGTGTAAGCCCTCGAACTGCGCTTGATGGTGGCCCAGGTTCCGGCTTCGCCCCAAATGGGATCAACCGCGAGCACGGCCTCCTTGTAGGGGCCGGTCTCGACCGCCGCCATTTTGCGTCCCATCGTTATGATTTTCGACCGGATGCCAGACATCTCGTAGTTCAGCCGCTTGCCGATAAGCGCGGTCGTCTTGTTCTGGTTTCCGGCTTTCATGTCGAGAGCGAAGGCGGCGAACACGTCTTCACCCGGCAGTTCCATTCCAGTCCAACTGTGCAAGGCTGTTGTGGTCAACGGAAGATTGTCGCTGACATCGGAATCATAGATCGAATTGTGCAACATCACCACGATGGGTGTCAAAAAGGTGATGAGAATGAAAAAAAACAGCGGCGCCACAAGGCCCAATGCCTTAATGCGTTCACGGCGTTCGGTCTGGCGCAGCTTGATCTTGAGCGGGGTGCCGTCTGCCGCCCGCATGATCCCGTCATTCAGCGTTGCGTCGGCCAGTGCCATTGCCGCCCGTCCTTGATTTTCGTGCGAAGTAAAATAGCGGGGAGAAGGTTGCCCCTCTCCCTGCGG
>JAYUVC010000061.1:0-2965 GCA_043754325.1 Hyphomicrobiales bacterium
TTCCGGCATGCCCGTGGTAATGCGGGGAGGGGCCGCACTGTCACCCTTCAGGCCAACCAATCGCGTGGGGCGGCCGCGCGGAAGCGCCTTGCCCTTGGCCCCGGAAGCCGGAGCCTCGGTTGCTTCTTCGATAATGGTATTCCAAGCCCCACAACCGTCACAACGGCCGGACCATTTGGACGTGGTGGTGCCACAGGATTGGCAGACGAAGATGGATGATGATTTGGCCATGGCGAAGCCCTATCACAGAACAGATGCGGAACGCAATCACAGATCGAGGCTGAATTGGTGGTTTTCCAGCTTTTCTTTTCGCAGCTTCATCGCCCGGGCCTTTTCTGGATGATCATCCGTAATTGTGCGCTTGCGGGAGCCGTGGCGGATGAAAACCTTGGTGGCTTCTGTTTGAAAACCTTCGCGCTTGCGAATGGCAGTCAGGCGGTCGCGTGCCGCCCGCATGGCTTCTACGTGGTCGACCAATCGCGTAGGATAAACTTTGCCGAGTGATATGTCATACATGCGCTCGTCACCGACGGTCATTTTCCACGGCTCATGCAAAAAGACAGTTGGAAGGGCGACCAGTTCCGGCACCCAGCGCCGGATAAATATACCATCCTGATCCTGATCCATGGATTGTTTCACAGGGTTATAAATGCGGGGCGTGTTGATGCCGGTTTGCCCGGATTGCATTTGAATCTGGGGCCAATGAATGCCAGGTTCATAGTCCGTGAACAATCGCGCCAGAACATGGCCGACGGCCTGCCAGTCCAGTTGCAAGTGATAGGTGGCAAAGGCCGTCAACATGGCGCGCATGCGAAAGTTGATCCAGCCCGTGGCGATCAGGAAGCGCATGCAGGCGTCGACAAAGGGAAAGCCGGTGCGGCCAGAGGCGAAAGCCAACAGCACGGGATCATCATGCGTCGTGGGGACGCGGGCCTGCTGCATGGCCTTGTGCATGGAGCGATGTTCAAGGGCGGACTCGCTTTCCAGCTTCTGGATGAAATGACAGTGCCAGTGCAGCCGGGAAATCAGACTGTCGATGGAGCGCAGTTCGATGGACCGGGCATGGGCAGGCAGTGCTGCCGCCGATGCGCGCTCCGCAAGGGCACGCTGCAGGGTTTCGCGGATGGACAGATCACCCGCCGCTAGATGCGGCGACAATCGGGAGCAGGCAATTTCCGCCGTCAGCGGACTCGACATTTCAAAAGTATAGTGGTTGCCGCGCCCGGCGAAGAAACTGTCAAGCAAGTGAAGCGCCACATCGCGCCCGCCGGACTGACGAAAAGGACAGGGGTCGTCGCCCATGTGCAGGTCTTGCGCAGTGGGCAGGGGGTCGGATGGCAGGTTCACGAAGCTGATGTGCCGGGGTGCGGCAATGCAGGGCTGGTCCATGAACTTGCCGTGGTGCATGGCCCATTCATCACGGTTGCCAAGGCTGCGTTTTACGCCCATCTGGGGAAATTCGCGCCAGCTGATATCAAGCACGCCACACACCCGCTCTACCGCCTTGTCGCGTGTGAAGGTCCAGTCATTGCCGGTTTCCTCGTGGGACCATAACCCGGCGATGGGCGTCTGCGCGTCAAGGTCAGACAAAATCCGTTCCACCGCCCCCGTGCGCACCACCAAACCACCGCCGAGTTTTTTTAGATCAGCGTCGACGCAGATCAACGATTCACGGATAAAACTCCACTGCCGCGCCGACGTATCAGGCAAGGCCCAATAACCTGCCTCTACAATATAAAGAGCCAAAACCGGACCGACCTTGGCGGCTTCAAACAAAGGCCGATGATCGTGAATGCGAAGATCACGTTTGAACCAGACGATGTTGACAGGCGCTGTTTTGAGCATGGGTGTTTATTGCATGGAACATAGAGCGAACGCAAGTTCTCTGAGAAGAGACAGTAGAACTACCCCCGCATCCCCCTCAAAAACAAATCCACCGAGCTCTTCACCACTGTCTCCACCCCCCCAATCTCTGCGCCGCTGGTTCCGCGCTGAACATTCTCTGCTTCAAAACCCTTGAGTGAATCAGGTCAATGAACTGGGTGGCGGCAAAGTGGGGGTCCTGGTTTTGCAGGGTGGCGGTTTTTATTTGGGTTTCGAGGTAGACGGTCAGTTTGTTGATCACAAACTGCGGGCCTGCTTCGTAGAATCTTTTGCCGATTTTTGGGGAAGCGTTCAGCGGCGGCGATGACCAGCCGGGCTGAGGGCAGGGAGGTCTTGTCGTCGGGCAATTCCGAAAGGTTTATGCCTAGAGCATAGAGCGCGTTTGAAACGGAGCGGTTTCGTCGTGACTGTTTCGTGACCTGCACAATTCTGTTGCCGCTGATGAAACAGACAGCATCCGGGATAGGTGGGCCCGGGCTCTGACCCGCAGGCATTCTCCCAACTCGTGAACAATTGATACATTGCGCTTGACGACGGGTGCGTTTGCGGCTTCTCTCGCGCAGGTCTGGCGTTAGGCCAGCTTTAATAACGGGCGCGGGGGCACTCGCGCTTCAGGGAGTATATCAATGACAAAAATCAAATTGCTTGCCGCAGCGTCGGTGTTGGGTCTCAGTGCGGTTGCGGCCAATGCTGCAACACTCGACGACGTGAAAGCCAAGGGCTTTATCCAATGCGGCGTCAGCCAGGGACTCATCGGTTTTTCACAACCGGATGACCAGAACAACTGGACCGGACTTGACGTTGATTTCTGCAAGGCCGTAGCTGCCGCCGTGTTGGGGGATGCAACCAAGGTGAAGTATTCGCCACTTTCGGCCAAGGAGCGTTTCACTGCACTGCAATCAGGTGCCATCGACGTGTTGTCGCGGAACTCAACCTGGACCATGAGCCGTGACACGGGCCTCGGCCTGTCGTTTGCTGGCGTCACTTATTATGACGGTCAAGGCTTCATGGTTCCAACCAAGCTTGGCGTGAAGTCGGCTTTGGAACTCAACGGCGCATCGGTCTGCACGCAAACCGGCAC
>JAYUVC010000062.1:0-5337 GCA_043754325.1 Hyphomicrobiales bacterium
CTTGGCGCCGCCGGCTTCCAGCACGCCCTTGTATTGCTCGATCAACGCATCAACCTGCGCCGACGTCGCATCCTGGCGCACCAGGAATGTGTGTTCATACATACCCATATGGGTGTTTTCCTTTCTCGTTTATATTCCCAACAGCACCGGCGCAGAGCCTCAAACGAACCAGGAGGAAGGCTCGAAAGACCGATCACGAATGAGCAGAGACACGGGAAGCCGGGGGATTTACCCCTGTTTGCCGAAGCAAACCTTCCGTACAGCCACTAGCCATGTGCTTTTGGATGTCGGGCTTATGAAGGATGGAGGCGGGGAATGCAAGGGGCAGGCGGATTTGCGGTTCAGGCAAAATAATTCTTGACATTCAATCCTATTTGTTCTATTTATGTTCTAGTTGGAGGTAAGGCCCTTTGACCCGCTGATTGACATCGTGAACCAGCCCTGGAGAGGCTTTAAATCTCCAAAACACCACCTGCGCCCAGCAGATGGTGCGGGGACGCCCGCATCCATTTGTGCTGGTGGCACCAAGGGACCTCTCCCGCCCTTCGGGCACCCTCCCCAGAGGGGAGGGACCCGCTGCGACTACCTCGCCATTTGATCAAAAAGGGAGCACTCGGCCACGAGTCCCTCCCCTCTGGGGAGGGTGCCCGAAGGGCGGGAGAGGTCCCTTAAATCTGCCCTTCAAGGCTATTTTCCAGCAATTCGATTTCGTCTGGGGTCAGGTTGAAGGCGGCGTAGACCAATTGGTTGATTTCGGCTTCTGCCGCCATGATTTGCGCGGTGAGAGTTTTTACCTTTTGTGCTTCTGACGCGAGATAATTCTCCCATTCCGCCCGCTCTTTGACGGGGATTGTGGTTTTGAAGGCTTTCTTGAGTTCGGCCTGGAAGCTGGTGAAATCGAGCTGGTGCCAGTTGTGGAGTTTCTTTGAGAGTTGGCTGCCGTTGCCGAGATCGGATATGATGCGATTGCGGACAGTTTCCAAAACACTCAAAGCCCCGGCGCTTAAAGTTGTGCAGTTTTGCGCGTGACTGATCAGAGCAATTCTGACCGATTGTTGAAAATCAGGAATGGGAAGCAACTCAACATACTGAACGCGCATTTCATGCCAGTTGTCACGTACCGCTGGCGAAATGCCGCTCAAAAAATTCCAAGCGACATTTGAATTGAGTAAAGCCAGCAAACACAGATCGTCACTTGGAATAAAATATGATTTGTCGTTTGAATAGTGGCCAGTCTGTTCGAATGTGAACATGCGGTTGTTCTGAAAATGCGGATATGAGATTTTTGGTTTCTCAAACCCCGGTTGATACGCAACCTGCGCCTGTTGCAACGCAAACCATTCCTGCTCCGTCGCCCGTTTTTCCAGTGCCGCCTTGAACGGCAGCAAATGGTCCCGGATCGCGGGGTAATCGTCGATCTTGATCTTGCCTTTGGGAATGTTGATGAGGAACAGCCCCTCCGGTTCCACCCGCCAGCGCTTGATGTGTTCGCCCTTCAGGAACGGCTTCAAGAGGTCAGCCGATTTCGCGTGCCGCGCCACCAGCGCGTTCCGTGTTGGCGTGTCGATGATGAAGGCCTCGTTCAGGCCTGTCACGATTCCACGAAGCGGTGCACCATAAACCTCGCCCAGGGTTTTGCGGCCTGTGGCAATCTTGTCGCGCAATTGCGCCAGCGCATCACCCTCAAACTGCCAGGAGCTTCCCGTCAACCTTGACCGTGGCATGGTTTGGGCTTGCGCATCAAAAGCCGATGACAGGTCGGTTGGCAGGTGCTTGATGTTGAAGAAGCGGAGATCGCCTCCTGGTGTTTCACCCTGCGCCAGTTTTTGCGCTGTTATGATGGCGGGATAGGTTGTGACACCTTCGAACACCTGCTCATCGCCAAAATCAATCACTGCCTCAATGGCGGTTTCCTCCGCCATGAAGCGCCGCAGATTTTCGCCAGAGCCGGTGCGGAAAAAGGTGGACGATGAAATGTAGCCAAGCCGTCCACCCACCTTGAGCACGTCCACGGCCTTCTCGAAGAAATAGGCATAAAGATCCGTGCGGTCATCGGCGACTTCATAGTGTTCGCTGAGATAGGGTTTCTGATCGGTCAGATATTCCATGCGCACATAGGGCGGGTTGCCAATGACAATATCAAAACCGCCTTGTTGGGCGATGGCGGCAAAGCGGCCATCCCACTTGAAAGGGCGTTCGGCATATTTCTTGTCAGCAATCAGACTGTTGCCGTCGCGCACGGTTTCATCAAGGCTGGCAAGGCGGTGTTTTTGCCGTGCGGTTTTCAACCACAGGGACAGCCGCGAAATTTCAACGGATTCGATGTTGAGATCGATGCCATAGAGATTGCGGCCCAGAATTTCGTCGAAGGCGTCGATGGCGGGTTCGGCGCCCAATTCCGCCAAGCGTTCCAGCACGCGGGCATATTCACCAGCCAAGGCATCAAAAGCAGCGGCGAGAAAAGCGCCGGAACCACAGGCGGGGTCGAGGATTGTAAGGCTGCGCAATTGCTCCAAATAATCCAGCCAGAATTTGGTTTCGACTTGATCTGATGGCCACAAGGTTTCATCGTCGGATTTGGGCAGAGAGTCGCGGCCTGTGTAGTGTTTCAGCAATGTATTGAAGCGCTCGGCCAAGGTTCTGTTAATGGTGTGTTCAACGAGGAAACGCGCAATGTGGTCGGGCGTATAAACCACACCCTCTTTTTTGACTTTGCCAACGTCTGGCGCAGGCTTTCCCTCAGCTTCGGCCCGCAGTTTTTCGAGGTCGGTGATGGATTGTTCGAAGATTCGGCCCAGAACTGTGACTGGCACTTCATTGCCAAAGTCCCACTGTTCGAGGTCTGCAATTGCCAAGGCCAAATGATCGGGAAGCTTGAGTGCGTCCACTTTGGCATCAGGTGCAAACAAGCCGCCATTATAGGCCCAGATGTGGAGTGGATGACCACTACCCACATCGACAGCCTCAAACAGGTCTTTGAAATTATTCCAGAGCGGGATGGGTTTTATCGTGGCAATCTGGGTGGCGGCAGTCTGCAAAAGCCTGGGCGGCAGCAGCCCGGTGCCACCACCAAAAGCCACAAACAAAATCCGGTCCAGCAGTTTTTGCACAGGCTCGATGGCGAGGCGACGGTTCAGCTTTGGACCATCCGCAGCGCTGGTGACATAGTTCAGTATCTGATCCCGCAAAGTCTTGTACTGTTTATACAGATCATCGGTGACAGTTTTAAGAGCATTGTCGGTGGCCAACAACAGCGCTTCGGTTTTCCCGCTGAGCAATTGCGTGGCGTCGAGCAACATATAGAGCCGCCGCAATTCGTCCGGGTCATCAAGCCGCTTGAGATCGAACATCTCATAACAATCGCGCCCACGGCCAAAACGATAGAGACGGATTTCAACGCAGTTTGATACCAACACCCAGGACACGCCGGGCGCGTCCATGGCGTAACCCCAGGCTTGTTGCACCGGGCTTTGGCCGCGGCCCGGAATGATGGCATCGAGGTTTGTGAATGAGGGTCCTTTCATTTCGAGAGGTGCGATCAGTTCATCGCCATCTTTGTCGGAGAAGTGGCCGATGGCGGCGTCGGCTGAACCTGTACGAATGCCTTTTTCGATGTGCAATGAGAATGTGCTATCAGGATCGTAACGCGAATACCCCAACACCGTTCCCAGTATTTTCGCATAGAAAATGTCGCGAACGCTGGTTTCCTTTTGTTTCGCAAAACCCGCGCTCTTGGCAATCCGTGCATAATCCTTGGCCGCAGCCTGTTGCTCCGGCGTTGGGTTGAAGGCCGTCACCTTGATGGCATCCTGCAACACCCGTGGCGTGATCAAAGGCACACGCGCAATCTTCCGCGTCTGGCTCTTTGCAGAACCAGCGCCGGAACCATGCGGCAAATCAACACCAGCTGAGAGGAAAAGGTCAGTCACGAATCCATATTAGGGACAATTGCAACGCTGGCCAACTGGTAAGCGAAAGGTGATAGCATTGACATCAGTGATAGCAGTGATATCATTGCGATCATGGCCAGCATTTTAATCCGCAATATTTCTGACGAAACCAAATCCAAACTGCGTGTTCGTGCGGCACGACATGGTCGGTCATTGGAGGCTGAGGTGCGGAATGCTTTGGACCAATTGGTGAAAGACAAACTTATCGTCGAGCCCAAAAGCAAAGGCGGGTGGGTTGATGAATTGCAAGCGCGCATGGCTGCCATTGGCGGTGGCAAGGATATTGAATTGGTCATACCAGAGTATGAAGCTGAATACGTGCCTGTTGATCTCAGCAAACACGGCGAAGGTGAATGATCGTTCTCGACACCAATGTGGTTTCGGAAATCATGCGTCCCAAACCAACTCTGAAGGTTTCGCGCTGGCTGAAATCATACGCAGTAAAAGATATCTTCATCTCTGCCTTGTCCGTTACTGAATTGAGGTTTGGCGCAGAGCTGTTGCCTGACAGTTCTGACAAATCAATTCTCAATGATCGGATAGACCATATTCTCCGGTCGCTCTTCGAAGAGCGTATTCTCTCGTTTGGTACGCAAGCTGCAGAACGTTGTGCCGTATTGATGGCTTCAAAGCGTGCATTCACACCATTTGTAAAAATTATTGATCTGCAAATTGCTGCGACGGCTTTGACCAATGGCTTTGCCGTTGCCACGCGCGACGTGAAAGATTTTCAGCATGACACCTTGCGCGTGATTAATCCGTGGACGGAGTAGATCGGTTTGATGCAATTGGGGACAGCTTGCGAGAAAGAGCAAGCAGTCCCCTTTTCACCCGTAACGCTGCTTTACATGCTGGATGAAATATTTCGCGTTTAACGGTTCCCCCGTCGCCTGCCGCATCAACTCTGGCGTTGAGGCCGTCGATGCTTTTTCCCAGATGTTTTTGCGTCGCCATTCTGTTGTGAAGGTGAAGTCGCCTTTTGTGATTTCTTCGTTGGCGCTGGGGTGTTCTCGCGTGATAGCCGCCCACTGTTGTGCGGCCATCATGGCACCCAGGGTGTAGCTCGGGAAATAGCCAAAGGCTCCTGCTGGCCAGTGGACGTCCTGCATCGGGCCGTCGCGCATGTTGTCTCTCGTGGAAAGGTTAAGGTACTGGATCATCTTCTGGTCCCAAGCTTCTGGAATATCAGCGGGTTTCAGTGCGCCGCTGACGAGGTCCTGTTCCAGTTCGAAACGCAAAATAACATGCATGGGATAGGTGACTTCGTCAGCGTCAACGCGGATGAGGCCGGGTTGGACGCGGTGGACATGGGCCAGCAGATCCGGCTTGCCAATCAGCATCAACGGCGGGCGTTGGCGAACCGGGACGGCGGCTGTGTGTTCCCGGG
>JAYUVC010000063.1:0-10020 GCA_043754325.1 Hyphomicrobiales bacterium
GAAGAGCGGTAATTCTGTTCGAGGCGGATGACTTTGGCGCCGGGGAAATCTTTTTCGAAACGCAGGATGTTGTCAACTTCGGCACCGCGCCAGCCGTAAATCGACTGGTCGTCGTCTCCCACGCAGCAGATGTTCTTGTGGCCTTGGGCGAGGAGGCGCAGCCAGAGATATTGCGCGATGTTGGTGTCCTGGTATTCGTCCACCAGCATGTATTTGAAACGGTC
Source organism: Hyphomicrobiales bacterium (assembly GCA_043754325.1). Taxonomy (GTDB): domain Bacteria; phylum Pseudomonadota; class Alphaproteobacteria; order Rhizobiales; family Aestuariivirgaceae; genus Aestuariivirga. Next base: position 225 of record JAYUVC010000063.1, read on the forward strand.
CTGATAGGTTTTGAGCACATCCGGGTTTTCCTGGAACATGCGGAGCGGTTCGAGCAGCAGATCGCCGAAGTCAGCGGCGTTGATGATTTTCAGGCGAGCCTGATAGTCGGCGTAGAGTTTTGCGCCGATGCCGTTGCCATAAGCGTAACCTTCGGCTTGTGGCACTTGGGCGGGGGTGAGGCCACGGTTTTTCCAGCCATCGATCATGGTGGCGAGTTGGCGGGCGGGCCAGCGTTTTTCGTCGATGTTTTCGACTTCGAGCAGTTGCTTGAGGAGACGGAGCTGGTCGTCCATGTCAAGAATTGAAAAGCCGGATTTCAACCCGCAGAGTTCGGCGGGGTTGCGCAGGATCTTGACGCCGATGGAATGGAAGGTGCCAAGCCATGTCATGCCTTCAACCATGCCGCCGATGAGCATGCCGATTCGCTCTTTCATTTCGCGGGCGGCCTTGTTGGTGAAGGTGACGGCGAGGATCTGGCTGGGCCAGGCTTTGCGCAGGGTGAGGACGTGGGCAAGCCTTGTGGTCAGCACGCGGGTTTTGCCGGTGCCTGCCCCTGCGAGCACGAGGAGAGGGCCGTCGATGGAGAGGACGGCGTCGCGCTGTTCGGGGTTCAGGCCTTTAAGGTATTGTGCATCCGGTGCTGCCATGGCACGCGAAATGTTGCCGCCCTCTTTTGGTACATGAGGCGTGGGCAGGTGGGGTTCGTCGTCAAAGTCAGAAATATCTATCGTCATTCAAACAATATGGGCCTTCTGGGGCGAATCCCCAAAAGGCCCGTATAGCAGATGTACGAGATATGTTCAGACGGCAGCGTAAAATTCAGTCACTTTGCAGGGGACCGGTTTTTTGAAATTGCGCACCTCCACAATTGTGGCGTGCCAGTGGGCGGCCATGTCGGTGTCGCCCTGTTTCAGGCAAAATTCCGCGTGGCGAATGGCTTCGTTCAGGGCCCTGGGGCCGTGAGCGAAGACAAGGGCTTCAGCGAAGTGCTGGTATCCATTGTTTGTCATGTGAGCCTCCTTGGTTGGTGTTGTTGTTGTTTTGCACCGTGGAAGCTGAATGGGGCCTGAATTTTACAGGGGTGTGACGATTATGGGGCGATCACAGCAATGACATCAACTTTATGTGCTGTGCAACAGCGCGGGCGAGCTTCCCATCATGGGTCAGCAAGGGAGCGTCAAGTTGTTTCGCCAATACAACGAAAGGCGCGTCATAGGCGGTTATATTGTGTCGCAAGTCCCAGATATCGCGGGTCATGTTGGTACTGGAAAATCTTTTCAGCGGCATTGCGTCAAAAACATTTAGACATTGGCTAGCGAAACGCGCTGTGATTTTCTCTTCCGATTTGAATCGGCGCAGTGTGTAGAGAACTTCAAGGCCAATGTGGTCTGGCGCTACAAAAATGTCTGTCAAGAAAAGTTTCCGAAGTTTCTCGGCGCAGGCTTGATCCAGAAATGCATCAATGACTACCGATGAATCGAGGACAATCACTTGTTCTTCTTCAGTCCGCGCAAAGTGAGCCGATAAAGGTGTTCACCTCTTTCTTCGCGTGCTTCCCTGATCATTTTAGCGCTTTCGCCGCTGGACCAAGATTTCACGTTGCCGTCGCGCGGCAAATTCACCAACATTTCGCCAAACGTTTCGGCGGTGGGCGCTTTGGCAATTTTCTTGAGTTCATCCTTTAGAAAACTCGTGAGGGACAGGTTCTTGGCGTTGGCCTTTGCAACGAGCAAACTGTGGTACTCGTCCTCGAAATCCCGGATATGAATATGTGTGCCCATGCATGCAATATGCATGCAGATTGCCAGAATGTCAAGATTTGCGCGGAATGCCGATCTTGTGGCCCACTTGCGCCGGAACTGGCAACGGCTTGTGCATCGCAGCCATCGCATCAATGCGCGCCCTCACGTCATCCGGGAAGTTTGAGGTTTTGTGGGTTGTGAGATCGACGTGGCTGACCATGACTTCGAGGATGCAGGCCACCCAGCCTTCTTCCGCGTGCTTCATTTGTTGCACGTAATGCACGCGCTTGTGGTCGTGGTCGAGGATTTGACTTTCCACGGCAACTGGGTCGGTGGATTTCATTTCCCTGAGATATGAGCAGTGGGTTTCGAGGGTGAAGAAGCTGTTGTTGGTGGCTTTCACGTAATCAGGCCCCAAGCCCAGTTCGACGAACATCTGGTCAGCGGAGCGGTCAAAAAGGACGCCGTAGTAGGCCATGTTGAAGTGTCCGTTATAGTCGATCCATTGGCTTTCGATTGTCATGGTGCTGGAGCGGTGCGGCGTTTCGTAGGGCATGGTGTGTCCGGTGATTTGTGTTAGTTTGCGGCATGGACAATCGCCCGCTTCGTACCGCTACTCAAGACGTGATCACCCGCCTGCATAATTTATTGGGGGACAGACTTTCAACAGCACCTGCAACGCGCGAGCAGCACGGCAAGGATTTGACGTGGGCTGCCGGGTTTCCGCCGGATGCTGTGGCATTTGTGCAATCAACCGAGGAAGTGCAGGCCGTGGTGCAGCTTTGTGCGGAAAAACGTGTGCCGGTTATTCCGTTTGGCACGGGAACTTCGCTGGAAGGGCACTTTACGGCTCCCTGGGGCGGAATATCAATTGATCTCAATGGCATGAATCACATCCTTGAAGTGCATTCTGAGGATCTGGATTGCCGGGTTGAGGCGGGGGTGACGCGGAAAGCCTTGAATTTGCATTTGCGCGATCGAGGCTTGTTCTTTCCGATTGATCCCGGGGCTGATGCTTCGATTGGCGGCATGGCGGCCACGCGGGCTTCGGGTACCAATGCAGTGCGCTATGGCACCATGCGCGAGAATGTGATGGGCCTCACGGTGGTGATGGCCAATGGCGAGATTGTGCGGACGGGTGGACGTGCGAAAAAGTCTTCGGCGGGGTATGACTTGACGCGCCTCATGGTGGGCAGTGAGGGCACGCTGGGTGTGATCACCGAGGTGGCGTTGAAACTGCATGGTATTCCAGAGGCAATGGCGGCGGGAGTGTGTTCGTTCCCATCAGTCGAGGCCTGTTGCCGGACGACGATTGAAACCATCCAGAGCGGCATTCCCGTGGCGCGGATTGAATTGGTGGATACCGCGCATATCAAGGCCATCAACATCTATTCCAAGCTGACGTTGACGGAAGCGCCGACGCTGTTTGTGGAATTCCACGGCACGCCTGCAGGCGTCAAGGAGCAGTCGGAATTGTTTCATGCCATCGCAGCTGAACATGGCGGGGGGGACTTCCAGTGGGCGACGCTGGAAGAGGACCGGACAAAGCTGTGGCAGGCGCGGCATGATGCGTTCTGGGCGACACGGACCATAGCACCAGGACAATCCGAGTCGTTTGCAACCGATGTCTGTGTGCCGATTTCACGGTTGGCGGAGTGTGTGGAGCAGACGCGAATTGATCTGGAAACGAACAATATTTTCGGTCCGATGATCGGGCATGTTGGCGATGGCAATTTCCATGTTGTCATGTATTGCAATCACACGGATGCCGTTGAAGTGAAAAAAGTGAAGGCAGCCTATGACCGGTTGATCGACCGCGCCTTGGACATGGGTGGCACCTGCACGGGCGAGCACGGCATTGGCAGCGGCAAGCGCCATTATCTTGCCAAAGAACATGGCAATGGTTTGGATGTGATGCGTGCGATCAAAATGGCTCTGGATCCGCAGAACATCATGAACCCCGGCAAGAACGCGGCGCCGGATTTTGCATGAGTATCTGGCGGTCTCCTGTGTTCTATTTTGGCATCATTTTGGTGTCTGTGGTGTTGGCGGCAGTGGCTGCACCCTTTGTGGTGCCCTGGAACAATTACCGTGACGACCTGGAGGCGTTTGGACAAAAGCTCACAGGCCGCAATGTGTCGATTGATGGTGACATTGCAATAAAATTATTCCCTTGGCCGCAGCTGGAAGCGCAGCGTGTGGTGATTGGCAATCTGGACGGATTTTCGGATGATGCTTTTGTAAAGGCGGATGTGGTGCGGATGTCTCTGTCGTTGGCAGGCCTTTTCAGTGGCACCCTGAATGTCGAGAGCGTTGACGTTGAGGAGCTGCAGGTGAATTTGCAACGCAATGCATCCGGCAATGTGAACTGGATATTTGCGCCACAAGCGCAAGTCACGGGACAGGGTTTGCTGTCGCGGGTGAAACTGGACCAGATCAATGTGTCGGACGGGCTTGTGTCGTTTGATGATCTTCGAAATGGTCATTCGGGTGTGTTCGCCGGACTGAATGCAAGGCTGTCGGCGCAATCAGTTCTTGGGCCTTGGCGCATGCAGGGCAATGCCAAGTGGAATGATCTGCCGTTTGGACTGGTTGTGACCACAAGTGAAAAACAGTTGGATGAACCGCTTAAATTCACGGTAAAACTTTCTCCTTTGGACTTGAATTATCCGCTGGCTTCGGTTGAGGGTGGCTGGGATGGCAGCCAATTCAAAGGCGCTGTGCGGCTTGATCCGCAGGAGGTGACGGCTGAAAAAACCAGTGCGGAAGCGGCTTTCAAGCCGCTGGCAATGCAGGCGCAAGTCGAGGCTTCAACTGAGCGGATGAGCTTCCTCAAAATTCGTATTGCACCTTCTGACCGCAAGGACAGCGGAACCTTGATTGAAGGTGATGCAGTGGTGGAGTTTGGTTCGCAGGCGCAGGCGAAAGTGGAATTGAAGGCGCCGCGTATCAATATGGATACAATTGTCGGTGCAGCGGCCCTGCAACATTGGCGGGATGGCGGATTTTTGAAGCTGGCCAATCAGTTCATGGCGTTGCTGCCAGTCAAGCTGGTTGCGGATTATTCGTTGAATGTCAGTGTTTTGACGAGCAAAGGCCAGGCTCTCAATGATGTGCAGCTGTCTGGCGCATTGCAAAAGGAAGCCATACGGGTCGCAAAGTTTTCAGCGGAATTGCCCGGACGGTCTGTAGGGGTGTTCAGCGGTATCCTATTTCCGGGTGATGCAGCTGCGCAGCTTGCAGGAAAATTCCAGTTTGAAAGTTCGGACAGTCGCGCGTTTTTTGGATGGCTTGCGCCGGAATGGCGCGGAACATTTGAAAAGCACTGGACGGGAAGCCGAGGCCGGCTTGACGTTCAATCCGGCGCATTCGACTGGTCAACGGAACATTTCGGCCTTTCTGATGTCGTTTACACGTTTGATGGTTCGCCGGGTCGGGCGTCGCTGTCGGCGAGGGCTGGCAACCCTGACGAACTCAATGTGATGGTTGACGCGGGGCAGCTTGATCTGGACAGTCTGGCACTTGATGGTTGGTCGCTTGTGCGTGACGGAGCATTGCCTTCAATCATCGGTTTGGCGGCGCAGGATATGGACGGAGTTCCGGTAAACCGACGTTTTATTTTGCGTGCCGCCTCGGTTTTACTCAATGGTGTGACCGCGCAGGAAGTGGCGCTGGACATGGCTTCGCGCGCCAGCGGTTTTGAACTCAAGTTGCTGGATATTGGCAGTGTGAGCGGAGCGAGGCTGAAGGGTGGGGGATCGTTTCTGGACGCGGGCAATGGACCGGAAGGTGTTTTGAATTTTCATCTTGATGCACAGGATCCGCGCGCTTTCCTGCGACTGGCGGGACTGAATAGTGGCGATGGCAAGTGGACTGAAGCACTCGGAGTGACCGGGATTGATGCCAAGGTTACAGCCGTAGCGCAGAAAACCGGGCCGGAGATTTCAATTGACGTACGTGGGTCAAGTGGTGCTTTAAACGCTGAACTGGTGCTGACGGCGCGGGAGCTGGACAAAGGCCGTGCGTCCATGCTTGCCGCGTCAGGCAGCGTGAACAGTGCAGACAGTGCAGCTTTGGCCAAGTTGGCTGGTATCGTTCCAGTTGGCAGCATGGGGCCGGGGGATGTGAGGTTTGAGTTCAACGGGTCGCAGGAACAGGGTTTTGTGCTGTCAACAACAGTGAAAGCCCTGGAAGCAGTGGCAAAGTTTGACGGCACCGCAAACGTGACGGAGCCCTATCTGGGTTTGTCGGGCAAATTTTCGGCAACGGCACCGGATGGGCAAGCGATGTTGAAAGCTGTGGGGTTGCCATTGGATCAAGTGGCTGCACAGCCGTTGGATATCGCGGCAGTGGTGGCAGCAAAAGACGGTGGCCTGTCGCTGCTTGATTTAAGCGGGCATGTTGCAGGCCGCCGTTTTATAGGGCAGGTGAACCTGACAAATGAACATCGCATACTGGGTGATGTTGAGACTGATGTCCTTGATATACGAGAGTCACTGGCGCTCGCCTTCATGCCGTGGGAAGGGGCTGCGGTTGACCGTGCCCAAGGGTTTGCTGATTTGAATGAGGCCGTGTTGAGCGGGGATGTTTTCATCCGGCCCATCCAGTTTGAAACCGCCACCAGCGATGCCCAGAAGGAAGTCATTGTCGGCTTCGGATTTGAACCGGGCAAACGGCAGTTGACCGTGTTGTCCGCCGGTGAAAAAGGCTTGAACATGGATATCACAATGACGCCCCGGGGCACGGGCGAAAACTTTTCAGGCACACTGCGGTGGCCTGTTTTGCTTGACCGGTTGTTCAAGACATCGAATGACTCGGTGTTAGCCAAAGGCGAAATGGTGTTGGAGGGTGAATTCAAAACCACAGGAAGCAGTCCGGCCGCCGCATTGGCCGCTGTCGAGGGCAAAGGAAATTTCTCCTTGGAAGCAGCCTCTTTGCCACGACTCACACTGGAAGGTTACGCTGCTGCAGTGCTTGCGGCAAAAACATCGGATGCGCTTGCGCTGGCGCTGGGCAAACTCGATGCCGTGCCGGGTAGCGTGGTTGGGAACCATATTGGCAGTTACACAGTGACGAATGGTGCCGCAGAGCTTTCGCCGATCGTCCCCGCAGTGGAAGGTGTTGTTGCAAAAATAGTGCCGCAACTCGACCTGACATCAGGGCAAATGAAAGTTGCGACAACTGTTTCATTGGTTGTAGCGCCCGCATTGCCGTCCGTGACGGTTTCCTATTCCGGTATTGCCGGTCAAATGGAGGTTCGCAATGGAACGTCGGCGTTGGCGGCCAAATTGGGCTATGACCTGTTGTCCAGGGAAATGGCTGAGCTTGAGCGCTTGCAACGCGAACAACAGGCGCTGGCGGTGAAGGAAGATGCACAGCGCAAAGATGACGAGAAGCGCTTTGCCGATTATCAGGCGACCCGGGCCGAACTCCGGGTGCAATCGCGCCTGCGGAAATTCCAGTCAGCAGAGCGTGAGAAGCAGGCCTTGGCACTACAGGACATTGTGAATGGTGCGATCAAAACCGGCGCTGCTTCAGCAAAAGCAGAATTGCAACGCCATGCAAGACGCCTGGAAGTGCGGCGGAATTTGGCGGTGGTGCCGTCTCAGCTTTAAGGCAAGGTGATGCTGTTCAACACCCACACCCTGATGGCGGATGAGAGATTGCGGTCGTCGCGGGTCTGGTCAATTTCAGCGACGAGGGCTGCGACCGATTGATTTCTGGATTTTGCTGCCCTTGTGAGCGCGTTCCAGAATTCAGGTTCAAGTGATATTGACGTGCGATGGCCTGCGATGGAAACGGATCGCTTCAGGTCTTTGGCCATCACGTTTCATCACGCTTGTGGCCGTCCAAACCGGATTCGAATTTTTCGGTTTCAAATTTCTCCAGTTGCTTTTCAGCTTTTGTGCGGCCGAATTTCTGACGGTTGGCTTCGGCGATATTGGCGTTTTCGGTGCGACGTTTCTGTTTTCGCATGTTCCGGAGATTTATGATTTCTGCCATGACAGAACACTTCTTCTCAAGGTACGGCAGCGCAGCTTGCGTCGGGGTCTGGTGTCCTGCCGACCAAGAAATCGAGCATGGCACGCACAATGCAGGCTTCACGCTTGCGGTCTGTCTGGACCATGTCTGGAGAGACATAAGTTGCAATCAAGTTGTTGTGGTAGACTCTGGCCAAATTGTTCCCGGAGTTTCCGAATACGATGAGACGTTCAGCTGGATCAACAAACAAGGCGGCTTTTTTCTCGGCTTTCCACGTCGAAAAATCACCAACCGCACATTTTTCTGCCACGTCAAACACGGCTTTTGCCGGGATCTTTCCCTGTTGCGTGCAGTTGTCGATGGCACTTGAAATCGAGTCTACTGTCATGTCCAGACCATTCGGATTGGGAGATTTTATGCCTGCGATTTTTTCAAGAAACGCGGGTTTGAAGACGGCGTGAAGCGTTGCGCCAAGCTTGTCCTGGGATTCTGTGGGCAAAGTCACCTGGCCGTCAGTTTCGGCGACAGCAGTGATTGTCAGTTCGCGGAAGGCGAGACCCTCTTCCTGGTTCATCATGTTCAAGAAGTAATAGACAGCGGGCAGAAACACGAGAACAATGATGGCGGAAATGATTATACGGTTATTCATGACGGCCCCAGCATATTTTCCGGTCTCACAATGATATCGAAGTCCTCGGCCGGTATGCCTTCCTTGATGGCTTCCTCGCGTAGCGTGGTGCCGTTCGTGTGGGCGGTCTTGGCGATCTTCGCGGCCCGATCATAACCGTATTTTTCTTTCAGAGGGGTTACCAGCATCAGTGAATTTGCCAGGCCTTTTGCAATGTTGTCGAGACGGGGTTCAATCCCGACGACGCAGTTTTCTGTAAAGGAAACAGCAGCATCGGCGAGAAGCCTCACGGATTGCAGGAAGTTGTAGGCCATGACCGGGTTATAAACATTGAGTTCGAAATGACCTTGGGAGCCGGCAAAGCTCATGGCGGCATTGTTGCCGTGGATTTGGACAGCGACTTGCGTGAGGGCTTCAGATTGCGTGGGGTTTACCTTGCCGGGCATGATGGAGGAGCCGGGTTCATTTTCGGGGAGTGAGAGTTCGCCCAAGCCTGCGCGGGGGCCGGAACCCAGGAAGCGAATGTCGTTGGCGATCTTGAAGCAACTCATGGCAACTGTGGTGATGGCCCCGTGGGACATGACCATCGCGTCGTGGGCGGCGAGGGCCTCGAATTTGTTGGGGGCGGTGGTGAATTTCATGTGGGTGATGGCAGCAATGCGCTCAGCGACTTTTTCCGCAAAACCAATTGGTGCGGCAAGGCCGGTTCCGACCGCGGTGCCGCCTTGGGCAAGTTGCATCAGATCGGGAAGAGTCATCTCTATGCGTTTGATACCATTGTCGATTTGCTGGGTGTAGCCAGAAAATTCCTGACCCAAAGTCACCGGTGTGGCATCCTGTGTGTGGGTGCGGCCGATCTTGATGATGTGACGCCATGCCTGCGCCTTGTCGTTCAAGGCATTGCGCAATTGTTGCAGGGCAGGGAGAAGGCGGTGAGTGATCTCCTCGGCGCAGGCAATGTGCATGGCGGTGGGGAAGGTGTCGTTGGAGGATTGCGACATGTTCACATGGTCATTGGGGTGCACTGGTTTTTTCGACCCGATTTCGCCGCCCAACATTTCGATGGCGCGGTTCGAAATCACCTCATTGGCGTTCATGTTGGACTGGGTGCCGGACCCCGTCTGCCAGACGACGAGCGGGAAGTGGGCGTCGAGCTTGCCTTCGATGACTTCCTGTGAGGCTTTGACAATGATGTCGCCGAGTTGCGGATCAAGCTTGCCGAGCGCCATGTTGGTTTCAGCAGCGGCGCGCTTGACGATGCCAAGGGCACGGACGATGGGTTGCGGCTGCTTTTCCCAGCCGATCTTGAAGTTTTGCAGTGAGCGTTGCGCCTGCGCGCCCCAGTATTTCGTGGCATCGACTTCAATGGGGCCGAAGGTGTCGGATTCGGTGCGGGTGGATTTGGTCATGGCAAGTCTCTGTGCGGATATTGCGTTGCAATAG
>JAYUVC010000064.1:0-10077 GCA_043754325.1 Hyphomicrobiales bacterium
CGCGACATTTCGGTGGGGCGAATGGCTTCGTGGGCTTCCTGGGCGTTCTTGGCCTTGGTGGTGTATTTGCGCGCGGTGGAGGGAACATAGGGTTCGCCGTATAATTTCAGAATGGTGTTGCGGGCGGCGGCGATGGCTTCGGGGGCCATGTCGGCTCCGTCGGTTCGCATATAGGTGATGACGCCGACGGTTTCGCCGTCAATGTCCACACCTTCATACAGCCGCTGGGCAATTTGCATGGTGCGGCTGGATGAGAAGCCGAGTTTGCGGGAGGCTTCCTGTTGCAACGTGGATGTGCGGAAGGGCGGGAAGGGGTGGCGCTTGGCGGGCTTGCTTTCGACGCTGCCGACTTTGAAAGGTTGGCCCTTGATGGCGGCGTGAATGGCGTTGGCGGCTTCGGCAGTGCCGATGCCAAGTTTTTCGAGACGCTTGCCGTCAATGGAGGCGAGGTTGGCTTCGAAAGCGGCCCCCTTGGGCGTGGTGAACTTGCCGTCGATTGACCAGTATTCCTGCGAGCGAAACGCTTCGATTTCGAGTTCACGGTCGCAGATGATGCGCAGTGCGACTGACTGCACGCGGCCTGCGGAACGGGCGCCCGGCAGCTTGCGCCAGAGCACGGGCGAGATGGTGAAGCCCACGAGATAGTCAAGCGCACGGCGGGCGAGGTAGGCATCGACCAGCGCCACATCGACATCGCGGGGCTGGGCCATGGCGTCCAAGATCGACTGCTTGGTGATGGCGTTGAAGGCGACGCGCTGAACGGTTTTGCCCTTGAGCGCACCCTTCTTGGTGAGCACGTCCATCAAGTGCCAGGAAATGGCTTCGCCTTCGCGGTCAGGGTCGGTGGCGAGGACGAGGCGGTCAGCGCCTTTCAGCGCATTGGCGATATCGGCCACGCGCTTGGCGGATTTGGAATCAACTTCCCATTCCATGGCGAAATCTTCATCGGGGCGGACGGAGCCGTCTTTGGCGGGAAGGTCGCGGATGTGGCCATAGGAGGCGAGAACGACGAAATCCTTGCCCAGATATTTGTTGATGGTCTTGGCCTTGGCGGCCGACTCAACGACGACAACAGTCATTCACAGGTTCCAGTCCGGTGGGGATTCAACCCCAAATTGGCGAAAAACGCCTTCAAAGGCGACCGCTCTTAGGCGGAACAGTTCAGCATGGCAAGCAGGTGGTCCGGCGGTAACACTGTTTCGAGATGCCACTGAATACAATTTTTGATCTGTTTTAAAAATTTACCACACGTATATCGTGCTTTTTTCATCTTGAGAATGCCTTATTGAGTCGTGGCGCGACTTGATATGCAACCAATGTTATAAGTCAAAAATGCATTTCAACCTAGACACAAGGCCGGGGAAAATGAACAGAGACACGGCACATTATATTGCAGACATGATCCTACAGTTGCGTAACCTTGCAAAGGGATCACAGATGAGCACGTTGCAAGGCTTGCTCCAGATCAGTTACTACGAAGCCTTCAGCGCGGCCAATGTCATCGTCATTCTTAAAGGCGAGCAACAGAGGCTTGAAGAGATGGGTGCGCATGCGCGGAGGTTTCAGGCAGCTTGAGAACCCCGCAGATACATGGACGACCAGATCGAAATGGGGTAAAGTCTTCAATCAGGAGCTTTGCATGACAATTGAATTGGCACCCATGATTATTGCAGACAAACACACGTTGGGCGGAAAGCCGCGCGTTAGTGGCACCCGCATCAGTGTGGCACTGGTGCTGGAACAAATGTCTTATGGCCGCACGATTGATGATTTGCTCCAAAACTATCCTACATTGACAAGGGACGGCATTCTGGCCTGTCTGGCCTATGCGCACCAGGCTGTAGAAGAAGAAGAGATCCTGTTCTCGGCAGCGTGAGCGTGGGGGAATTGAATTAACCAGATTATTTCTTTTATTCTATTGTCCGATTCCCCTCATGCTGAGGTGCCCGCCCTCTTGCGGGCCTCGAAGCACGCACTAGATTGAAAGCAGCAGTGACCACCAGAAGTTCGCCCCGCTCCTCTTGCTGTGCGTGCTTCGAGGCCCGCAAGAGGGTGGGCGACTCAACCTGAGGGAGATGGGGAATTGAGGCGTAAAAGATTTTTATCAAGAAACTCATTGCACTCGTTTCACCCGTTCCCGCCAGAAAATGTAAAGCCCCGATGCAATGATCAGTGCGGCTCCGGCCCAGAAACTGTATGACGTCGAGAAATCGCCCCAGATTGCATAGCCCAGCAGTGTGGCCCAGATCAGGGAACTGTAGGAGAAGGGGGCGATGACTGAGGCGGGCGCGTTGCTGAAGGCTTTGATGATGCAGAAGTGGCCGAGGGCACCTGCTGCGCCGCTTCCCGCGAGAAGCGTCCAGCCATATGTGTCGGGCCATTGCCAGTGCCAGGGGAGAAGAACCGAGCAGACGACGGCACCGAAGGCGGCGGTGAACAGGAGGGAAGTTCTGGGATCGTCGGCGCGGACTTTGCGGGTGATGATTTGATAGCTGGCGTTGGTTGCTGCTGCGGCGATGAGGAACAGGGCTCCGGCGTTGAAGGTGCCGGAAAATGCGGTCCAGGGTTGAACGACGATTGTGGCTCCAGCAAAGCCCATGGCAACACCGGCCCAGCGCCTTATGCCGACATGTTCTTTCAGTATCAGGACTGAAAGCACGGTTGTGATGATGGGCGACAGGAACATGATTGTCGTGGCAGTCGCCAACGGAACGAACAAGATTCCAGCGTTGAACAAACCCGTGGTGACCATCAGGAAAATTGAGCGCACGGTTTGTTGTACGGGCACTTTGCTGCGCGCCAAGGAGGGCAGTGCCCGGCCACACCACATCGCCGCAAACAATGTTGCAAAGAAGAAGCGGGCCCAGGTGACTTGCACCAGAGAATAATGCTCCAGCCCCAGTTTCATGATGGCGTCAAGGGAGATGAAGCAGGCCATGGTGGCGAGCATCCAGAGGATGCCGCGGGAACGGTTTTCAATCATGCAAGTGCTGGCAATTTGCCGCCGCGTTCGTCTTCGATGTGAACGCGGATAATGTCTTCGAAGGTCTTCTCGGACCTGAAACCGAGATCAAGGGCGCGTTGCGGATCGAAATTTTGCGGCCAGCCCTGAACGATGCGCATGATGGTCTCGTCGGGGACGTGCTTCACATGGGCGAGGGCTTGCGGTGCGATTGCCTCGAGTGCCGCGAGTTGATCAGCGACAGTGCAAGACAGGCCGGGTAGCGAGAGGTTGCGGCGGTTGCCAAGTGCTGCTCCACCCATGATGGCGGCCTTGGTGAGGAAGCCGACGGCGGCGCGGGGGGATGCATGCCAGTGGCGGACGGATGTGGGGACGGGGAGCACCGCATCAATGCCCGCCAATGGTTCGCGGATGATGTTCGAGAAAAATCCGGATGCCGCCTTGTTGGGGGTGCCTGGCCTGACGCAGACTGTGGGCATGCGGAGTGCCATGCCGTCGATGAAGCCTTTGCGCGAATAGTCGTTGAGCAACAATTCGCAGATGGCTTTCTGGGTGCCGTAGCTGGTGAGGGGTGCGGTCAGGAATTCATCGCCAATGGCTTCCGGGAAGGGGGAGCCAAAGACAGCAATCGATGACGTAAAGATGATACGCGGGCAATAACCGCCGCCTTGCTTGCGGATGGCTTCAAACAGGTTACGGGTGCCGTCGAGATTGATGGCGTAACCTTTTTCGAAATTGGCTTCGGCTTCACCAGAGACGATTGCCGCGAGGTGGAAAATCAGGTCAGGACGGGAGCCAACAAGCTTTTCGGCTTCTCCGTACACGGACAAGTCGCCCATGAATGTTTCAATGGGAAATCCGGCCTGCGGCGGGGCAGGGCTCAACACCACGTCGTGTCTAACGACTTGTGAGACGTTGAGGTCTTCGACACCTTTGGCCAAAGCTTCCACGAGTTTGCGGCCGAGCATGCCGGCTGCGCCGACTATCAGAACTTTCATTGCACTGTTCCATTTCCTGAATCAAGACATTAGCGGTTCATGGTCTAGCCCAAAAGCCGGCTTGCCGTGTCGCAGACCTGCCTCCCGTGCATGTGACTATGGCTTGATTTCATGCAACGTGTATTGCCTGCGAGAATCACTTTCAACAACCTACACACTCGAAAGTTCTGGCAAAGGAGTTATTCACAACCTAATTCAATTACCTGAAAGTTTGATTCGTAGCCGGAGCAGTTTGTGTTATAAGTGAAGATGGGGACATGAGGGCAGAAAACATGGCCGAACCAACGGCTTCACCAGCACACCACAGGAACATGGTTAGCGTTGTCTTATGGACTTTGGTTAACCGTCTTCGCGAAATTCGTAGTCGGGGGACTGCGAAGCATGCGATGCACTGTCGGGGTTGAGGGTGGACATTTTGACTGATAGAGACTTGGTACATCCGGCGGATGCCTTGGCAACAGCACTGGACCGCGTGTCCGGGCTTTTGGCGGTCTTGGCGGATTTGTATAATCCCCGGCCCGACCATTTTTCCGGGGGCAACGAATTTGTCATGCATGCGCTTTCCACGGCGTCAAGTTTGGCAGTTGAGGCCCGCGGTGCGTTGAGTGATTTACACAGCAATTGTGACCTGACGCTTATTGCGCCTGTCGACTCAGACGACGTAAGTGAAACTGCGAATGGTCCTGACATTGAGCCTGTGGCGGAATCTGCTTCGGTCGAGAAGCCATTGGAGCCTTTGAAGTGGACGATTGATCGCGGTATTTCCCGTGCGGATGTTGAAGCTGCGCTGCCTTTGCCAGCCCCCGTATCCGAGCAGGACCAGTTCGCCAAGAGCTATCTCGAATTGTTGCGAAAGCTGACGGCGGCTGAGGTGTTCGCGTCAGAGCAACAGGCACTTGCGGCGCCTGGGTCTTCCACTGACCTTTTGCCCTTGCTGCGCGGACTGCGTGAAGATTTCCAGAAAATGCACAACGTGGGCTGATGCCTATGGACTATGGTGCGCCTCCGCAAGATTTGTCACCGCCGCAACAGGCGTTGTGGTGGTTGAAGCAGGGCGGTTTCAAGCCCGGGCCGGAATGGGATGCGGCGCACGCAATTTGCCAGAGTGCCGAAGGTACATTTGACCATGACCTCGTGCACGCTTTGGCACATTGGATTGAGGGCGATACCGTCAACCGGGATTATTGGTATGCCCGCGTGGGGAAGGCTGGAAGAGCCGACAGCATTGCGGCGGAGTATGAGCGGATTTCGCGTATTGTGGGATAGTTTCCCTCAAGACGTTCCGTACGAAAGACTTTTGCGAACGGGAACAATATCGGCCCTGCTCCATTTTAGCTTATCAAGGAACAACACATGAACTCAAAAAAATTCGGTCGAACGGGGCGCACAGTCAGCCAAATTGGCTTTGGCGCATGGGCGATTGGTGCGGCGTGGGGCGAAGTCAATGATGACGAGGCCATTGCAGCGCTGCATGCAGCACTCGACAGCGGCATGACGTTCATTGATACGGCTGACGTCTATGGCAACGGCCATTCCGAACAATTGATTGCGAAAGTGGTCAAAGAACGTGGCGGGGACAAGCCCTATATCGCCACAAAAATTGGCCGTAAACTGCCGCAGCAGACCGTGGCGGGTTACAGCATGGCCAATATAGAGAGCTACATTGATCAAAGCCTCAAGAACCTGGATACCGATGTGATTGATCTCGTGCAGCTGCATTGCCCGAGCAGCGATACCTATGACCACCCGGAAGTGTTCGAACGGATGGACACAATGGTGAAAGCTGGCAAGATCAAAAATTACGGCGTCAGCGTTGAACGGATTGATGAAGCGTTGAAGGCTATCGAATACCCCAATGTTGTCAGTGTACAGATCATTTTTAATGCCTTCCGCCAACGGCCAGCGAATGTGTTTTTCAAAAAAGCGCTTGAGAAGAATGTGGCGGTGATTGCACGGGTGCCGCTGGCCAGCGGATTGCTGACGGGCAAATTCAACGCCAACAGCACGTTTGAAAAAACCGATCACCGTCTGTTCAACCGGAACGGCGAAGCTTTTGATGTTGGCGAAACATTTTCCGGCGTGCCGTATGACGCTGGGCTGGCTGCGGTTGAGCGCATCAGGCCGTTGGTGTCGGGTGACATGACGATGGCCAAACTGGCGCTGCGCTGGATCCTGATGTTTGACGCCGTGACGGTGGTCATTCCGGGCGCACGAAACCCGCTACAGGCGAAGGCGAATGCCGAGGCCGGATCGTTGCCGGTTTTGTCACGCGACGTGATGGACAAGATCAAGCAGATCTATGATGAAGACATCAAGGGATTTGTGCAGGATCGGTGGTAATGTAGGGAAAGACTGGCGGGAGCGTGCAGATCGCACCGGAAAAAGCCGCAAAGGTGGCGCTGATTTTCAATGAGCTTGCCACCAATTCCATCAAGCACGGGTTCCCGGACAGTCGTGCGGGACGCATCTGGATCACGGGTCGCCAGATGGCAGGCAGGTGGTATGAAATTGTCTGCCAGGATGATGGCACCGGACATTCCGGCACCGCACGTGACAGCAATGAAAAAGGCCTGGGCCTGAAAATCATCAATGCCTCGGCGTCCAATATCCGGGGGGCCATTGTCTGGTCCAACAGCAGCGCAGGGTTTGGGTTGACGCTGACATTTCCGGTTGACGGGTAAGTATCGTTTTGTCTGGCGACATTTGCATGAACCTGCTCTAGACGCAGGCGGTAAATTCACCCGGAGACACCCTCTATGACCGACGCCAAACCCGCCCTGCCAGACCACTTGAGCATTGATCCCAAAAGCCCGCATTTCCACAAGGACGTGCTGCAACATGAAATCGGCATTCGCTTCAAGGGCGTGGTGAAAACCAATGTCGAGGAATATTGCATGTCCGAGGGATGGGTGCGCGTGCCTGCGGGCGTGAAGTCAAAGGACCGCCATGGCAATCCGATGACGGTGAAATTGTCGGGCGCGGTTGAGGTGTTTTATGTGGAGTAAGGCCGGGGTAATATCGAGTATCGCTAAATAGTTAAATCGCCAATCCCAGATGCACACGTACAGCATGTTCGACCAATGCCAAATCAGCTTTGGACAACGCGCCGATTTGATTTTTCAGTCTGCTCTTGTCAGCGGCCATGATCTGGTCGGCCATGGCCTTGCTGGTTTGTGATCCGACATTGACCAAGGCTTCGCCGGGAAATACGCGGGCGGTGGTGCTGGTGACGGGGATGACGACGACGCGGGAGAGATTGCGGTTGGCGGAGTCGTTGCTGACGATGATGGCGGGTCTGCGTTTGTTGATTTGCTGCCGATTGCTGGGTCAAACTCGACCCACCAGACCTCCCCGCGTTTCATCGGCCAAATCTTTGTTGAGTGCGTTTATCCATTCCGTGGCATCGGCTTCGCGCGATGTGTCGGCGGCCATGGCTTGGTAGCCAGCATCAAGCGCCGTGTCCAAGACATGTGGACGCAACAGGTCTTCAATGAACTGGCTCATGCGGCGCTTGCCAATGGTGCGGTAGAGGCCGTCATAAACCGCCTCGTCCAGGCTGATGGTCATTTTCTTGTGCATGGTTTTAATACGTATTACGGGTTCAGGGGGCGTCGGTTGCCCGGACTTAAGTTTAAGCTGCATTTTGCAGCATGCGGCGCACGATGTCAGGATCTTGGTTCAACATCCTGAGCAGCACTTGTGCCGGGCCATCAGGCATGCGGCGGCCTTGCTCCCAGTTGCGCAGTGTGGCGACAGAGACTCCGATTTGACCGGCGAAGTTGATTTGACTGAGGCCCGTTTTGGCGCGGATGGCAGCAGCGTCGATTTCAGCAGGAATGTGAATCCTGCCGCCTTTGAGTTTGCCGGTGCAGAAGAATTCACCCGCCTCGTTCAGGCTTGCAACCAATCCGTCGAAATCTGACTTTTTCATTTTACGCTCCTGAACTGCGAGGTGAATTTGTCTGACACTGCCACCAATGTTTTCTTTTCCGTCGGAGACAAATCCGACACTTCGTTTTTGGCGAAAGCCCACATCAATATTGCGGGATAGCCTTCGTTGTAATACCAATAAATCACCCGACCACCTCCCCGCTTGCCGCGACCTTGCAAGGGAATGCGAAGTTTGCGCAAACCATGTGTGCCGGGAATGACATCGCCGCTTGTCGGGCTTGCGGAAATCATCGAAACAACAGCTTCCCGTTCCGCCGCCGACATGATTTTTTCGGCCTTTGAAAGGTATGAGTTTGTTTCGATAACGGAAACCAGCATGACGGGCATATACGCCATTGGCGCATGTGCGTCAATGGCGTAACTCCGATTTTGTCCCTCGGCGTCTTCGCCGGGGGAGTACCCGACTGCGTCCGCCGTAGCCCTCTTGGGCGGAGGTGGAAGGGGGAGGGGGTGCTTCAGCGGGTCCGGCAGTCAGAAAAGGGAAGCGTCCCCTTACTTCGGATCAAATTTTTTCCCCCAATCTTCGAAAGTAGATAAAAGATCTATTTGATCCCGTCCCGCATCTTCATACAATTTGCGTGCATGATCTTTACTCATCTTGAAATAGGTACACCACAATGACAGTTCCAAAAGATTCCTTGCCCTCCAAGCTAGCAGCGAAGGATCTGCTTGTTTTTCTGCACGCGCATTTTTCAGTTTTGTGTATTCAGATAAGACTTCGAAGCAAAGTCCGCCGAACAATTCAACTTGCCAAGTCCCAACAACTTCTGGGGCTTTTGCCAATTCGACAATAGTTGCATTCAAAGCAACCCACCTTCCAGAGCTCTTTATTTTTTCAGCATCTGTTGCAAAGTCAGAGAACATAAAATCTTCTGTCATGTATTTTCTCATCCTTGTTCGTATGTAAAATCTGGAGATTTGGTTTCACCCCCGCTCCACAAACGTATCGATCACCCGCTTCTCGCCCGCCTTGTCGAAATCCACTGTCAGCTTGTTCGCGTCCACACTCGTCACACTTCCGTGGCCGAATTTTTGGTGGAAGACTCTTTCTCCGACTTCATACCCCAATCCCTCTGCGCCGACGATTTCGCTTTTTCCGTCGTTGAAGCTGGGGGTGCTTCTCAGGGTTTCTCCGCGTTGTTGGCGTTCGCTGGCGCGTTGCCAGCCGGGGGTGCTGTATGTGCTTTCTTTTTTGAAGCTGCCTGCGGTGTCGAACCTTGAGCCGCCGTAGCTGCCGATGCCGTAGCCGCCGTAGCTGGTTGTCATGGGGACGACTTCGATGTGGTTTGCCGGGAGTTCGTCCAGAAAACGGGAGGGGATGGCGGATTGCCAGAGGCCTCGGACTTGGCGGTTTTGGGCGAAGCTGATGGTGGCGCGGCGTTTGGCGCGGGTGATGCCGACGTAGGCGAGGCGGCGTTCTTCTTCCAGTCCGGCGCGGCCGTTTTCGTCGAGGCTGCGTTGGTGGGGGAACAGGCCTTCTTCCCAGCCCGGCAGGAAGACCGTGCCGAATTCGAGGCCCTTGGCGGAGTGCAGTGTCATGATGTTGATCTCGTCGGTGTTCTCGCCTTGGTCCCTGTCCATGACGAGGCCGATGTGTTCCATGAAGCCTTCGAGGTTTTCGAATTCGCCCATGGAACGCACGAGTTCTTTCAGGTTTTCGAGTTTGCCTTGTGCCTCTGGCGATTTGTCGTTTTGCCACATTTCGGTGTAGCCGGATTCATCGAGGATGATTTCTGCCAATTCCGTGTGGGGCAGGGCTTGGCGCTGTTGCCGCCAACGCGAGAAGTTTTCGAGCAGCAGGCGCAGGGAGGTGCGGGCCTTGGCTGGCAGTTCGTCTGACGCGATCATGCTGGTGGCAGCGGTGTAAAGCGAGGTGCCATGCTTGCGGGCCACGTTGTAGATTTTTTGCACCGACGCATCGCCGATGCCGCGTTTGGGGGTGTTGATGATGCGTTCGAATTTCAGGTCATTGTCGGGGGACAGGACGACTGCGAGATAGGACACGGCATCACGGATTTCGGCGCGTTCGTAAAAGCGCGGGCCGCCGACGACACGGTAGGGCAGGCCCAGCGTGATGAAGCGGTCTTCGAAACTGCGCATCTGGAAGGAGGCGCGAACGAGGATGGCCATGTCGGAATAGCGTTCGCCTTTTGAGTAGAGGCTTTC
>JAYUVC010000065.1:0-5936 GCA_043754325.1 Hyphomicrobiales bacterium
AAACCTGAAGAGTCCAGCCACGTTAGCCAAACCCCATAGGCCCGCTGCCTTCCCATCCAGGTTCACCGTCGCGAACCGGACCCCGTTTGGGAGGGCAAGGGAGGATTGGAACATAATGGGAACAATGTCAAGGGGTATGTTCTGGGTTGGGAATTTAATTTGGGGGGACTTGCAGGTCGTCCCTCATCCGCCCTTCGGGCACCTTCTCCCGCCAGAAGGGGCGGGAGAAGGCGATTACATCGAAGGTCTCCCTCGTTCATCAATTAGGGAGGTGGTTGCAACCACCGCCTTCTCCCGCTACTTCCAGCGGGAGAAGGTGCCCGACAGGGCGGATGAGGGGATGCGGGTGATGACTTCGGCTTGGTGAACGCTGCCCAACGAGCTCGATAAAGGCATTCACCTTCGATGCTTGCAAGCGGTGATATCGTGCCATAAAGTCTGGTTTAATAACAGGCAGCGTCCCCGTTTATCTTCCGGCTTGCCTTGGCAGCATCCAGATAGGCTCGGGACTGTTTCACAACCTCTTCATGCGAAATACCAAGCCCCGCCTTCAATTCGGCTTGTGCCTGTTTGACGCAAAATACGATTTCTTCCTCAGTCTCGACAAACTGCTGAATGGCTTCCATGCCGAGAAATGATTTCGAACGGCGGGTTTCGGTACTCAGTGCTTCAAGACGGTCCCGAAGTGTCTTCGGCATGCGGACTGTGACGGTGACATCGGACATGAGGTAAACCCCGCGAGTGGTGCAATTGTGCACAAGTTAACAGAATTTCGCATTATTTGCAAGTGCGAGAGAAAGGTTGCTACAGCTGCCGTTCCACATCCATTCAATTGTGCAAAATCCGCATGAACTCAATCGCTTCCGGCTTCAGTCGGTAGATCAGAATATGTGATGCTGCCGGAAACTTGAAGTAACCTTTGCGAATGTCATCAATGGCTCTGCCCATGCGCGGGTTTTCTGCAAGCAGTTTCATGGTGGCATCAAGACCCGACGGTTAAGCCTGCGCCAAAGGCGAAAGGCGAAGCTGTAAAATCAGGATGCCCGGCACTTTGCCGCAATGAATGCGCCCATGTCAAACGGCGTTGGCGCGCCGCTCTCCTCGCCCTTGATGATGGCAGCCCGCAGCCCCTCAACCTTCAACTCCTGCTCCTCCAACAACCGCAACCCCGTCCGCATGGCCTCACTGGCCGAGGCAAACCGGCCTTTTCCGATTTGGGCGGAAATGAACGAGTCATGTTCCTTGCCGAGAATGACAGAGGTGTTCTTGGTCATGATGTGGTGGTCCGGTGGGGGCACCAGATTATGGTAGTATGAGACTTGCGCAGTAGTCAATATTGTGGAAATCGTCATGGACATTGCGAAATAAAGGGAAGCGTCCGTTTTTCTTCAATTACTTGCTGCCTGAAGTTCATAGAATTTGCCTGCAACATAGGCGATTGGAATGGCGAGCAGTGCCAGCGTCCAACCATACCAGCCGGGAGCCAAGTCTGAGGCAACAACGGCACCGATCGCGCTAACGATTGCACCGAGTATTCCCAGTATAAGGGCATGCCTCAGCGGATGGTTTGGCGCAAGTCGCGCAGTGATATAGCAACCAATCAGGCTGAACACTGTGCGATATACCAAAACCATCAATATCAAGCCAGTTGCCACATGAAGGTTGCCTTTGGGGAGCACACCCATGTTTTCCAAGATGAAATCAGTGCCGTTGTGGGTCACAGCAATGAACAATAGGCCTGCAAACACGGCTCCTATACTTCGGATCACGCCTTTTTTCATGTCTCAGCTCCTTCTGGCACTTAGTTAAGCTTGAATCTGAACTCAATGTGGTTATCAGACATGGCATCTGGGAGATGCAAGTGTTCGCTATGGACGATGCGCTGAAGGGCACGTCGATGTCGGAAACGACATATCGCGCGGATGCCAATCAAACTTGTCCCCTTGTTTGGTAGTGACCCCCGTGTCGCGCAAATGAAATGTCAGTCACGAACTGCTTTCTCAATCGTGGCGACGTCGATTTTCTTCATCGGCATCATGGCGTCGAAGGCGCGTTTGGCTTTGTCGCCGCCCGCGCGCATGGCATCCAACAAGACTTTTGGAGTGATCTGCCACGAGACTCCCCATTTATCCTTGCACCAGCCGCACTGGCTTTCCTGCCCACCATTGCCGACGATTGCGTTCCAATAGCGGTCGGTCTCCGCCTGATCGTCAGTGGCGATCTGAAAGGAAAAGGCCTCGCTATGCTTGAACGTCGGCCCACCATTCAGGCCAAAACAGGACACACCCGCGACGGTGAAGTCCACCGTCAGCACATCGCCCTTCTTTCCGTCGGGATAATCGCTGGGTGCCTTGTGCACAGCGCTTACCGCGCTGTCGGGAAAGGTCTTGGCGTAAAAGCGGGCCGCAGCCTCTGCGTCCTTATTGTACCACAGACAAATTGTGTTCTTGGCCATTTGTTTGTCCTTTCGGTTGGGAGGGTATTAGCGGAAATCTAACTAACCAGTGTAACGCGCTTTGGCGGGTATGGTTCCCAAAGTCTTTCTGTACTCTCATACTTCGCACTTCCATTCATGGCGGACTTCAGTTGGTTTCGGTGGTTACGGTGAAAGTGCTGGACTGCACCCCATAGGTGAGACACGATAATTTCGGTTACAGTGGTTTTCATCATCGTGTTCAGTTGGTTTTGGTTTGAGCGTATGCAGTTTCGAATTCAAGCGGTGATTGGTAACCGAGGGCTGAATGGAGCCGCTCGGTGTTGTAGATATTGGCAATGAAGTCATCGATGCGGGCCCTTGCGTCTTTAATCGTCTTGAAGGAGCGGGCGTTGATTTCCTTGGATAGAACGATAAGGAGACGTTTCCCTTTTAGAACGATAAGGGGACGCTTCCCTTTACATCGGATCAGGGCGTTCGATTGACTGGGAGTCTTGGCAGTGTGCGTGCTTCGAGGCCCGCAAGGGGGCGGGCGCCTCAGCATGAGGGGGTTGGGAGATGGAACTACGATGACAGTGTATTCTGGTGCTGGATTCTGTTTGTTCTTCAACGATCATTTTGAAGATATCGCGTTCAACCCAATTTGCAGCTAAGCCGCTTTTTTTATCACCGACTTCTTCACCCTCAATTGCACTCTTAACCCTGCACGTGTTGCGAGTGTTGTCAGCGCTTCAAGACTGAACTTGCTGAGTTTGCCGCGCATCAGATCATTCAGGCGCGGGCGGGTAATCCCCAAGCGTGTTGCGCCTTCGGCCTGGGTGATGTTCCAGGTTTCCACAGTCTTCTCAATGGAACTCATCAAGTCAGAACGGAAGGTAAGATTCAGGGCTTCTTCTGGTGTATTGGCCAAGGCATCCCAGACATTCTCGAATTTTTTCATGTCAGCTTCCAATCAGTTTGTATCTCAGCTTCGCATAATGTGTCGATGGGTTTAACATACGCGTTCTAAGTCTACGCAGTATGGCGAAACACTGAAAAGAAGGCTCCTGTGTGGGGCCTTTTTTATTGGAAAACAAATGGGTGCGTCCGCTTGTCTTCCCCCTATAAAAGGAAGCGTCCCCTTATCTCCCAATGCCGCCTAAGATTTGCAAGGTTTGTTGTAGTGTCATTTTTTCACCTTGCGCTTTGCTGGCGGGACAGGAGGTGGCGGCGGGGCCGCCGCCGCTTGGCGTTTGGAAACCTCATCAACATATTTGCGAAATTCCACGCTTGAGCGGTTCTTGATTCCGTCCCACGCCATGCGCGTGCCGGGGTAATTGGCAAAAAGTGAATCCATATCGTAAGCGATGGCATGCCAGTCAGTTTCCTTCAGCACGCCAACCTTGTATTGGAACCAGGCATTTTCAAATCGACGCATTCCCGCCATCACAAATAAATAGTAGCGCGACAATTCAACATTATCGTCAAGGCTGGCAAAGTCTTTTCCGCCGCGCAGCATCACCGACAGTGTTTCAGGATTATGTGCCAGGCCCTCCCAATGGCTGATGAAGGAGTTAGATACTTGATTATACGTCGAGGCTCGCACAGCCCGTGCGTTGTTGCGGATTTGAATGCCGACATAAATCATCGAGGCAATGACGCCGAGGCCACCGAGGATTTGCGCTAGTTCTTGGAGGGTCATGGTTCGTAGTTATTCATGATTTACGCCTGATGGCAAGCGTTCAAGTCGCGCGGCGACCAGCTCTTGCAAGCGCCACAGATGTGGGTCATGCATCCCTGCCTTTTCCAATTCGGTGATCGTGTTCAAAAGATAGTTTGCCATTGTCCCGACGTGACCGACCGATGAGATGCGAGGATGTCGGCCAGTTCGACTTCGGGAGGTTCGGTCACGTATAATGGGAGTGCAAAGGGGACGCTTCCCTTTACATCGACTCAGGGCGTTCGATTGACTGGGAGTCTTGGCAGTGTGCGTGCTTCGAGGCCCGCAAGGGGCGGGCGCCTCAGCATGAGGGGGTTGGGAGAAGCATGGCTGTTTAATACCCCGCCCGCCACAGCACCAGTAATCCATCCAGCTTTGCTGCGTCGGCTTTCTGGCGCAGGCCGTCCAGGCCCAGTGACGCCAGCACGGCGTCGGCTGCGGCTTTGCCCCAACTTACGTTGAGGCGGGGTTTGTTGTCTGTTAATGGTGGTTCGCGGGTTATTGTTTTGAGGTCGGCGTTCACTGCTTTTTCTTTGGCCAGCCAGGCGCGGGCGTTTTCTTCGGTGCCGAGTTCGTCGATGAGTTTTACGGTCAGGGCCTGGCGGCCGGAATAGACTCTTCCGTCGGACAGGCGGTCAACGGTTGCGGCATCAAGTTTGCGGCGTTCCGCGACCAGGCCCTTGAACCAGGTGAAGCCGTCGTAGACCATTTCCTGCATCACGATCTTGGCTTTTTCGGGAACCGGGTGGGTGCCTGAGGGTTCGGCTTTCAACTCGCCGGATTTTACTTCTTCCATTTTGACGCCGATGGTGTTCAGCAGTTGCGAGACATCCGGGTAGGCGAAGATGACGCCGATGGAGCCGGTGATGGTGTTGCCCCTTGCGTAAATGCGGTCAGCGGCGATGGCGGTGATGTAGCCGCCGGATGCGGCGACGGAATCCATGACGGCGACGATGGGTTTTTTCACGCCGAATTTGCGCAGTTCCTCATAGAGGGCTTCGGAGCCGACGGTGGTGCCGCCGGGGCTGTCGATGCGGAGGATCATCGCTTTCACGTCGTCTTCCGTTGTCATGTCGCGGATGAGTTTGAGTTGACGTTCATCGCCGGTGATGAGGCCAGTGACTTCGAGGCGGGCGACGTGGGGGCCGCGTGGCGCTTCGTAATTGCCTGCTGCGAAGAGGCCAATCACCAGTGCTGCGATGGCGGCGATTGCGATCCACCTCCAGCGGCGGCGGCTTTTTTTCAAGGAGATGTGATTGAGGATGTGGTCAATGTCTTGGGTCATGGGGATAGGTTCTACACCAGTTCGTCATTCCCACGAAAGTGGGAATCCAGACTTGTCGCAGGGGAGCGCGTAGAAAGTCTGGATTCCCGCGTTCGCGGGAATGACGGGGTATGTGAGGTGACGGCAATAAAAAGGCCGGAACGCTTTCGTGTTCCGGCCCCTCATTCACGAGAAAATGCGCTTACTCAGCGTCTTCCTTTTTCCGCATGGCGGCTTGCAGGATGTCGCCCAGCGATGCGCCTGAATCCGTCGAGCCGTAGGTGGCCACGGCTTCGCGTTCGTCGGAGATTTCCAGTGCCTTGATCGAGACGTTGACCTTGCGGGCTTTCGCATCGAACAGCGTGATGATGGCGTCGAACTTTTCGCCAACGGCGAAACGTTCCGGGCGCTGTTCACCACGGTCGCGGGCGAGGTCGCCACGCTTGGCATAGGCCGTGAGGTCAGTTCCGGTGATCTGCACTTCCAGACCGCCGTCTTCGACCTTCATGACTTCGCAGGTGACCTTGTCGCCCTTCTTG
>JAYUVC010000066.1:0-53799 GCA_043754325.1 Hyphomicrobiales bacterium
GCGGCCACGCCAATTCCAGGCACTGGAAATCGCGTCACGGGTGATGCCGGCCTCAGGACCGGTCAACATCCGCTCTTCACCCAGCATGGCATTGACCAACGTCGACTTGCCTGCATTTGGCTGCCCGATGATGGCCAGACGCAAAGGCCGCTGCGGGTCATATTCCCAGTCTTTGTCGGACTCTTCTTCGGTGATCTCGACGTTGGTATCAGGCACATCTGGTGCCTTTGCCATGACGATGGGACGCAACGCTTCATAAAGTCCATCAAGCCCTTCGGCATGTTCCGCCGAAATTGCCAGAGGCTCACCAAAGCCCAAGCCATAACCTTCAGCCAGGCCCGGCACCACGGCACGGGTTTCCGCCTTGTTGCCAATGAGAATGACATGCTTGTTCAGCTTGCGAATGCGAGCGGCAAATTCCTTGTCGGTCGGCGTCACGCCCGCACGCGCATCAATCACAAACAAAATGACATCAGCTTCGAGCGCCGCCACTTCCGACTGGTCGCTCATGCGGGCTTCGAGGGAGCCTTTGCGGGCTTCGTCCAAACCGGCGGTGTCATACAAGGTGAAGGACAACTCGCCCAAGCGGCCTGCACCCTCGCGGCGGTCACGGGTGACGCCGGGTGTATCATCGACGATGGCGACTTTCTGCCCGACCAAGCGGTTGAACAGCGTGGACTTGCCGACATTGGGTCGGCCCAGAATGGCAACGACGGCGGTCATTGAATGTTTAAGCCCGCTGCTTCTTGATCAACACCAGACTGGCAGTTCAAATCGACAGCAGGGTCGCAGGCAGGCACATCATTTGCCAAACCATCGGCTTTGCCAGGTTTCGGATTGCGTTGCTGGTCTGCCGGCAGAATGTCTTCCCGCTGGCCCGGCAAAATCGTGTCATTGCGTTGACCCGTCAATTTCTTGAACGAGCCACAGCCCGTCAGCAATGACGCTGCAACAGCGAGTATGACAATGCTCCGTATCAGTTTCATTTTTTCACCAATTCCGGTGCGATCAATTGCACCATGACCTGCGCCCGCTGTTTCAAGGCTTGCGGCGCGTCCGGATCAGCGAAAATCGCATTCATGTAACGGTCAGCCATGGTAAAATCCTTGGTGCGATAAGCCGATAACCCGAATATTTCCCGCGCTGCATGCCGCCATGCATTGCCGTCCTTGTCGAACATGCCAAGCTTTGTCAGCAATTGGTCAGGCGTGGATGTGTCAACCAGCAGATAGCCCTGCCGGATGCGGGCAAGATCGGCCAGAACCGGGTCAGTCGCTTTGTCAGCAATGATAAGATCATAGTCAGCAATCGCCTTGTCGACGTCGCCCTTGGCCGCAATGATGGCGGCCTCACGCAATTTGCCCAACTGCGCAAAGCCCGGATGTTTGACCGCCGCCAAGGCGGCCAGCGCGTCATCATACTTGCCGTCACCAGCTTTTTTGACAGCGTCGAGATAAACCACGGACGCCACTTCCGACTGCGTGCGCTGGTAATATTTCCAGCCCTCAAACGCTGCCACACCCAGCACGATCAAGGCGATGAACGCCATGAGTTTGGAACCGTGGCGGTCTGCCAGTTTCTTGTATTCATCCTGGCGGACTTCCTCGTCCACTTCGCGGATCAGCGATTCATCAGTCACGTGTGATAACCCTCAAACAATCTGTGCGGGGCGTAAAGCAGGCAGGGGGCCAAATCAAGGCATATCGGCTACAGTAAAAGCGCCGATCAGCCCTGCATCACAGCGTTCAGCCATTAAGCTCTGAATGGCCCAGGTGCCGGGGTTGTCGGCCACCATGATGACTTTGACTTTTGTTTTGGCAGAAATCGTGAGCGTATCCGTCCAAGCAGGCGGCAGTTGCGGCCCTTCGGTGTTTGCTGGCAAAGGCTTTTCAACCGTCCAGACATGACCGTGAATATGCAGAACCTGCTCAAACGCGGTTTTGTTTTCGAACGTTAGCCGCAGCACTTCGTCTTTGCGCGCCTCGAAAATCGGCGGGCTGCCTAATCCCGAACTGCCACCAATGGCCCAGGCCAAACCCTGTTCCAGCATGGCGCGCAAATCCAGTTCATCTTTGCCCACCTTCGCCTTTTGCAACCCGCCCTTCAACCCGCCTTCAATCAAAAGCGCAATGTCACGCGCGATTACAGTCACGTCAATTGCCGTGACCGGATTGAATGGCAGCTTCAGGTCAAGCGGCAAGGTCTTGTGGCCATATCCGGCAGCATCGAAAAACGCGACCTCCACCACGTCTTCAAACAGGTCGAGTGCCACCACCACCTGGTCTTGCGCCTCTGTAATCAAAATGTCTGCGCGTTGCCCGGGCTGGAGTTCAATGGCACTTGATCCCAAGGCCCGCAGCCACACCGGCTGGCCATCCAGTGCCAGTATCAATCCTTCAAGGCCCTTGAATCCAACGTTCATGCTGCGTGTATTCGCAACATTGAGCAGGCGCAAGCGGGCGGGCTTTTCCGGGTTCAGTGAAATGCGGGGTTTGAATTTGCCATTTATGGTGAACCAGTTGCCAAGCCGCCCTTCCCCTGCGGCGCGGTCGAGATTGGCAAAATCTTCCTCTATCTTGCCGTCGTCACCCAGCGACCAATCGTCAAAAATCAGGGGAATATCCTGAAACGGCTGCTCTTGTGCTTCATCAACAATGAGCATTCCAGTCAATCCCATTTCCCGCTGCTTTGACGCATTCAGCAACGGCCCGAACCAGAAGGTGCCCGCATCCGGTGGCGTGAACACCACGTCAACGCCATTGCTGTTTTTCTCACCGACCTGAACCGTCATCATGTCAGAGGGACCGCGAATTCCAAAAAAGTGCAGCCAAACAGGCTCATCCAACTCGTTGAATATACGCAGACGCAATTCCTCACCTTGCTTCGCGTGGATAATGGGCAGGCCTGATGCGGTTTTGAAATGCCAATGCTCCGTAGGCGGAGTTTCCGGGCCGAGCAGTGCCGTTGTAACCTTCGTCGCCGTCAAATATTGCCCGGCATATTGGTCTTGCGCAAAACCAGACGAAGGCCGCAGCCCTATTGCCACCGCAAGGCCACCCGCAACTTGCCGTCGATTAAAGCGCTGCATCACCATGACAACATGCTCAACGGGATTCGCGGCAATTTGGTGACGTTACCGCTTCAACCCTTGCAAACTATACACCGGTTCCAGATTGCTCAGATTGTTCAGCGTTTCATACAGGAAGTTCTGCAGCGTCGGCACCATGTCTTCGGCAAGTCCCTGCTTGTCACCCTGCACAAAGGCGCGAAATGAAAAACGCCTGTGCCCAATCACTTGCGCAACGGGTGCCGCCAGAAACGGGATCGTGAGCGCACCATCATCTTCCGGCCAGGCAGAACGCACCATCAGGTTCCGCACCGGCACAAACAAATCCAGCCCGGCATAGCGCTGAAACAGCTTTGCCGCTTTCAACGACGCCATGCTGGCATCCACCACAAAGAACAGGAACACCCGAAAGCCCGCCTTTTTGCATTCGGCGAAAAACCCGAGATCCCGCTCAGCCGCAAAAAACCCTTCGGTATGGCGCACTGGCAAATCAATCACGTAATCCCGTCCGGGGGCCGCGAGTATGGTATCAAACAGCTTCATCTGGCCTTTGATCGCAGCAAAATCTGCCAATGCCGTGCGGCCCGGAAAAAAATTCCGCAAGGGACCGTCTGGCGCATCCGTATCAACGATGAAGGGGTCCCGTCCGTCCAGCATCAGATAGTCAACAACCAGCCGCGCCAGCAGTGTTTTGCCGTTGCGGTGCTGGTCAGATGCGACGATGTAAATTGTAGGCTGAACGGCCATGGGGCCTGTCAGGCGGGGTTAAGCCGCCCACCTGAAACAATGTCTTGCAACATTTTGACACGGCTGAATTGTTCGTCAATTTCGGCACACCACTTGCGCACATAGCCACGCAGCACGAACGAAAATTTGCCCTGCGAACCATCAGCAGCCCGGTTGTCGATGAAGTCTTTGAACGTGACGCCAGCAACGTCAACCTGCTCGTAGGCCATTTCGTTCAATTTTGGAATGTCGATTTCATGCGACTTGCTGATTTGTGTGAAATACTTGCGATAGGTTGAATCATCCCATTCGAAGAAGTTGGTTTCGTTGATGGAATTTCGCGCAACCACATATTCAACACCGGAAAGATACTTCGAAATTTCACCGATTTCATCAAGTGACGCAATCGACGGGCCAACCACGTGCACGAGTCCCAGGGTGAACATGCCATTGCGGGCCGCTTCCAACACGCCGATGCGTTCGAACAGGTCTAGGGAATAAGACAGGTTGCCGGCTTTGAAGTCGACAACGGTCACTGGCACGTTCGCCGTTTCCATGGTGTCGAGCACCTTCATCTGGTGTGCGACGTTGTTCAGGTCAATGATTTCAGTGATGGATGGATAAAACCGTTGCAGCGAACCACGTGGATTTTCCGTGTCAAATGCGCGGGTCAGCACGTTTTTACGGGCAAAATAATCCAACAATGCACGCGAAGCTGTGGTTTTTCCCACGCCGCCCTTGTCGGCTCCTACAAGTATCAGTGTTGGTTTCATTGTATTCCCCCGAAGATTTTCTGCTGACTGTTGATGAGGGTTGCCATATCACGGCTTTTCAACTGAGTATATTGTGCATTTGAGGTTAAGGCTGTGTCATATTGAGTCAACTTGGAGTTTTGGATGATATTACTTGCAGCTTTTATTTTTCTCTTTGGCATCGTGCATCTGAACACGGCGATCCCGCAATGGCGCGACCATGCGAGGCAAACCTTCGGCAAAGCCTATGGTCCGGTCTATGGTATTTTGAGCCTGTTGCTGTTGGTTGCGTGTCTCTGGGCATTTCGCGGTGCAGCCGTTCAACCGCTCTACGAACCGCCATCCTGGGGTCGCCACGCCAACTTCGCTTTTTCACTCCTCGGATTTGTTTTTCTTGGCATTTTCCTGTTTCGCGGCTCATGGCGCAACAGCTTGAAATATTCGATGGCCATGGGTGTGGGCATTTGGGCACTCGGCCATCTGCTCGCGAATGGCGATACGCGCACGACACTGTTGTTCGGCGGCTTGGCAGTGTTTGCGATATTGCAAGCGGTTTTGAAATCGCGGTCCGGTCCCTTCATTCCATCGGAGGTGCGGCAGGGTCACAACCTCATATCCGTTCTCGCAGGCGTGGCACTCTATGGGCTTGCCGCACAACTGCACTCCGTCATTGCAGGTGTGCCCTTGATTGTTTTGCAGTAAGGTAACGCCATGTCACAGCACACCCAATTAAAACGCCGCACCGCCCCTGATATCCAAAACCGCAAAGGCGGCGAACCCATTGTGGCGCTTACAGCTTACCACGCGCACACCGCTGCCATTGCTGACAAATATGTGGACTTTCTCTTGGTGGGGGATTCACTTGGCATGGTCATGCATGGATTTGAAAGCACCCTGCCCGTGCCGCTCGACCTGATGATCATGCATGGCCGCGCCGTCATGCGCGGAGCCAAGCAATCACTGATCGTGGTGGACATGCCCTTCGGCTCTTACGAGGAAAGCCCGCAACAAGCCTTTCGCAATGCCGCCAAAGTGGTGAAGGAAACCGAATGTGGTGCCATCAAGCTGGAAGGTGGCAAGCGCATGGGCGAAACCATCCGCTTCCTGTCCGAACGCGGCATTCCCGTCATGGCCCATGTGGGCTTGACGCCCCAATCCATCAACGTGCTGGGTGGCTTCAAGGCGCAAGGCCGCGAACGGGCGCAGTGGGCTGCGATCGAGGAAGATGCAAAAATTGTGGCCGAAGCCGGTGCTTTCGCAGTTGTGCTGGAAGCCGTGGCCGAACCGCTGGCCCGCAAGATAACGGCGCAGGTCGATATCCCCACCATCGGCATCGGCGCTTCGGCAGCATGCGACGGCCAGATTCTGGTGATGGAGGATATGCTGGGATTGTCACCGCGTATCGCAAAATTCGTCAAGGAATTCGGCAAGGTGGGTGCAGCCATTGAAGGTGCCATCAAGATGTATGCCGACGATGTGAGGGAACGGAAATTTCCGGAACAGCAGCATACTTATGCGGTGAAGGATTGACGGCCCTCATCCGGCTCACGCTTCGCGCGATCCACCTTCTCCCGCAAGCGGGCGAAGTGAAGGTTCTTCACCTCTCCCGCTTGCGGGAGAGGACGGCGCGAAGCGCCAGGTGAGGGACGAGTTACCTCTTCTCCGCCGCCACCAAAAACTCTGCATTGCCATCACCTCCATCTACCGGCGACGCAATCACGCCCTTCACGTCCCAGCCCTGTTCATTGAGAAAGATCGACACTTCCTCACACACCCGCTCATGCTGAGTTGTATCCGTCACCATGCCGCCCCGGCCCACAAACTCACGGCCCACTTCAAACTGCGGCTTGATCAGTGCCACCAATGCGGCACCTGATGCAACAAGCGAAAGACTGGCGTTAAGTGCAAGTTTCAACGGAATAAAACTGACATCACACACAATCAACAACACCTCCTCAGGCACATGTTCGCGTGTCAAATCCCGCGCATTCAAACCTTCAAGCAATGTCACGCGCGGGTTGGATGCCAGTTCCGGTACCATCTGGCTGTGGCCGACTTCGATGGCCGTTACATGCCTTGCACCCCGTTCCAGCAAAACTTGCGTGAAACCACCCGTTGATGCGCCAATGTCCAGCGCATGTCGGCCTTCAACACTGATCTTGAAATGGTCGAGTGCATGGATCAGCTTCACTGCCGCGCGCGACACATAATTTTGCGCCGCGTCGTGCACCGTCAAAACATCGGCAGCAAATACGCCCTGCGATGGTTTTCGCGCGGGCACACCATTCACCAGAACAGTGCCGCGCAAAATGGCATCGCGGGCACGCGAACGGCTTTGGCTCAACCCCCGTTCCACCAAGGCTTCATCAAGGCGTTGTGAACTCACTCCACGTCCAAAGGCGTTGTACCCGTGGGCTTGCCCGCAGGATCTAGCGTGATCTTTTCAATCCGCGCCTCGGCTTCTTTCAGCTTGGCTTCGCAATGTTTGCGCAGCGCCTCGCCACGCTCATAAATCTTGATCGACTCTTCCAGATCAACCTTGCCTGCCTCAAGCCGCGCCACAATGCCTTCAAGCGCCGCCAGCGCCTTTTCAAACGACAGTGCAGAAATATCATTGGCCTCGGTCATTACTGTTCTTCCTCGTCGTCTTCATAATCGTCCAGCGGATCATCCAATAAGCCTTGGTCACCATGCATCAGCGCATGCACATGCACACCAACCGATCCCGCCAGTCCTTGCAAATCATAACCGCCCTCCAGCACCGAAACAATGCGACCGGAGCAGAACTGGTCTGCGGCTTCCATCAGTTTCAATGTGACCCAGGAGAAATCTTCCTCCGTCAATTGCAAACTGCCGAGCGGGTCGCGCACATGTGCATCAAAGCCAGCCGAGATAATGATCAGGTCAGGCGCAAACAAATCCAGTGCCGGAAGAATGATTGTGTTCATCGCTTCCCGGAATTCCGATGATCCATTGCCAGCCAGCAGCGGCGCATTGAAAATATTGCCAACACCGGTTTCATTGCTGGAACCAGAACCCGGATAAAGCGGCATTTGGTGGGTCGACCCATAAAACAAATCCGGTTCAGACCAGAAAATATCCTGCGTGCCATTGCCGTGATGCACGTCGAAATCAATCACGGCCACGCGCTCGGCGTTATAGCGCTCTCGCGCATATTTGGCAGCGATAGCCGCGTGGTTGAAGAAGCAGAAGCCCATGGCCTTGTTGTGTTCAGCGTGGTGACCGGGCGGGCGCGTGGCCACAAAAACGTTGTCGGCCTCGCCGCGAAATACAGCATCAACACCAGCCACCGCCCCGCCAACACCAGCCAGCGCCGCACTTAATGCTGCTGGAGACATAACGGTATCAGGGTCAATATATTCAAATCCGCTCTCAGGTGAAATCGCCCACATGCGCTGAACGTGTTCCGCCGTGTGGGCCAAACGGGCGTGCTCATCCGTGCCCAAAGGGGCTTCGCGATGCTTGAAACCTTTCAGCGCGGAGGACGCCAGAACCGAATTCACCGCACGGATACGGTCCACCCGTTCGGGGTGGCCAGCCGGGGTTTCATGGGCGAGCGATGAGGGATGTGAAAATACGAGTGTGGTCATGATGGTTGGATTGCGTCACTTTCCCCTGCTATAGGGCGCGGGCAATGACCATGGCCAGCACAATTTCGAAAGCCGCAACGCTTTTGCGCAACGGCGCACTTGTGGCCTTTCCCACCGAGACGGTCTACGGTTTGGGGGCCGATGCCACAAACGATGCAGCAGTGGCGCGGATATTCGCGGCCAAGCAACGCCCGCAGTTCAACCCGCTGATTTCCCATGTGGCGGATGTGGAAGCAGCGTTTCGTCTGGGCGTCTTTTCGAAGGACGCTGAAAAACTCGCCGCCACCATTTGGCCGGGCCCCTTGACCATCGTCGTCGAGCGCCGCCAGGACTGCCGGGTCTCCCTGCTCTGCTCTGCCGGACTGTCAAGCATCGCTCTGCGCGTTCCCGCACATCCACTGGCGCTTCAGGTGTTGCGTATAGTTGATCGACCAATCGCTGCACCTTCTGCCAATCGATCCGGCAGCATCAGCCCCACAACAGCAGATCATGTGAGAAAATCCCTGGGCGATGCCGTTGACATGATTCTGGATGGCGGGCCTTCAACCATCGGCGTTGAGTCAACAGTGGTACGCTTTACTGACGATGGACCTTATTTATTGCGCTCCGGCGGCGTTGCCCGCGAAACACTGGATGATATCCTGGGGCGTCACGTCATGACGCCAACGCGATACCACACTGAACTACATGCGCCCGGACAACTGGAAAGCCACTACGCCCCAAAAGCGCAATTGCGCTTGGACGCGGCAGCACCCGAATGGGGCGAGGCTTATCTTGGCTTTGGTGCCTATGACCATGGCCCTTGGACTCTCTCCAGAACTGGTAACCTGCAGGAAGCCGCAGCCAATCTTTTCAAGCTGTTACATGCAATAGATGACTCTTTACCTGAACGTATAGCAGTGGCGCCCATTCCGACGACAGGCTTGGGCGAGGCCATCAATGACCGCCTGACGCGGGCCGCAGCACCAAGATGACAAAAACGCCATCCCCCCAAACGATAGAGCGCATGGCCGACGTTGTTGGCCCAAAGGGAGCGTTGCGTTCCTCCAGCGACAAAGCCCCCTACTTGAAAGAGTGGCGCGGGCTTTGGACAGGCGCCACCCTTATCGTTTTGCGTCCGCAATCCACCATCGAAGTTTCCCGCATCCTCGCCATAGCCCACGAAACCGAAACCGCCATCGTGCCACAATCCGGCAACACGGGTTTGGTCGGCGGGCAAATTCCAAATGCAGGTGAAGTACTGTTGTCCCTCGACCGCATGACACGCATTGTGAATGTGGACGCAACTGATTTCACACTGACGACCGAATCTGGAGTGACACTGAAATCTGTTCAGGACGCCGCCGAAGCAAACGACCGCCTTTTCCCCTTGAGCCTTGCCTCAGAAGGCTCATGCCGCATTGGCGGCAATCTCGCAACCAACGCAGGCGGATTGAATGTGCTGGCCTATGGCAGTGCTCGCGATTTATGCCTGGGCCTTGAAGTGGTGCTGGCCGATGGCCGCGTGTTGAACATGCTGAAAACATTGCGCAAGGACAATACGGGCTATGATCTCAAGAACATGTTCATCGGGTCCGAAGGCACACTTGGTATCATCACCGCCGCAACACTGAAACTTTTTCCGCGCCCGCGCCACTATGACACGATGTTGGTTGCCGTGCCCTCGCCTGCCGCTGCCCTGGAATTGCTGACTCGTGCAAAATACGCGAGCGGCAACCGCGTGGTGGCTTTTGAGCTGATCCCGGAAATTGGCATCCAGTTCACCGTCAAGCACATGAATGTGCGCCGCGCGGTGGCAACCGTATCGCCGTGGTATGTCCTGTTCGAAGTGGCCGACGCTGGACTAGACGTTGCCGACGCTGTTCTGGAGGCCGCGATCAAAAACGGCATTGTTCTCGACGGCGTGATTGCGCAATCCGAAACCCAGCGCCGTGAACTCTGGGCGCTGCGCGAAAACATGTCAGAGTCACAAAAATTCGAAGGTGGTTCCATCAAGCATGATGTGTCGGTGCCCGTTTCAAAACTGCCCGAATTCATCACTGAAGCTTCAAGCGCCGTTGAAGCCTTCCAACCCGGCGTTCGCATCTGTTGTTTCGGTCACATGGGCGACGGCAACATGCACTTCAACGTGTCGCAACCCGTTGGCATGGACAGCCAAGCTTACCTTGCGAGATGGCACGACATGAACCGCGTTGTGCATGATATCGTGATGAGGCTGAACGGCTCCTTCAGTGCCGAACATGGCGTTGGCGTTCTGAAACGGGACGACATGCAGCGCTATAAGTCAGGGGTGGAACTTGAGGTGATGCGCAGCTTGAAACGCGCATTGGATCCGAAGGGTATTCTCAACCCAGGGCGGGTTTTGTAAATGCGGCTGCCAGTGCTTCGAGGCTCGCAAGGGCTCGCACCTCAGCATGAGGGTCAGCTATAGACTCCCTCACCCTGAGGTGCCCGCGCCTTTTCGCGGGCCTCGAAGGGCCTATTGGTGCCAACTCAACACTTCCCACACGCACCCCGCAGTTCAATCGACATTTTCTCCACCGCAAAACCATCAGCGTGCGCCACAATCGCAAGCGCCTTTGCAACACCCGCATTGGCCTGTTCTGAAACCTTCCCGCATTTTTCACAAATCATGAACACCGTTGCCGCATGGCTCTGGCAGTCAGGGTGCTGGCAGGCGACAAAGGCGCTGATGCTTTCCAGCCGGTGCACGCGGCCCTGCGCCATCAACTTGTCGAGCGCGCGATAGACTTGCAGCGGTGCTTTCAAACCTTCGCCACGCAATTCATCAAGCAGCGTATAGGCACTCATGGGCTGGTCATTGCGCGTCAACTTGTCGAGAACCAGCGTTTGGTTGCGCGTGAGATCTGGCCTGTCAGTCATGTTCGTTGCTCCCTGGTGAAGCGGTGAAGAGGAATGATGAGGCCCAGCACAAATAATAAAAGTGCAACCGCCACGATTGAAGGTCCGGATGGTGTGTTGAATTTCAGCGATGCGAACAACCCGCCCAAAACCGACACGCCACCAACAATCGCAGCGGATATGACCATCATGACCGGGCCAGACGAGATGCGACGTGCAGCGCCTGCAGGAATAATCAGCAGCGACGTGATCAACATGACACCGACAATCTTGATCGACGCCGCCACAACGGCTGCCAGCATCAGCATCAACAGAATATCATAGGCCGCCACATTATAACCTTCCGCCGCCGCAAGATCGCGATTGACGGTTATCGCAAACAGCGCTTTCCACGCCCAGGCAATTGCTCCCAAAACACAAAGCCCGCCAGCGTAGATCGTGGCGATATCGGTTTTCGTCACCGCCAGCAAATCGCCGAACAACAGCCCCATCAAATCCATCCGCACCCACGTCATGAAGGCCAGCGCCAGCAGGCCGATGGCCAGTGACCCATGCGACAACATTCCGAGCAAAGCGTCTGAAGATAAAGAACTGCGCTTCTGCAACGCCAGCAACAACAAGGCCACGACAATGGCAACAATGAACACCGCAAGTGTCACATTCACACTGAACAGCAGCGACAGCGTCACCCCCAGCAAGGCCGCGTGGGCCAGAGTGTCACCGAAATATGCAAGTTTCCGCCACACCACAAAACATCCAAGCGGCCCCGTGACTGCCGCGATTCCTAAACCAGCGACAATGGCGCGCACAAAAAAATCATCCAGCATCGCGGTCAAGCCTGAAGCTGTCA
The DNA here is from genome assembly GCA_043754325.1 of Hyphomicrobiales bacterium. Classification (GTDB taxonomy): domain Bacteria; phylum Pseudomonadota; class Alphaproteobacteria; order Rhizobiales; family Aestuariivirgaceae; genus Aestuariivirga. The sequence continues at coordinate 11,869 of JAYUVC010000066.1, forward strand.
TGGGCGACGCGGCGCGTTTCGCCATGATGATGCCCGTCCCCCGGATGGCAATTGTCGGTCAGGCTGCCATCAACATGCTGCACACGGCCATCGGACAAATGTTGATGATCATGGTGGTGCTGATAGAGTGCCAGTGCCCCTGCCCTTTCGCCGAACAATTGTTTGTAGGCTGCGCTGCCCGCCACAGTTTCAGGCGTACCGTGACAGCACACATGCCCATTGAGACAAATCACCCTGTCGGTCGCCGCCATCACCATATGCAAATCATGCGACACCATGAGAATGCCGCAGCCGGTTTGGTCGCGCACCTGTTTGATCAAGTCGTAAAGCGCAATCTCACCGGAAAAATCCACGCCTTGTGCAGGCTCGTCCAGCACCAGAAAATCAGGCTTCCGCGCCACTGCCCGCGCCAGCATCACCCGTTGGAATTCGCCGCCGGACAAATGCCGCACTTCGCGTTTCACCAAATGCGTGGCCCCTGTACTGTCCAACGCAGCGCTCAACTCAACATCGGTAAGCGTTTGGGTCAGCCGCATCAAGTTATCCACCCGCAATGGCAAGGACCAGTCAATCACCACTGATTGCGGCACATAGGCTGATTTCAGGTATCCGCGCTGGATGATTTTTCCTACTGTCGGTTTCAAAACACCAAGCGACAGTTTCGCAGTCGTGGTTTTGCCTGAGCCGTTGGGTCCGATCAGGGTGACGATCTCTCCGGATCGCACGACGAGGTCGACGCCACGCACCAACCAGCGCCCGCCACGTGAAATGCCGACACCTTCAAACTCAACCAAAACATCATCGCGTTTCAACATTTCGCACCGCTTCAAAAAACAAACTTGACCGTATCATATGTTATATCATAACACCAGTGACGTAACTAAATAACATTACGGAGAAAGTCCATGCGCCTTGCCATCGCCCTTGCTGCACTTCTCGCATCCACTTCGCTGGTGCGGGCGGACGTCAAAGTCATCGCGTCCATCAAGCCTGTCCATTCACTCGTGGCCTCGGTGATGCAGGGTGTTGGCACACCGGGGTTGATCGTTGGTGGCAGCAACTCTCCTCACACTTATGCGTTGAAACCATCAGACGCGGACGCATTGCAAAAAGCTGATGTTATTTTCTGGATTGGTCATGAGCTTGAAGCATTTCTGGAAAAACCAATGGAGGCGCTGGGCGGAAACGCAAAGTCTGTTTCACTGCTGGACGCAAGCGGCATAACAAAACTGGCCCCGCGCGAAGGCAATGGGTTTGACCCGGACGCGCATGAAGATGGCGGTGAAGCCCATGCGGGCGAGGAGGCAGATGCACATATCTGGCTCGATCCGGAAAATGCAAAGGTGATTCTCACACTCATCGCCGAAACCTTGTCAAAGGCCGATGCCGCCAATGCAGAAACCTACAAAATCAATGCCAAAAATACTGCCGCATCCCTGGACGCCATGTCGGCAGAAATTGTTGCAAGCATCGAACCTGCGAAGGGCAAGGGCTTCATCGTGTTCCACGATGCCTACCACTATTTCGAAAACCGCTTTGACGTCAAAGCCTCTGGCGCCATTTCAATCAATCCTGAAAATCCACCGGGGGCCCAAGGCATAGCAGCACTCCAAAAACGGATTGCTGACGGCAACGTGCGTTGCGTGTTTGCTGAGCCCCAGTTTGACAACACGCTTGTCAAACTTGTGATCGAAGGTTCGAATGTAAAATCAGCCATACTGGATCCCGAAGGCGCAAACCTTGAACCGGGCCCGGCACTGTATGAGGCGCTGCTGCGGGATATGGCTAAGTCTCTTGTTCAGTGTCTTCAGTGATGAACAGGGGGAATAAACCAGTGGCAATTTGACCGGCCAATCCGATGTAATCACCAACAGCCATGGGTGCCGCATCCCTGCCACCCTGCAACAGTGTATTGAAAGCAAATTGCAATGACTGCTCCATGGCCATCAACAAACCAAACGCAACCACGCCCATGGCAATGCGTGGGAGGTTCTCTTCCGGCACCTTGGTCAATCGCACCACCATGCGGCAGCCGACCCAGGCAATCAGCAGCATGAACGGAAGCTCAAGCAAAATTGCAAAACTTCGCCCCAACATTGGCGTCACAAACATTTCGCGCAGGATGCCAAACGAGACGCCAGCAACGCCCAAAATCAGAAAATAAAAGAATCCCGCAAGCAAACCTGGTTTCATGTGCCGAAGGTCTACCTCAACTGTGTCAGTAATCTGACGAAGGATGTGCTTGGGACGACGATGGTGAAAACCGCGCGACAAGGTCATAGGTGTCACTGCGAAACGATTGTCGCACGTGCGTGACTGTTTGCAATCCGCGCCACGTCTTGCGTTCCACCACTAGGCAGGCGGCACCCAAATCCACGTCCAATAGCTTTGCAGTTTCCACATCGGCGGCACAGGCAGATATGCGGTGCTCGGCTTCCGTCCATGCCACATGATCCATCAACCATGATCCGGGCGGTGTAACGTTGAAGTCCACGTCCCCGGCCTCAGGGATTGCGTTCAGGAAAATCTGCCTTTCTTCAAGCATCAGGGCAGTGCTGTCATCAAAATGCAGACAGCGGATAAAAACGGTCTCTTTGCGCTTTTCCATCTCCAGGCACGTGTACGAATAAGCCCCGCCATTCTTTTCAATTTCCTGACGGATATCGGGAATTTGCAGAACGGCTGAATGCAATGGCGGTTTTGCAACGATGGTTCCTGCCCGCTTGTTGCGCGTCACCAGCCCGGCAATGGTCAGCGAAGCCACGGCCTTGTTCACCGTCATGCGCGAACAGTCATATTGCACCATCAATTCATGCTCAGGTGGAATGCGAAAGCCGGGCCGCCATTCACCTCCCACAATACGGGATTCAATGTCGCCGCGAATGCGTGCATGGAGTGATGCAGCGCCGCTGACCACTACACCTCAACCACATTCAAAAGAAAAACATCACCCTTGGTAACTGGTGTAACTTCAATGCTGCGGCCAACGTCGATCACTGTATCCAGACGATGCAGCCCGAGTTGTTTTCCATCATGCAGCATGGCAAGGGCCGTGTTGGCAACGATGGCATTCCAACCCGCTTCCAAATCCACTGTTGTGGTCGCCCTGAGATGCAATTTGCGCAAACTGTGCCGGAATGTTTTTCGGAAGGTCATCACGTTCAAATCAATGGTCGGCCCAGACAACAACTGGCATTTCACATCCACCTCCCCCGCAAAGGCGAATGGTTCAGTTGATTGATTGACATTGACTGATTGATCTTGCGGCAAATTCAACTTGAGGCCTCGCCCGTCGAGCACCGCGATGGAACGGTCAACACCAGGAAACACCGAAAACGCGCCAGACTGCACAATATCGGCAATGCTGATGCGCACATCCCAATTGGTCTGACTGGCATCGCGCCACTTCACGAAAACTTCGCGCGTCAACCCGCTGCCATTCTTCCACGGCGTTTCTCGGTAGTCCGAAGCGCGAAGAATTTGCATTGCTAGAGAATCCCCGGAAGGTTCAGGCCTTTTTCACGTGCGCAATCGAGTGCGATATCATATCCCGCATCAGCATGGCGCATGACGCCGGTTGCGGGATCATTCCACAATACGCGCTCGATCCGGGCGTCGGCATCAGCACTGCCATCACAACAAATCACCATGCCGGAATGTTGGCTGAAACCCATGCCCACACCACCGCCGTGATGCAGGCTCACCCACGTTGCGCCAGATGCTGTATTCAACAGCGCATTGAGCAGGGGCCAATCCGACACAGCATCAGAACCATCTTTCATGGCTTCGGTCTCCCGGTTTGGTGATGCCACAGAACCTGAGTCCAGATGATCACGGCCAATCACCAATGGCGCACTTAGTTCTCCATTGCGCACCATTTCATTGAAGGCAAGGCCGAGACGATGACGGTCACCCAATCCCACCCAGCAAATCCGCGCGGGCAAACCCTGGAACGCAATGCGTTCGCGCGCCATGTCCAGCCACTTGTGCAAATGTATGTTGCTTGGCGTCAACTCTTTTACCTTCGCATCGGTCTTGTAAATGTCTTCGGGATCGCCGGACAAAGCTGCCCAACGGAATGGCCCGACACCACGGCAGAACAAAGGGCGGATATAGGCTGGCACAAATCCCGGAAATGCAAAGGCGTTTTCCAGCCCTTCGTCTTTCGCCACCTGCCGGATATTGTTGCCGTAGTCGAGTGTGGGAATGCCCGCATTCCAGAAGTCCACCATGGCTGCGACGTGTATTTTCATCGACGCACGCGCCGCTTTCTGAACCGCTTTTGGATCGCTCTCGCGCTTGGCCCGCCACTCGGCCAGCGTCCAACCCTGCGGCAAATAACCATTCAACGGATCATGTGCAGACGTCTGGTCTGTAACCATGTCAGGTCGCACCCCACGCCGCACCAGTTCCGGAAAAACATCAGCGGCATTGCCGAGCAGGCCAACGGATTTTGCTTCGCCGGCTTTCGTCCATTTCCCGATCATCGCCAGTGCTTCATCAAGTGTCGTGGCCTTGTGGTCAACATAGCGCGTGCGCAATCTGAAATCGATGCGCGTCTCATCACATTCAACGGCCAGGCAACAGGCACCTGCCATCACGGCGGCCAATGGTTGCGCACCACCCATGCCGCCGAGGCCACCCGTCAAGATCCATTTTCCCGTCAAATCGCCATTGTAGTGTTGACGGCCCGCCTCGACGAAGGTTTCGTAAGTGCCCTGCACAATGCCTTGTGTGCCGATGTAAATCCACGACCCCGCTGTCATCTGGCCATACATGGCCAAGCCCTTTTTATCGAGCTCGTTGAAATGATCCCACGTGGCCCAATGTGGAACGAGGTTTGAATTTGCGATCAAGACGCGCGGCGCATCCTTGTGCGTGCGAAACACGCCCACAGGTTTTCCGGACTGCACCAGCAGCGTTTCATTCTCATTCAACTCTTTCAGTGTACTGACAATCTTGTCAAAATCAGCCCACGTCCGCGCCGCCCGGCCAATGCCGCCATAGACCACCAGCTCATGCGGGTTTTCAGCCACCTCCGGGTCAAGATTGTTCATCAACATGCGCATGGGCGCTTCCGTCATCCAGCTTTTGGCGGTGAGGGTGTTGCCGCGGGGTGAACGCACGTCGCGTATATTGTGGCGTGGATTGTCAGTCATGCTTTCACCTTGTCATCAAATTTGGAAGAATGTTTCGGGACACCGACGCAGCAAGTCCGCCATTCGAAATCAGTTCGCTCGCCCGCTCAAGGTCAGGCGCAAGATAACGGTCTACGTCAAGCGACGGGGTTACGGCGCGCACGGCGGCCATGGCTTTTTGCAGTTCTGCACTCGTCGTCAGGGGCGATCGGAACTCAATCCCCTGCACGGCCGTCAACGCTTCAATGCCGATGATGCCGAACAGGTTTTCCGTCATCTGCAACAGCCGCCTTGCGCCATGGCACGCCATCGACACATGGTCTTCCTGATTGGCCGACGTTGGCGTTGAATCAACGGACGCCGGAAATGCCATTTGCTTGTTCTCGGACATCAGGGCAGCTGACGTGACCTCGGCAATCATGAATCCTGAATTGAGCCCAGGCGTTCTGGCCAGAAACGGCGGCAAGCCATAAGACAACGCCGGGTCGACCAGCAAGGCAATGCGACGCTGCGCAATGGCCCCGATTTCGCAGACAGCAATTGCAATCTGGTCAGCTGCAAACGCCACAGGCTCCGCATGGAAATTCCCCCCCGATACGATGGAACCATCCGACAATACCAGCGGGTTATCAGTCACGGCATTGGCTTCAATTTCCAGCGTGCGGGCCACACTGCGCAACATGTCAAGACAGGCACCATCCACCTGTGGCTGACACCGGATGCAATAGGGATCCTGCACACGACTGTCGCCTTCCATGTGACTGTCGCGGATGACTGACCCGGCCAACAATCCACGCAACGCCGCCGCCGCATCAATTTGTCCTTTATGGCCACGCAGCGTGTGAATGTCAGGATGAAATGGAGCCGAGGACCCCATCGCCGCATCGGTTGAAAGTGCCCCTGTGATCAAAGCTGATTGTGCCGCCCGATGCGCCCTGAACAATCCGGCCAATGCCAGCGCGGTTGAGACTTGCGTTCCGTTGATCAGCGCCAGCCCTTCCTTCGCAGCAAGCACAACGGGCCGCAGTCCAGCTGCACTCAAGGCCTCCGCTCCACTCATGCGCTGGCCAGCAAAATACGCTTCGCCCTCCCCCATCAACACCGCAGCAAAATGCGAAAGCGGGGCCAAGTCACCCGACGCACCAACAGAACCTTTTTCAGGGATGACCGGAATCACGCCTCTGGCCAACAGCGCCTCAATCAAACGCACCACGTCAAGCCGCACACCCGAAGCACCGCGCCCAAGTGAAATCAGTTTCAATGACATGATCAGGCGAACAATATTCTCGGCCAATGGCTGACCTACACCACAGCAATGCGACAGGATCAGATTGCGCTGCAACGTCGCAACATCAGCAGCATCAATGCGAATGGAGGCAAGTTTTCCAAAGCCTGTATTGATACCATAGACAGGCGCATTGCCCTTCACCACAGCATCAACAATTGCTGCCGCTTTCGAAATGGCGAGATCACAGGCAGGATCAAGCCGCACCACGTCGCCTGACCAATAAACTTCTTCGAGCGTGGCAAGCGATACGGAACCCGGTTGCAAGATCAGCGTCATAGGTTTGAAGCCTTGCCATTGTGAATGCGGCTGTGCAGCGGATTAAAGCCAATGCGGTAAACCAGCTCAGCAGGTGTTTCGATATTCCAGATGGAAAAGTCAGCGGCTTTTCCAACTTCCAAAGTGCCTGTATCCGCCAGTACACCCAATGCACGTGCAGCCTCACGCGTAACCCCTGTGAGACATTCGTTCACGGTCAATCCGAACAAAGTCGCCGACATGTTCATGGCCAACAACAACGACGTCAAGGGCGAAGAACCGGGATTGCAATCGGTTGATACAGCAATCGGCACACCGGCGTTGCGCAACACTTGTACGGGCGGTTTTTGCGTTTCCCGTATGGCGTAGAAGGCACCCGGCAACAATACCGCGACAGTCCCCGCCCGCTTCATCGCATGCACACCATCTGCATCAAGATATTCCAGATGATCGGCGGACAAAGCTCCGAATGAAGCCGCCAGCGCAGCACCTCCCAGATTGGAAAGCTGTTCTGCATGCAGCTTGATCTGCAATCCCAGCGACCTGGCTTTCTCAAACACCAATCGCATTTCAGCAATCGAGAATGCAATACCCTCGCAAAAACCGTCAACCGCGTCGATCAAGCCTTCGGCATGTCCCAGCTCCATGCCTGGCAACACGACGTCAGCAATATAGTCAGCGTTCCGCCCTTTGTAGGCGGCAGGCACAGCGTGAGCGGCAAGATAACTTGTCTTGATGCGAACAGGCCGCAACACTGCCAACCGCCGTGCGGCACGCAGCATGTTGAGTTCACCTTCAATCGTAAGACCATAGCCGGACTTGATTTCAATCGTTGTCACACCCTCGCGCAACAACTGGTCCAGACGGGGCAAGGCCGCCTGCACCAATTCGTCCACACTCAATCGATTGGTCGCAGTGACCGTTGAAACAATGCCACCACCCGCGCGGGCCACATCCTCGTAACTTGCACCATCCAACCGCATTTCAAATTCGCGGGCGCGATGGCCCCCAAATACAATATGTGTATGGCAATCAATCAAACCCGGAAAGATCCAGCGTCCGCCAACATCGACAACGTCAGCACCAACAACGGCTTGATCAGTTCCAACAGCAACAATGCGTCCGTCACGTACCAGTATGGAACCGTTTTCGATCACGCCCAAGCCGGGCCGTCCAACCGCCATTGTGGCAATGCGGGCGTTGCGCCAGAGTTTCATTTCACCCGTGTTTTCGATTGCCACCACAAAGGTCCTTTTCAAATCTCCTCAAATGTATATACATAATGGGATGACGGTGGAAGAGTAAAATTCAATGCAACACATTCACGCCAGAACCGCATTGCTGCCCAACGGTTGGGCCAAAAACGTTCGCATGTCTTGGGCAGATGGCCGGATTATCAAAATTGAGGTTGAGGCAAAACAGCATCCCGCAGATGAAGTGCACGGATCTGTTCTCCCTGGCATGACCAATCTCCATTCCCACGCCTTCCAGCGCGCCATGGCAGGCCTTGCAGAAACCAGGGGGGCCGGGGCCGACAGTTTCTGGAGCTGGCGCAAATTGATGTATGAATTCGCTCTCAAAATGTCTCCCGACGACATTGAAGCAGTTGCCGCCCAACTTTATATGGAAATGCTGGAACAAGGATTCACACGCGTTGGCGAATTTCATTATTTGCACCACGACCCTGATGGCCGCCTCTATGACAACATCGCAGAACACGCGACACGCATTGCCGCAGCGAGTGCGGAAACTGGCATTGGCTTGACGTTGCTCCCGGTGTTTTATGCCCATGCAGGGTTCGGCTCCCTGCCCCCGCATGAAGGGCAACGCCGCTTTGTCAACAACATGACGCAATTTGAAACCTTGTTTGCTGCCAGTGCTGCCGCAATTGCGAAATTGCCCGGTGCGAACATCGGCATTGCGCCCCACAGCTTGCGGGCGGTTGCGCCAGACAAATTGAAAACCTTGATCGCCATGGCCAGAGGCTTGCCCATCCATATCCATGTGGCAGAACAAACCCAGGAAGTGGAAGATTGCCTGCTCTGGTCCGGCGCACGCCCGGTTCAATGGTTGCTGGACAACGCCCCGGTTGCAAAGAACTGGTGCCTGGTTCACGCTACCCACATGACCGATTTGGAAATACGGCGTTTGGCACAGTCAGGTGCTGTCGCAGGCTTGTGCCCCATCACCGAAGCAAATCTGGGCGACGGAATTTTTCCCGCTCAGGCTTTTCTGGAAGCTGGTGGAAGGTTTGGTGTTGGCTCGGACTCGAACGTGCAGATTTCATTGCCCGGTGAGTTGCGCCAACTTGAATACTCCCAACGCCTGCAAGGTCGCGCCCGCAATGTGCTCGCAGAACCCAACGCATCAAATGGCCGGTATCTCTATCAGCAAGCCCTGCACGGTGGAGCAGCGGCTTTGGGCCAGAACGCAGGACTGGCGCCAGGAAACGCTGCGGATTTCCTGTCACTCGATGTGGGTGAGTTTCCCTATCTTGCCGAAGACAAGTTGCTCGACTACTGGCTTTTTACGGATAGGTACAAAGTCGACTGTGTCTGGGTCCATGGACGAAAACACGTTGACCAGGGTCGCCATCAACATCGGGAGGCGATCAACACGCGCTACCTTGCAACCATGAAACAACTGCTGGAATATTAGAGCGTGATCCTTTTTGGTTGAGGCAGACGGGGGACTGCTTGCACTTCCTTGCAAGCTGTCCCCGATTTTAAGATCAGGGACAGTTTGCGAAAGAGCAAACAGTCCCTAGTCCTACGATCAAGCCAACTTCAAATGATCACGCCTTAACCCTTCACATCGCCATTCGCGATGTGGTCAAGTCGTTTCAAATCCAGAATCACAATCTTCCCGCGCATCACATCAACCAATCCGTCAGCCTTCCAGTGCATGAGGATCTTGTTGGTTGATTCTCGCGTGGCTCCGGCAAAATCAGCAAGCTCATTCTGCGTGATGCGAACGCCATGCGAGTCATCACCAAAATTCTTGTGCAGCACCAACAGCCGTCGCGCCAATCGCAGGTCAAGCGCATGCAAGGCATATTCTTCAACCGAGTCACTGACCCAGCGCAGCCGTTCGCACAGAATCTCCATCATGTTGATGGCAAGTTGCGGGCTTTTTCGAACCGCCTCCATGAAAGTTGCGCGCATCACCGGCAACAACACCGTGTCCTCCAGTGCCACAGCCGAAGCCGTGCGTTCAAAGGTGTCGAGCATTCCAATTTCTCCAAAGCAATGGCCATGCGGAATTTGGTTGAGCACTATCTTGCGGCCAAGTTCAGTGATGATTGAAATTTCGATGCGCCCGCTGTGAACCACATACAGGATGCCCGCAACATCACCCCGCTCAAACAGCGTGGCGTGTTTCTTGACATGCAAGGCCTTCGAAACGCCCAGCACGAATTGGCGCTCGTTATCGGCAACGCCGTTGAACAATCTGGAAATTGCCAATGCACCCGTGGCCCGGGCTTTTTCAAGGGGAGCAGCGATGATCATGGCACCACTATAGCGTGGAACCTCACGCTGGCAAACCCGCCAACAACAAGGCTTCTGCAAAGTCCATACGTTCCTGTTCATCGGTGAAGGGCTGAATGCCAACCCAATGCCGCACCGAAAATTCGGGCTGCAACGCCAGTACATTTGCCACATGCCTTGAAGCATCAAGCCCAAGCCGTGCCTTGTTGGCGGCCATCAACCGTTGCGCCTGACTTTGATCGGTCATCCGCGACAACCATTTGAGCGAGTTCTTGTAATCCCGCTTTGCATGATACACATCACCCAAAGACCATAAACGATAATCCGCATCAGTGGGCAGGTTGGCAATTGAACGCTCAATCACCAAGGCGGCCTTGTCGTGGCTGCCGATATACCCGAATACCATGCCGGCATCTGCAGCAAGTTCCGGGTGATAGGGAAGTGCTTCCAGAGAGCGTTCATAATGCCAAGCCGACTCAACAGGTTCATTCGCCCACAATTTCACGAAACCCAGATCGGCTTCACATCGCGCATCTGTGGGAGCCAGCAGAATGGCTTTCTTTGCAAAACTCAGGGCCTTGTCGAGGTGATCCACATGAGGATCCGCCCAACCGTAACGCCAAGCCACAGCGTGAGCCCGCGCCAACGATGAAAGCAACAGCGGATATTCAGGGTCAAGTTTTTCAGCGGCCGACAAATACCCCATGCCCTCGGCAAAATGTTCAGCAGAGAAACCCGCTATGCTTTGCCGTCCTGCTGCAACCAGTTGGTGAGAGCCAACGCCGCGGGTTTGCGATGCACGTCCCAGTTCAGAATGGGCAATGGATGATCCCACGAGGGAAGCAAGTGCAGCAGCATTCGCGACGGCCTTGTCAAGATGATCCGAGTCACGCGTAAAATTCCGGACACCGTCTTTTGTATGCCGGGAAGTTAAAGACGCAAAAAGGCGATAACCCATTAGCAGTGGACTGGCGAGACAGCGGACGACATAATCTGCGGAAATGCCCTCCCCCCCGAATTGCAGCTTCTCATTGCTGACCGGCTCGACTTGCCATCCATAGCTTGAAAAATAGCTGGCACAGTTCCAGACGAAGGCTTCGAGAATTTCATTGTGCTGTCTGCGCTGTTGCTCCGTCGTGTCCCCGTATTGCGGCGCTATGGCAATGATTGGCGCATTCCTGAATACAGACGATTGACCATTACCATGGGCAGCATTTGCCTTCCGGCAAATTTCAAAGAAGTCGACGTGCGGTTCATCCGGTTTGGCAAACAGGATGCGTTCCTTGACGTCATTGCCCGTTGCATGAGCCCTGACCTGTGCCCAGGCACTGCGCTCCACGCCCACATTGTTGCGCCCCACAAGTGAACCAATGCGCGCCGCCATGTTGATACTGTGGCCATATAATTCATCATTGTACACGCTAACGCGGCCCTTGGTGATGCCAATGCGATAGTCAAAAAACTTTATGCCCGTCGCTTTCTGGTCAGGCTGTTCAAAGTCCTGCAATACCTGATGCGCCGATTGATAGGCCGCCTGGACAGTATCAAACGCCAACAGCACGCTGTCACCAACCATATTCACTACCCGCCCGCCATGGCTGCGGGACACACGCTCAAAAACACTCTGCCCGTTCTTCAGCCGTGTAACAGCAGAATCCGCCGACGCCGCCATTGCAGCACTGAAACTGCATGCGTCCGCATGGAGGAAGGCCAGTTCTAGCGTGCTGTACATTGTGAACACATTTAAGCTGATGAAGCCAATTGACAGGTGGCAACCAATGAACGATCCTAGTCCAAGTGTTATCTGGTTCACAGTCCGAAATTTTCAGTTCTCATATCGTGCCTTTTCAATTGGTCCAAACAGAGAGAGCAAAAAATGCCAGCCCAAACAGCCGAAGAATTCATCAAATCCGTGCAAGGTTCAGGTGTTGTTCTTGCAAAAGATGATTTGTATTATTTTATTCCTTTATCAATATTGAACAAGTGCGTTTTTCCTGCAGAATTCCTCAACCATGCGGACGGCATTTCAGCAAAATTCTTTGAAAAGGAAAATGACGGAGCTGTACCTGCGGGCATAGATCCGGTTGGCCAGGTTTTCCGGAACATGGATCAGTTGCTGGGTGATTTCAAAGTTGCCGACGGCGTGCGTCAGGCCATCTGGCTCAACCCGGTCGAGCCGATGGGTGGCACAACAGTCAGCATGTCAAAGGGCTCGAAACAAGTGTTTTTCCGGTACAAGAACAACAAGATTGTCGTGGACATGTCTAAGGGCGGAAAACCTTCCAACCGATAGTCCATCACATCTGTGGGATGCTGACGATGGAAACTGCTGTTTCATCTCTTGCCAAGCAGATTGGCGTAAGTCGATTGGCCAATCTGACTGGTTTGGATCACGTCGGCTACCCGGTAGTGGCTGCAATCAGGCCAAACTCGCGCAATCTCACGGTCAGTTTTGGCAAGGGACCAACGCCGGAAAGTGCCAAGCTATCTGCGGTAATGGAAGCAGCAGAACTGTTCTACAGCGAAGTGGCACCTGGCCCGTTGCAGCAATCCAAATTCCAGGATCTGAAACCGGGGACAGCCCTGGACCCTTCGACGCTCGAAGCGATTGATGCGGGCACCGACATGGGCAATGAGTTGTTAGAATGGGTGAGCGGATACGGCCTCCAGACGAACCGCCCAATACTGGTGCCTTGGCAGGTCATTTCAATGGACTACACGGCAAAAGCACGGGAGCAAACCCGCGTACTGCAATTCGGGGCCACGGGTTTGGCGGCTGGCTTTGACGAAACAAGCGCCATTCTGCACGGGCTTTGTGAAGTCGTGGAGCGCGATTGCCACAACGCCTGGAACCAGCTTGAGGATGATCGCCGGGCGGCGACACTTGTGGATGTTGGTTCTGTTCATTCAAGACACATCAAAACCTTGCTTGACTTGATCGCCGCAGCAAAGCTTGAAGTCCTGATCTGGAATATGACCGGACCAAACCTTGTCCCATGTTATCTTGCTGAAGTCTTTGACCTCGCGCCAGCCGCCACAACGGCCTATGTCCAAGGCTCGGCCGCAGCGCTCACATCGGCATCCGCAATTCAAAAGGCGGTCTCTGAAGCATTGCAAATCAGGTTGACCTATATCGCTGGAAGCCGCGATGATCTGGACTGGTCAGACTATGGTGAACGTTATGCAAGCATTGTCGAAAGCCGGCGCTGGGTGATGCAACAATCGCTGGTGCGGCAACAGTTGCCCCCGACTGAAGAGATTTTCGAACACCCCGCAATGGCCTTGCGTGAAACAATCCGTCGTCTGGAAAAATCAGGGTCCGGCACTATCGCCGTGGTGCGCCTTTCTCCGGATGAAGAGCCTGTATCAGTCGTAAAAGTCATCGTGCCCGAAATGTGCGATACGCCTGACGCAAATCATTTCGTAAAACCTGAAACTGTCGGGCAGGCGGTGCTTGCATGACGTCATCCCCGAACACCGTGGTCTTCCTGGGCCCCACCCTGCGCCGCGCCAAGGCGGAACAATTTGTTGACGTTCGGTTCCGGCCACCGGCAGCAATGGGCGATATCACCCGCGCCGTTGTCGATCACTTTGACACCATCGTCCTGATTGATGGTGTATTCGAATCCGGCCCGTCGGTTTGGCACAAGGAAATACTGTGGGCACTGTCCAGAGGCGTTACCGTCATTGGAGCTTCCAGCATGGGCGCCCTTCGGGCAGCGGAACTGGCCGACCATGGCATGACGGGCTATGGCGCAGTCTTCGAGGCGTTCGCGTCAGGACATCTTGAGGACGATGACGAAGTTGCTGTTCTCCACGGCCCGGCAGAAACCGGTTGGGCAGCTTTGACCGATGCCATGGTGGACATCAGAGGTTACGCTGACATGGCCTGTGAAAGCGGTTTGCTTACGGCGCATCAGGCAGCACAAGTGATCGACCACGCCAAGGGCGAGCATTTCAAGCGGCGCAGTTTTCTGTTGAGCTGTGAAGCTGTCATGGGAACCCGTTCAGCGGGCATTGCAGATTGGCATTCAAGCATGCCCAGTGGAATCAAGGAAACTGATTGCAGCAATCTGCTCGCAAACATGTCTTCAGTCATTGCAGCAGCAGAAACTCGTTTGAAAAACGTGCCGGCCTTTTCGCCGACTGTTTATCTGAGCCGCTTGCAGGAATTTGGGTTTCAATTTCAACATTAGGGGAAGATCATGGCGCAACCCGCTTCAACACAGTTGATGCTTTATATGTCAGCCCAGAATGAACTGGCTGGCAAGGCCCGGGAGAACATCGATGCCATAAAATCCTGTGTAAACCTGAACGGTATTTGCGCCTATATCATGGTGGATACCGTGGCTGACTCCACCACTGCACGACCAGGTAAATCCGAAACATTCAAATACCTGTTGCCGCCCGGTGCCAGTGAAAATGAATTTGTTCCAGTGTCATTTGCCCTTCGAAACAAGATTGTGACCAGCCCCGACGTATTCAATCTCGTGCTGAATGAAGCAAACAGCCATTTTCAGACGTTTTCAGATAACCACAATCCCCAACAAAAAATATTGATTTTCTGGGGCCACGGTGGCGGCATGGTGATGCTGGATGAGCAGCAGCAAAAAGGCATTGAACGCGCACGCGCCAACATGAAGGATTTCGCCAATGTTCTTGTGGGCATGTCCAAGGCAAAAAAGCAACGCGCTTTTGATATCATTGCCTTTGACTCCTGCTACATGTGCATGATCGAAACCATGCACGAATTGCGCGAGGTTTCACCACTTGCGCTCTGCTCCAGCACAATGGTTGATGCTGATGGTTTTCCCTATGAAAGTATGGTTGGGCTGCTGAAAGAGGAGGGACGTGCGCTTGGCCCGAAAGTTGCCGCTGAGAGAATGGCACAGATCTACAACCAGCATTATCTTGATGTGTTTCCGGACGGGAACCGGTTTTTGTTTGTCTGCGACCTCGAGCAAACGGCTGCGTGTGTGGCTGCCTTGAATGCGCTGGGAAAGGCTTTGACGTCCCTGCTTGGAGTCATTGACGGCGACGATCCGGTGCGTGATGCAATCCGCGAAGCTCTCATTGGTGCTGGTGCTGACTCGTCTTACGTCTATGTGCTGCAGTTCCTGAAAATGCTGGCGCTGACGCTTGACGGTCGCATCAGCAATGCAAACCTCGATGTGATAAAACAGCACTCCGGTAGTTTGCGCAAATCCATTCATGGCGCTTTCAAGGGAAACTTGGGAGACTCGACTGACGTTCCGGTTTCCCCCCTGATTTGGGCTCCAATGCAGATCAATTCTTTTAGAATGAATGCAGCAAATTATTGTGACCTTGACTCCAGCGAGAAAGGACAAGGTGGCTGGATAACACTGTGGTGGACCTTCCACGGCCAAAGTGCAGAAGCCGTTTGGACCCCTTCAGGCAATACACTCGGTCTGCCAGTCACATCGCAACTCACAGTGTGAACCGTCTAACAGTCCTCTCTGGTTTTGTCCCCTAGTCTGAAACGAAGGGGCTGTTCAATTGGAGGATTCGTCGATGACGAAAAAATTTGTTTTGGCAGGCTTCGCGACTGTTGCCCTGTCGGCCATGTTGTGTGGCGCACAGGCTGCAAACGGAGATTTGTCCCAACTGATTTCAGCCTGTGAGTCAAACATGCTGTGCAGCAATGAAGCCACGCGGGATGGCACTGTTTTCAAGCTGCGGCTGCCGCAACGTACAAATACCATGCTGTGCGATGATGATGGTGTATGTGAAGTTCTTCTTGCGCGCGGCCAGAAGTTCAAGGTGGAAGATGCACTGCTGCGCCTCAAGGCAAAGTGATTTTTCTTCAGTGAAAATCCCGCGATTTTGGCACCGTGCGCAAATCGCGTGGGTGATGGTGTCTGGCGGCTTGTGTCGCAAACGGCGGTGCCTCTGCCTGGTCTTCTGACAGCCGCAGCAACTCATGTGAGCGGTCATAAATCCGTGTCGCCACCAGATGCACCACACCTTCAGGGCTGCGCTGCACCTTGCCTTCGACCAGCATGAGCCGCGCCCCCATGATTTCCCGGCGAAACGTCTCCACCAGTTTTGGCCACACCACCACATTGACAACACCCGCCTCGTCACTGAGCGTTGCAAACACCACACCTGCATCCCCCGGCATTTGCCGCGTCAACACAATGCCGGCGCACTTTGCTTTCAAGCCATCACGTGCCGCAGTGATTTCAGCACAATCCAGAACGCCCTCACCGCGAAACATGTCGCGCAGGAAAAACATGAGGTGCGCTTTCAATGACAATCGCAACATCTGGTAATCAGCCAGCACATGTTCACTCAGCGGCATCAGCGGCAGAGCATCAATTTCCTCGTCCGGTTGTTCCTCAACATACTGTGCGGCAAACAAGGGAAGCGCATCATCATCGGGAATGCGCCGCACCGCCCACAGGATTTCACGGCGATCCTTGTCGATGGATTGAAAACTGTCCGCCTCCGCCAGCGTCACCAGCGCCCGTTTCGGCAAGCACACCCGCCGCGCCACCACGGCAACCGTATCAAAGCCATTGCCCCGCGCCGTAACCAATGCGTTGGCCCATGCCTCACGAAAACCGGTGATCTGGCGAAAGCCCAGGCGCAGTGCCAGCGCCCCATCAGCACCAAGTTCAAGCGTATTGTCCCACGCGCTGAAATTCACATCTACATGCCGGGCCTCAACCGCATGCTCGCGGGCATCGCGCACAATTTCAGCTGGCGCATAAAACCCCATGGGCTGCGAATTCAACAGCGCACAGGCAAAGGCTGCGGGATGGTATTTCTTGATCCAGGCTGAAACATAAACCAGATGCGCAAAACTCGCGGCATGGCTTTCCGGAAAACCATAGGCACCAAAACCCTCAATCTGCTTGAAGCAACGTTCTGCAAAATCCTGTTTGTAGCCACGCGCCACCATGCGCCCCACAAACTTGTCGCGAAAACTGTTGATGGTGCCAACATTCCTGAACGTCGCCATGGCACGGCGCAAGCCATTGGCCTCTTCGGGTGTAAACTTCGCCGCCACAATGGCAAGCTTCATGGCCTGCTCCTGAAACAGCGGAACCCCCATGGTTTTGCTGAGCACGTTGAACAACTCGTCAGCCTCGCCATGTTCCGGTGATGGTGATGGGTATTCCACCTTCTCAAGCCCGCTGCGCCGCCGCATATAGGGGTGCACCATGTCACCCTGAATGGGGCCGGGCCGGACGATGGCGACTTCAATCACCAGATCATAAAACACTTTTGGTTTCATGCGCGGCAGCATGTTCATCTGCGCCCGGCTTTCAATCTGAAACACCCCGATGGTGTCGGCTTTTTGCATCATCTCATAAACCGGTGCGTCCTCACGATTCACCGTGGCAAGGTCATAGCTTTTGCCTTCATGCTGCCGGATGAGATCAAAAGCCTTGCGGATGCAGGTGAGCATGCCCAGCGCCAAAACATCCACCTTCATCATGCGCAGCGTGTCAATGTCGTCCTTGTCCCACTCGATGAAGAACCGGTCCTGCATGGTGGCGGGGCCAACGGGCACACATTCATCCAGGCGGTCCTGTGTCAGCACAAAACCCCCCACATGTTGCGACAAGTGACGCGGAAAACCCATAAGGTCATTGGCGGCTTTCACCGCCCGCGCCACCATGGGGTTGGCAGGGTCCAGCCTGCCCTGAAGTATTTCCCGTTCCTTGATGCCACTGCCCCAACCGCCCCACACACTGCCGGACAAATTGGCCGTCACGTCATCCGTCAACCCGAACACTTTTCCCGCCTCGCGAATGGCACTGCGGGGCCGGTAGCAGATCACCGTCGCCGCCAAGGCCGCATGGGCGCGGCCATAACGCTGGTAGATATTCTGGATAACCTCCTCCCGCCGCTCATGTTCAAAATCCACGTCAATATCGGGTGGCTCCCGGCGCTCTTCGCTGATGAAGCGTTCAAACAGCAGATCAATTTGCATGGGGTCCACAGCGGTAATGCCCAGCACATAGCAGACAGCAGAATTGGCAGCAGAACCACGGCCTTGGCAGAGAATGTTCTGACTTTGGGCAAAGCGTACAATGTCGTGCACGGTCAAAAAATACGGCGCAATTTCCATCTTGGTGATGAGCGCCAATTCCTTCTCCAGCGCCACCTTCACCTTGTCTGGAATGCCTGCGGGATAACGCTCATCCGCCCCCGCCCATGACAGTTCATGCAGATGCTGCTGTGCCGATTTTCCCTTGGGGATGGGTTCATCAGGATAATTATATTTGAGCTGGTCGAGTGAAAAATGGATACGGTCAGCAAAGCGCAGACTTTCCGCAACAGCCTCCGGCGCTTCATGGAAAAGCGCCTGCATGTCGCTGCAGGATTTCAGGTGCCGCTCGGCATTGGCCTGCAACAGCCGCCCCGCACCATCCAGCGTCACATGTGCGCGAATGCAGGTCACAACATCCTGCAACTCCCGCCGCTCAGCACAATGATACAGCACATCATTATGGGCGAGCAGCGGCACCCCAACATCATGCGCCACCCGCTGCCACTGTCGCAAATGCCGCTGGTCATCGCCATGGTGCAGCATGGATACGCCAAGCCAGAGGCGATCTGGGGCGAGGGTTTTGAGTGTGGTGAGGGAAGAGAAAGGGACCTCATCCGCCCGTTGGGCACCTTCTCCAACGCAAGAGGGCGTTGGAGAAGGGACGACATGTAGACCTCCCTCAACGACGTCGATGGAGGTCTGTCCATAGTCCCTTCTCCAGCCCTCTTGCTGGAGAAGGTCCCCGAAGGGGGGATGAGGTCCCTTCTCTTCCTCCACATTCAAATCCCTGTTCCAGAAATGCGCAGTCCCCGCCTGCTCCGCACTGCTGTACGTCATCACCACCAGCAACAACCCCTCCTGCCACGCCATAAGATCATGCAGTGACAGATAGCATTCACCCTTCGGTGCCCGCAGTTTCCCCACACTCAACAGCCTGCACAATCGACCATAGGCAGCCCGGTCTGTGGGATAGGCCAGAATATCCGGCGTGCCATCCACAAAAACCAGACGTGACCCCACCAGCAGCTTGGGCTTTTCACCGTGAATGTACTGCAAGGCTGCATAGGCCCGCACCACGCCTGCCAGTGTATTCCGGTCGGCAATGCCAATGGCGGCATGGCCGAGATGCGCTGCGGTCTGGATCAATTCCTTCGGATGCGATGCGCCGCGTAAAAAAGAATAATTCGTGGTCACAGCAATTTCGGCATATTCAGTCATGCGAAAACCCCATGCACAAACCATTGTGCTGAGACTCCGTTGCGATAAAGCCAGTAGCGCCTGCCCTCACCGTCCTCCACGCGAAAATAATCCCGCTCTGGCTGCTGCGTGTCATGCCGCCACCATTCCATGGCAATGCGCTCCGGTCCTGCATGTTGCGCCACCACATGCACAACCCTGCGCCAGACAAATTGCTGCGACGATGTAAAGTCCACAGGCTGCGGTCGTGCAAACAGGCGAAGGGCACGGCGCGGTGCATCCTCAGGTTTTCGGACTTTCTGCCACACCTGTTTCGACGGCTTTGCATGTTGTGCAGGCACCATGCGCCAGGCCGCTTCCGGAATATGCGTGTCGTGTGGCTGGAACACCAGAATACGGTCACCACCAAAGCGCGTGGCCAATCGGTCCACCAGAAAGCCGATGTCCGATGCAGCATTGGCATGGGCGTCGAGATCAACCACTTCCGTCGCCGCCCTCTCCACCCGCGTGGCGCACAGCCGGATCAGGTCAAAACCGAATCCGGGATCAAGCGGATCAGCGAGTGTATCGAGCTTCTCGCGGAACAACCGCTCGATAATGGCAGGGTCGCGCGTTGGCACACCCATTTCAATGGCAATGCGCCGCACCGCGCCATCAGAGCGAAAGAACACGGCTTCAAGACGACGTGCACCCTCGCCGTGCCGCTCCAGGGTTTTTGCCAAACCGCCAGCCAAAGCTGTCAGCGTGTTGCGGATCACCTCCTCCGTGGCCACAGGTTCAGCGAAATTCTGTTCCTGCCAATAATCAGGCGGCGCTGTGCGGGGTGTGATTGGTTTTTGCGTAAGGCCAAAAGCCAGATCAAGTGTCGCCACCACGTTCGCCCCAAAGCGCGTGGTGAGTTCGGAACGTTTGCGGCCAGCCACCTGCCCCACCGTTTTCAAACCCGCACGGCGAAACGCATGGGTCGTCACAACACCAAGATCAAGCGCCTCAACAGGCAAGGGCTTCATCGCCTTTTCTTCATGACCCGGCTGCACAACAACCCCGTCACGGTGCCGCGCCAAAGCCCGCGCCGCCGTGGCACTTGCAGCTACAGCACCCCGCACCGCAAAACCTTGGGCCTGAAGACTGCTGCAAATCCGCTCCAGCATCACCTGCTCACCGCCAAAAAGATGACTGACCCCCGTCACATCAAGCAACAGCCGGCGTGGACCATCCAGCGCCACAAGCGGCGTGAAGCGGTCACACCACGCCGCAATGTTTTCCAGCAGTTTCACATCCGCAGCATCATCCGCTGTGACAACATCAAGGGCGGGCAGCATGGCCCGGGCATTGGCCAGCGGCTGGCCGACGGTCAAACCCAGCGCCGTGGCTTTCCGGTCCACCGCCGACAGACGCAGTGCATTGTCGACTTTTGCAACCAACACCAAAGGTGCCGCACTTTTTACGCTTTCA
Source organism: Hyphomicrobiales bacterium (assembly GCA_043754325.1). GTDB lineage: Bacteria > Pseudomonadota > Alphaproteobacteria > Rhizobiales > Aestuariivirgaceae > Aestuariivirga. The sequence goes on from JAYUVC010000066.1 coordinate 32,713, forward strand.
CGCCGTTGCAGCCGGTCCGTTGGCAATCGCGGAAACCACAGCGCCATGATCCGCCGTGGAACTTTGGAAGATACGCCCATCACAATTCCACTCCATGAACCAACGCCCCGTATTGCCGTGCCGGTTGCGAATCAAACTCGCTTCAAACACCGGGTAACCCCAATCTCCCGCACGCGCCGATGAAGCAGCGGTGCGCACCAGCCAGCGCGTCTCAGCCGTGCTGGCATCAGGTTCAGCTCCCAGCCGCAACAGGAATGTCGTCACAGATTTTTGCGTGGCCGCCAACGTCAAACGCCTGCTGGCAACAAGATCAAGCGTTTTCGGACTGCCCGGAATTTCAATCACCACTGCCCCCAGCGCCATGCAGGACAATGCATCATGGGCCGCCCGAAGCCCCTCGCTGGCATTGCTGACGCACAGCAGCAGCATGCGTGCGGGATCAAGCCCAAGCTCCAGAAACCCCGTGGGTGAAAGTTCACCAAATTCAAGCGCCGAAAAATCCGGCCTTATCCACAGCAGGTGCTTGCCATCCACCACACGCGCGGCAAGCCCCGCCACAAAGCCTGTGGCCGCCGCCTCATGCCCCGCCACCGCAAACACCTCATGCAGAACCCCAAGCTGAAGCCCGCCCTTCAGGCAAACATCAACATCGCCATGGCCCAGCAGGGCACGCGCAATTTTCTGTTCCAATCCGGGTCGGACAAGAGATGCTTTCAGAGCCGCCAGTTTTTCCGCACGCATGATCCGGCACTCTCATGCAGCACAAATGCGTGCGATGGAGATAAAGTGAAATATCAGACCTGCTGCCTGCGTACATGGGAAAAGAATGTGCATCACGGCACATAAGAACAGAACTAGAACAATGTCAATCGCCCTGAAATAATTTCAGTGGATGAAACCTGCGTCAGGCCACTCATGACAGCCGAAACCTGACCAAATTTACTTGATGACGGTTTCCCGTGAACGCACGGTTGTCAGTGCCACGACCAGAATAATGAAAATGCCATAGACCAGACTCTGGGCTTGCGCACCAAGTCCCATGGCTTGAATGGCAATGGGCACGAAGCCAACGGTCAGTCCGCCAAACACCACATTCAGCGGATTGGTCTGGCCGCCTGAGATCGAGGTGCCGCCAATCAGTGCCGCTGCAATGCCCGGCAAGAGCAAATCACTGCCAAGACCGCTGGCGGAAGCCGACCCTGATTGTGCCACAATGCTGAGACCTGCAAGCCCGCCCATGAAGCCTGAAAGCGCATAAGCGATGATCCGGACCCTGCTTGTTGGAACGGCGGAAAGCGTTGCAGCCAGTTCGTTCTTGCCCATCGCAGTCATGTTCTGGCCCAACACAGTGTAGCGCAGAACAGCCCAGAAAATGGCCGCCATGACAATGCCGATCCAGAACGTCAGCGGAGCGTTGAAAATTTGCGTCTCGAAAAGAGTAGAGACAATCTCGCGGTTTTCCGTAACGTAAATCGTGTCCGCACCACTGACGACCAAAGCAGCGGTTTGCAAAATGGCAAGCGTCCCGAGTGTGAGCGCGAAGGATGGAACCTGGGCGTAGCCGATGACGGCACCGTTGATGGCTCCTATCACTGTTACTGCAATGAGAACCACAATCATGGCCCCGAAACCCATGGGTGGAAGGGCCAGCGCCAGCAAAAGCGCACCCAGCAGGGCAATCGCCGCATTCGAGAGGTCAATTGATCCGATGTTCAACACCATAGACTGACCGAGCGCCAGAAACAGGATGGGAGCAGCCGTGGCCGTGGCAATCGAAATACCAAGGGGGCCGAGGTAGTTGGAGTTCAGGACGGAAACGGCAAGCAACATCGCTATGAAAACCAGCGGCGGTGCAAGGGCGCTCCAACTGATGGCGCGCCGGATTTTTCGCGTGACATCGGCGGCAGCAAACAGGCCTGACGGTTCGGTTTTTCCAGCAACTGGTCCGGTGGGTTGGGTCATACCATCTCCGCCACGATATCCTGAAGGGTCAGGCTGTGTTTCACTCTGAGATCATGACGGGCTGAAATTTCGCCATCGCGCATGACAATGATCTCGTCGGCCATTTCCAGCGCCTCTTCTATTGTGTCTGGTATCAGCACAACCGCAGCACCTGCTTCACAGGCCTTGGTGATCTGCGCATCCACTGTCTGGGCTGCACCAACATCAAGACCGCGCAGCGGATGATCGAGCAACAAGACGTTGATGTGAGGGGAATTCAGCCATTTCGCCAACACGACTTTTTGCTGGTTGCCGCCCGAAAACGAAATCAACGGCAACGCGATCAGGTTTGGCCTGACGTCCAACCGATCAAACCACGTTTGAGCAGCGGTTGCCAATCGCCGCAGCCGCAGGAACGGACCCGTTGCACCATCGCCCTGATGGACCAGCGCCACATTGCGGGTTGCTGACATTCCGGCGATCATGCCCTCGACCTTGCGTTCGGATGGAATATAGGCAAGACCAGCCTTGACGGCTTTTCTGATGTTCCAATGCGAAACAGCTTTGCCCTTCACTTCGATGCTGCCTGAATCATATTCCTCGGCACCAAACACGGCTCTGGCCACAGCTTCCCGGCCCGACGCATTGGACCCCACAAAAGCGATGATTTCACCGGGTCTGGCGGCGAAGGAAATGTTCTTGAACTTGCCCTTGCGGGTGAGCCCCTTGACTTCGATTGCCGGTTTTGCACCTGCCGGCGAACGGTTGCGATCAACATGGGCGGTCTGGGAAACACCGCCCGCCATATCCCGAAACAGGTCTTGTTTGGTGACTTCACCGGTTTTTTTGTCACTGACAATCTTGCCGCTGCGCATCACAATCACACGGTCACAAATCCGCATGATTTCGTCCAGCCGGTGTGACACGAAAATGACACTGGCAAATTCCTTCAGCTTCTTGATCTCGTGTTCCAGAACAGCGGTTTCATTCTGCTCCAGAACTGCCGTCGGTTCATCCAGAATGATCAGCGGGGTTCCCTTCATGTCGGGATCAATCGACACGGCCCTTGCAATTTCCACCATTTGCCGGTCCACAAAGGACAAATCGCTGATCTTGCTTTTGGGATCAAGGTCGATGCCGATTTTCTTCAGGGCCGCAGTGGCTTGGCTGTTCAGCCGCGCCCAGTTTTTGTAGCCAATACGGCCCGAATTTCTCTGGTCGAGATTTTCAGCCACCGTCAGGTTGGTAAACAGCGACTGTTCCTGATGCACCACACCAATTCCGGCTTTGACGGAATCATTGGGGCTGCTGAATTTCATCTGCACGCCGTTGATTTCCATCTGGCCTTCGTCCGGCTGCACAACGCCTGCGAGGATTTTCAGCAGTGTGGATTTGCCTGCACCATTTTCACCGACAAGGCCGATGACTTCGCCGCGCTTGATTTCGAGCGATATGGATTTGACAGCTGACACGCTGCCGAAGGTCCGGCTGATGTTTGTAAATTTGAGAACGGTTGGAGTTGCCATTTTTATTTTGCGATCTTCAGGCGGCCACGGTCCGGGCGGGCAACGGCAACAATTGCTGCAATCAAAATCGATCCAAAAACGCCGGCCTGATAGTTGGGATTGACGCCCGCCAACACAAGACCGTTGTTCAGCATGATCAACAGGAACACCCCGATTGTGGACCGCATGATGCCGCCTTCGCCCCCGCTCAATGCAGTTCCGCCAATGACAGCAGCGGGGATCACTGTGAACAATTGCCCGGACCCCATATCAGGCGAACCTGCCCCCAACTGTATCGTCGCCAGAATTCCGGCAAGTGCGCTCAAGCCTCCGGCGATCGAAAAGGCGATGATCTTGATGCTGTTCACCGGCATGCCAGTGTTGTTTGCGATGGTTTCGTTGTTGCCAATGGCCAGCACACCACGGCCAAAATGTGTGTAGCGACTGATCAAAATGCCGGCTGCGAGTATGACGACGGCCAGCCAAAAGGCATTTGGCAATCCAATGGTCAGCTTCGTTGGCCATGCCATGAGGCTGTTGCTTTTGAGACTGGGTAACATGGCGTCGCCATAGAGAATGATTCCAATGCCAAGACCGATATACCACGTTCCCAAAGTCACGACAAAAGACGGAACTTTGATGAGCGAATGAAGCGCCCCTGCAAGAAGCCCAAGTGCCAGGCCAATGCCAATTCCAATCACCCAAGCCAAGGCCCCAAGGTCGGTTTCATTGCGCGTGTTGGCTGAAAGCAAAATCCACGCCATGCCCGCGGCACCCATGATGCCTTGAACGGAGAGATCGATTGATCCCAATTGTATGACAAGCGTTGTGCCAACAATGATGATCAAGGGAACCGCGACCTGAAACAAAATGTTCCGGAAATTTTCGAGACTTCCAAATCGCGGGTTGAGGAAGGTAAATACAATGGCGAGCACAACAATAGACCCTATCAGCGCGGCTGGGCCTTTCCACTCATTTGGCACGGAAAATTGCATGGTTGTGAACTCGGGTTTGATGCTGCGTCGTGCCAGAAGGTTCTGGCCGGAACGCGTGGTCCCGACCAGAGTATCATGTGTTGCCGGAATTACTTCGGCATTTCTTCAGCACCGCCGCCAACCAGTGGCATCGGTTCTGCGGCCCATGGACCAACTTTTTCAAGTTGTTCGATGAACTTCGCCGGTGCATCTGGCTCGTCGTACTTCAGGTACTCTTTGTAGTTGGCTGGTGTCAGGCAGCTCAGCTTGAACAGGCTTTCGCGCTTGTCCAAAGGCTGTGTGGCAGGGTCCATCTGGCCGCTTGCAGCGAGATAGGCAGTGTAGAGACCAACAGCTGAGGCCATGTAGCCACGATGGAAGGTTTCACCGACAATGGCGTTGCCGCCGCGGCCAGACTTGATGTCTTCCAGTGTTGTTGGATAGAGACCGTCAGAAGCGAACTTGACCTTGTCGAGAAGGCCTGCATTTTCGAATGCCTGCATGGCACCGATCTGCATGCCATCGTCAGCGGCCCATACGCCATTGATGTCGCTGCCGAACTTCACGATCAGGTCGCGTGCGTTCTTGGCACCCAACTGCGGATCCCAATTCGAAGGACGCGAGTCAAGAATCTTGATGCCAGGATAGTTTTCCTTTATTTCAGCTTCAAAGCCCGCAACGCGGGTTTGGCTGGTGGTTGAGTCCTGAACGCCAGGAAGCATCACGACGCCGCCCTTGCCGCCAAGTGCATCACCGATGGCCTTTGCACCGCAACGGCCTGAAGACACGCCGGGGTGCTTTTGGAAGGCCACAAAGTGTGGGCCAACATCAGCTGGATGATAATCAGCTGGCTTGTTCCACCAGATGGTGACGAAACCGCCGGCCTTGCCAACAGCGTCAACGATGGTTGGCGCGTCAGAGCTTGCAACCGTGTTCACGAACATGATCGGCTTCTTGCCGCTGGCCAGAACTGCGAGAATGCTCGAAATGCTGGTTTGCGAAGAGTTGTTCGAGTTGACGATTTCCAACGGAATGCCGAGCTTGGCGGACATCGCCTTGGCACCCTCAATGTTCGAAATCATGTAAGGGTTGGTGGTGTTGATCACCGAGGCGACAAGCACCCATTCTTCTTTTTTGAATTCGGCGGCAATGGCGGTTCCTGCCATGCAAGCCAAGGCGACGGCCGCAACAACAGTTGCTCCGAAGCGGCGACGGGCCTTTGATATCGTGTGTTTCAGTTCCATGGTTTCCTCCAATGTAGAACGTTAAGTTTCCGACTGCTTTTCGCACAGGCCATTGCTTCACGCCTGTACGCTTTCACGGGGTTGCCGATCATTTGATGCAAGCAGCCACGCTAATTCAAAGTATTCCTGCGATTATCGGTCGAGATTTTTCATCACGTCCTTGATCAACGGCCACACGCGGGCTGCCGAGGTGTGATCCATATGTTCACGCGGTGAATGCAGGTCAAAAAGATTGGTGCCGATGCCAACAGTGTCAAGCCCGGCAATGCGCTGGGTGAACATGCCAAGCTCGAGGCTGCACACGGACACCAGCACGTCAGGCTCCTTGCCCATGACGCGCTTGTAACTTTTCTTGGCAACTTCAAGCATGTGAGACTTTGGATTCCACGGAAACTCAGGGGCATCAAGGCCAATCTGTTTGGCAGTGACACCCTCGCCCGCCATTTCGGCAATCAACGTGAGTTGATCGAGTACAGCGTGCTTGCGCGACGTGACAGCACTGGTAATTGTGCTGGTAATCTCTACGCCCGTGTTGGTCGTGATCATCAGGCCGATGTTGTTTGACGTCTCCCAGTTCCCGGCAACTTCCAGGTTCTGCGTTTGCACGCCATTGGGCAACAACAGGATGGTCTGCACCAGTTTTCGTGCGGCTTGTTCCGAAAGCACGCGCTCCACCTTGGTGGAAGGGCGTGTGATTTCAATCCGCATGTCGGGATCGGCAATGAGAAATTCTTTTTTGATATCGACTGCCAAAGCTTTGACAGCAGTTTCGACTGCCGCCACCTGATCAGGCTTCACCCAAATCAGCGCATTGCCTTCAGCGGGGATGACATTGTTTTGTACGCCACCGGAAATTGTTGCAACTTCAACATCTCCGGTTTGCATGGCTTTGCGCAGCAGGCGACCCACAAGAACAATGGCGTTTCCGCGTTCAAAATGAATATCAAATTCACAATGTCCGCCGCGAAGCCCGCGCACGTCCAACAGCAGCCCCACCCGATCTTTCGAAACAGGCTGCCAGTCAGCGGCAACATCAATGCGGCACGATACATCGCCCGAGCAACCCGCAAGCAACTGCTTTTCTTCAATCCAGTTGAAGTCAATCATGCGCTTGCCCGTGAGCAGGCTGATGTCAACACCGTCGCCGCCAACCTTGCCCATCTCTTCCATCGCGGTCATTACGCATTCAAGCGGCGGATGCGGAATGTCATCAGAGTCGAGCAGCGTCAGCATGTAGGAAATGCCAAGGCCGTTGTCCGCACCAAGTGTGGTTCCCTCGGCACGGATAAAATTGCCGTCCAGTTTCAGCTTCACGCCTTGCGTGGCAAAATCATGGGTCACACCATCGGCAAGTTTGCACACCATATCGAGATGGCCATGCAGAATGACAGTGGGTGCCTTTTCATAACCGGCAGTTCCCGGCTTCTTCACAATGATGTTTTGCAAAGCATCACGGTGGTATTTCAATCCACGCGCTTCCGCAAAATCCGCAACCCAGTCGGTGGCCTGCTTTTCGTGCTGCGAGCAACGATGGCGCGCGCTGAGTTCCTCAAAAAAGTACATGACTTTTTTGGGCTCGATATTTTCAAGCAATCTCACATCGTCCTCCCGACACCATATTCCTTGGCGAACAGCCAATGCACACTGTGCATGAGACCATCCGTTTGGACTGGACATTTATTTTTTGTTAAGGCAGATCTGCGCGTAACCGGATTATTTGTCAAATTAAAAATACAAATGTTCATTCTAAGAAGTAATTGAAAAAGTTCTCTTTGATACAGACTTCGCGTATTGTGTATATTTTATAGATAGATAATGGAATGCATGCCAAAGCGAGCCGCTTCAGCTTAGCCAATTTGAAGCTGGAAGCATCAATTCCGATGATCCAATTTCGAACTATTATCTTTCATGCAATGCCGATACTCGCCGAAACGATGATCACACCAACATTGAAATTGGATTTTCGATGTAACGTTTGAAACTGGCCAACACCTCGGCACCAAGAGCGCCATCAACAGCGCGATGGTCAGTCGAGAGTGTCACTGTCATCACTGTCGCTGGAACAACGGCTCCATTCTCCACAATAGCGCGCTGGTCACCGCTGCCCACCGCAAGGATGGTGGCATGCGGCGGATTGATGATGGCTGCAAAGTCTTTCACGCCGAACATGCCAAGATTGGAGATGGCGGAACTGCCGCCATTGTATTCCTCGGATTTGAGCTTGCGGGTTTTTGCGCGCGTCGCCAGATCTTTCATCTCCAACGAAATCGCCGAAAGTGATTTTGTCTCTGCCTTGCGAATGATGGGTGTGATCAAACCACCTTCGATGGATACGGCAACGCCGATATCGGCGTGGGCATGATGCAGCATGGCCGCATCCGTCCATGAGACATTGGCGGCAGGCACATCACGCAGCGCCAGGGCCCAGGCCTTGATCACCATGTCATTGATCGACAGCTTGTATGCGGGTGTTCCGTCTTTCACCGGCGCTGCCTTGTTCAGGTCGCCGCGCAGTTTGAGGAGGGCATCAAGCCGACAATCCGCCGAAACATAAAAATGCGGAACCGTTGACTTTGATTCTGTGAGGCGACGTGCAATGACTTTGCGCATGTTGTCGTGCGGTACCAGTACTGCGCCATTCTCCACCAGAGTTGCAGGCACGGCAGCTGGTGCAGCCGATTTGATCACCACTGGTGCAGGCTTGGCGGCAAGTGCTTCAATATCCGCACTGAGAACACGACCGTGAGGACCACTCCCCTTGATTGAGGAAAGTGCAACACCATTTTCCTTCGCCAGTCTGCGGGCCAAAGGCGTAGCACGAATGTCTGACGTTGCACTGCTTGGGCTGGATTCAACAGCAGCAACCGGGGCTGCTTTTGCAGGTGCTTCCACAACTGGCGCAGCAGGTTTTGATTGCACAGTATCCGCAGCTGTTTCACCAGCGGCAAAGATATAGGCAATCACCTGGCCAATCGGAACGTCGTCACCTTCCTTGGCGGTGATCTGGCCAAGTTTTCCGGTGCCTGGCGATTCAACTTCCATGGCGGCCTTGTCGGTTTCGATTTCGAACAGCGGATCGCCCTTCTTGACCTCGGCCCCGTCGGCCACCAGCCACTTCGAAAGGCGGCCTGTGGACATGTCCATGTCGACTTTTGGCAGAATGACTTCAATGGCCATGGCTTAACGCTTTCCCTGCACCAGTGCGCGGGCACTGGCGATGATGTCCGGAACTTGCGGAACCGCCGCCTTTTCCAGATCGGGGTTATAGGGGATCGGGCTGTCAACACCGCCCAGGCGCACAATGGGCGCATCCAGATAATCAAAGGCATCGCTTTCGGCAATCATGGCGCTGATTTCAGCCCCCATGCCAAAAGCTTTCACGGCTTCATAAACGCACATCAGGCGATGGGTTTTCTTGACGCTGGCAATGACTGTTTCACGGTCAATGGGGCGGATGCAGCGGAGATCAATGACTTCGACATTGATGCCTTCGGCTTCCAGTGCAACTGCCGCCTCAAGCGATTTGTGCACCATGATAGACGTGGCAACGATGGTGAGATCACGGCCTTCCCGTGCAACGCGGGCTTTGCCGATGGGTACGGTATAATAGCCCTCAGGCACGTCACCCTTCATCTTGTAAAGCAATTTATGTTCAAAAATCATCACCGGATCAGGATCGGCGATGGCGGCGAGCAACAGGCCCTTTGCATCATGCGGCGTTGCCGGTTGCAACACTTTCAAACCCGGCACATGCGCCAGCCATGCTTCAAGACTTTGGCTGTGCTGTGCGGCGGCACCCGTGCCAGAACCGGAAGGAAAACGCATGACCAGCGGCACTGACACATCGCCACCCAGCATGTAGCGCATCTTGGCGGCCTGGTTGACAATCTGCTCCATGGCTAGCGTTGCGAAGTCCGAAAACTGGAATTCGAAAATGGGCTTCATGCCCGTCATGGCTGCACCAACGGCAACCCCTGCTCCACCAAGTTCCGAAATTGGCATGTCGATCACACGGTCTGCACCAAAGCGTTCAACAAGATCGCCCGTCACCTGGAAAGCACCGCCATAAACGCCGATGTCTTCGCCCATCAGGAACACGCGTGGATCGCTCTCCAAGGCAATGGCCATCGCTTCCTGGATGGCCTGTGAATAGCTGAGCTGCCGGGGTTGCGTATCCATTACTGTTGCTCCGTATAGACATAGTTGAGAATTTCAGTTGTGGCAGGGGCAACACCGGCTTGGGCAAAGGCGATGCCTGCGGCAATTTCAGCATCCACCGCTGTGATAACGGCGGCGATGCCTGCTTGATCGATCACGCCAAATTGCATCAGTTCAGCTTCAAACTTGCTGATGGGGTCGCGATTGGTTTTCCAGTCATCAATTTCTTCCTTGGTGCGATAGCGGTTGCGGTCGCTCTTGGAATGGCCACGATGACGATAGGTCTTCGATTCAATCAGGGTTGGACCTTCGCCCCTGCGGGCGCGGTCAACGGCGTTCGACGATGCCTCGGCAACAGCCGAGAAATCATTTCCATCAACGACGACGCCCGGCATGGCATAGCCCGCAGCGCGGTCTGCAATGTTGACGACTGCTGTTGAACGGGCAGACGATGTGGACATCCCGTAACCGTTGTTTTCGCACACAAACACCACAGGCAATTTCCAGATGGCGGCCATGTTGAGGGACTCGTGGAAGGCCCCTTCATTGTTGGCACCATCACCAAAGAAGCACACGACAACCTTGCCGTTCTTCTGCATCTTGGCCGAGAGGGCAGCACCCGTTGCAATCGGAATACCGCCAGCGACGATGCCATTGGCGCCAAGGTTTCCCTTGCTCACATCAGCAATGTGCATGGAGCCGCCACGGCCTTTGCAATAGCCTGAGGTCTTGCCGAAAAATTCCGCGAACATGCGGTCCACCTGCGCACCCTTGGCGATGCAATGGCCATGGCCGCGATGGGTCGACGTGATCTGGTCGGCTTCCGTCAGCGGCATGCAAATGCCAAGCGCACTGGCTTCCTGCCCGATCGACAAATGCATGGTGCCGTGGATCAGCCCGCGCAGATAGGCTTCTTCTGCACCCTCTTCAAATTTGCGGATGAGATGCATCTTGTGCAGCACTTCACGCAATTGTTCAGGCGTATAGTTGCGAATGGCAAAGGGCGCATTGTCTTGCGCAGATTTTTTCTTTTCGGTTGCAACGGGCATGTGTGGGCTCCTTAGTGACCGTAAACCAGTTTGTCCTGACGGGCGCGCAGTTCAGCGATTTTTGAATCGGCTGGTACCTGGACATTGGCTGTGGTGATGAGTTCGCCTTTGGCAATGGGCTTGATGACCTTGGCCTTGTGCAACAATCCACAGGGAATGGCGTGGGCAGCGCGCGCATCTGCCGCCGTCATGATCCATGCGCGATAGCAATACTCCCCGATTGAATCGAGGGTGTCGCCGACTTTCAGATTTTTCTTGGCGACGGCAGCCACTTCGGCACTTGGCTTGGCCAGAGGAACCATGTCGGGCTTGCCGTAGAGCACAACGCGCGCACAGGTGAGTGGCACTTCAAGCGATGTGAGATGATAGGGACGATGGAAAGTGAAGTAAGGGCCATGGCCCATTTTCAAATCTTCCATGCGTTCGCTGATACGGGGGTGGGACATTTCGGCGACCACGAACACGCCGGGAGCTACACCCTTGCCAATCGAATAGTCGACAACGCCCGTGCGCGACAGCACGCCGCCATCTTTTTTCGGGATCAGCACTTTTGCGAGTTGATCAAGTGTTGCTGATGGGCCGTGCATGCCTTGGCAATCCGGTACCAAGCCCGTGGCATTGGCGATGGCCGCCATTTCGACCATGGTCTTGGATCCGTCAACAAATTCGACGAGCATGCGCACATTCATGTTCCGGCGCTTGGCTTCCTCGGCATAGGCATCAGGCGTGGCGTCTATGTTGAGCGGGTTGTTTTTGCCTTTGCCTGCCGCAACAATAGGGTGACCCATGGCTGAGACGAATTCAATCAGCTCCATGCAGGAGGATGGCTCATCGCCTGCGCCCAGTGAATAGGTCACGCCGAGCCGCTTTGCCTCGCTGTTGAGATAGGCCCCGATGGTGATGTCGGCTTCAACATTCATCATCACAAGGTGCTTGCCAGCTTCCATGGCGCGAAGACCAATCGCGGCGCCAACTTCAGGAACACCCGTGGCATCGATCACAACGTCAATCAGGCCGCTGTTAAGCAACAGGTTGACGTCGTCCGTGATGGCAATCTTGCCCTGCTCCATGGTGCGGTTCAATGCATCGGCGGATTTGGCTTCGGCCCAATGGCCCTCTTCGCGGTAAGCAATGTCTACAGCCTTGCCTGCGGAGGCCAGACGGAGTTCAGAGATGGCACCGATTTCAATGCCGGGCATGTGAGCCACTTGCGTCACAATGTCCGTGCCCATTTCACCAGACCCCACAAGGCCGATACGGATGGGCTTGCCGCTGTCAGCGCGGGTTTGAAGGTCACGGGCAAGGCCGGTCGGTGAAATGTTGATGGGCATGAAATTGATCTCCGAGTTCTCTTGTTAATCGTTCAACACAGCGACTTTGATGGCAGAACCCTGCTCGGCCGTGTCCAATGCAAGTTTAATGTCGGATAGCCCAAAACGATGGGTGAGAAGTGATTTCATTTCAAGTTGGCCACTTGCGATCATGCTCAGTGCCCGTTCGAACAGCAGGCGCGTGAGCCCGAAGGCTCCCGTGACAATCAACTCATTATAATGAATGGCATTGACGTCGAGTTCGGCCTGCTGGCCTTTGGAAAAGCCCGCAAACAGGCTCACGCGTCCCCGGTGGCACACCAAACGAATGGCGTCATTGGCCAGTGAAGGAACACCGATGGCGACAATGGCCACATCAACGCCAAGGCCACCAGTGACGGATTTAACGCGAGCGAAAAGATCGTCCGCACCCGGATCAATTGCAAAGTCAGCACCTGCTTTCAAGGCAGCTTCGCGGCGAAGCGGATTGAGCTCGCTGACAATGATCATGCGGGCGCCTGACAGGCGGGCCAGCTTGATATGGAGAATGCCGATCGGTCCGGCACCAAGAATGGCGACGGTGTCACCCATCTTCACGCCGACACGCTCCTGCCCGTTCATGACGCAAGCCAATGGTTCAGCAAGGGCCGCTTCTTCGAAACTCAATCCATCTGGCACCGGAAACACATTGCCTGATTTCACAGCGGATGCGGGGATCCGGACATATTCCGCAAAAGCGCCATCAATTTCATAGCCTATGGCCGTCATGTTGCGGCAAAGGTTCTCTGCACCCCGAATGCAGTATTCACAATGGCCACATGCGAATTGCGGGCAGACGGTAACGGCTTGTCCAACCGCAAATTGCGTGTTTCCACCCGTGTCAGCCACAACGCCGGCAAATTCATGTCCCATGACTGAAGGATAACGGATGCCAGTGGTTTTCTTGCCACGCAGGATGCGGATATCGGTGCCGCAAACCGTTGCCGCCTTGACTTTCAGCAGCATGTCTCCGGCATCAAGTTTCGGGTCAGCGATTGTCGTGTAGTTGACGTCGTTGACGCTGAGCAGAACTCCAGCCTTCATTGCGCAACTCCCGTTTTCATTAAATTTTCTCTTGTTGGGTCAAGATTGAACATTTAAAAATCAAAAAGTCAATATGTTCATTTTATATCGCTGCAATGCTTCATAGTCGATCCGTTTTCAAAGAGAATTTTCTCCTGAGTTCGGGTCGAGGTCTGCTTGCCGTTAAGTGGAACCTCGGACCACAGACAATGAACGATGAACATTTGTCTGGCTGAAACACTTTTTGTCTAGACTTATTGAGCGAGTAAGATATGTTACTGAAAAATCTTCGGCTTGGGAGGTCGGCTAAATGGAATCATCACACTTCGACTATGTGTCCATGGGCTTTTACACTTTCGATTGCCTTGGCTGGCCCTTCACGTCCATTCCTCCCGGTGGCGGATGTTACAGCGTTGAAGAAATCACCCTTGCCGTATCAGGTGCAGCCGGTGTTGCCGCCATTGCAGCCGCCAAGATGGGTTTGAAGACCCGCGCCATAGGTGGCCTCGGCAATGATCTGATGGGTGATTGGGTGATGCAGCGCCTGACGGATTTCAACGTTGACACAGAAATGCTGCAGCGCCAGCCCGGCTGGAAAACCTCATCTTCAATCGTGACGACACGCCATGACGGTTCGCGCCCTGCCCTGCATATGACAGGTGCCACCAGCACATTCATTGTCGAGCCAAAGGATTTCGACAAGGCCACTGATGCGAAGGTATTTCACCTGGGTGGCGTGGGACTGATGCATGCCATGGATGGCAAAGCCAATGCCAGCCTGATGAAGCACGCCAAGGCCAGAGGGTGCATTACCACCGTCGATGTTTTTGCCGCATCAGCCGACGACCTGCCCGATGTCGCCGCAGTTCTTCCCTATACTGATTACTTCATGCCTTCCATCGAGGAAGCGCGCGCCCTTTCGGGCATCCATGACCTTGTGGACTGTACACAATACTTCCACGACCAGGGCGTTGCGGCCTGTGTTTTTACCTTGGGAGCTGATGGAGCCTATTACAGCCACACAAACGGCACCCGTTTCCAAATTCCCGCCTATGACATCATCGTGAAGTGCACATGCGGCTGTGGCGATGCGTTCGATGCAGGTTTTGCCGTGGCCCTGGTGAAAGGCTTCGACCCTGAAAAAGCGGTGCGGTTTGCGCAAGCCACATCAGCTTTGAACGCGACCGGGCTTGGTTCACAGGCCGGGGTCGAATCTTTCGAACACACATTGAACTTCATGAAGAACACGCCAACGCGGCTCTGAAGATTTCGAACGACCAGCATTGCTGGACAATGAAAAAAACCGGGCGAAGGTTCGCCAGGCAAGAGATGTCAGGATTGTCTCAAAACGACAGTCTGGCTGGATCACGTTGGAAGCGGCAAATGCCAATCCTCGCGCGGTTGTTTGTTTTAACACGAAAACAAGAGGATACCCCATGAAGCTCAATACATTTTGCGCACTTGCTTGCACCTCACTCGCACTGGCTTCGACACAGGCCGTTGCCGCTGGTCAAGTCGACCTGATTAAACCCGTCGCCAAGGAACTCACCTTCGTGTTCATTCCGAAAGTGATTCACCCTTGGTATGACGTTGTGGCCGAAGGTGGTAAATTCGCTGTTGAAGAATTTGCCAAGAAAGGCATCAAGATCAACGTGATTTGGGACCAGCCGCCAAAGGCTGACGTTGCTGATCAAAATGCTCGCATCGAAGCCAATATCGGTCGCCATCCCGACGGCTTGGCTGTAGCCTGCCTGGACCAGGCGACCAACGTGCAATTGCTCAAAGAAGCCGTAAAAGCAGGGATCAACACCGTCACCTTCAATTCCTTCTGCGATGACGCTTTCCCCTTCATCGGCCCCAAGAGCAGCGAGCAAGACGGCTTCGACCTTGGCGAATACCTGGCCAAGAAGCTGGACGGCAAAGGCAATATCGCCATTCTGTCGGGAAGCCTGACAGCCTCTGATCACGTCCAGCGTATCACCGGGTTCAAGAAGGCGCTTGAGAAGTATCCAGACGTAAAAGTCGTCTTCGAGCAACCTGACGATGACGTTCTCGAGAACGCTGTATCTCTGACAGAAAACGCCTTGTCGGCCAACCCTGACCTCGCCGGTATCTTCGGCTCCAACGCCTCAAACCCGATTGGTGCTGCGCGCGCGGTGGAGAATGCAGGCAAGTCTGGCAAGGTGATCATCGTCGGCATGGATGACCTGCCTGAAGCGGTCGATTTTGTCTGCAAGGGCACCATTGAAGCGTTGAAAGCACAGCGCCAGTGGGACATGGGTTACTGGGCGGTGTCATACATGGTTGCCATGAACGAGAACCACACTATCCCGATGTTCCACAACACGGGATCGCGCTTTTTTACCAAAGCCGACTGCAAGTAACATCAACTGACAGGAATGGCGTGGGCGGAACAGTGGCTGCCCACGCCAAACCCGGAAAACCCGCCATGAGCCAGTTTGCATTTGAAGCCCGCAATGTCTCCCGCTTTTTTGGCGTAGTCCAGGCATTGAAAAATGTTTCGCTCGGCGTCGCACCTGGCGAAGTGCATGCTATAATCGGCGAAAACGGTGCTGGCAAAAGCACCTTGATGAATATTTTTTGCGGCAACCTTCAACCTACCGACGGCACACTGGCCCGCAACGGCAAGGTTGTGAATTTCACGTCACCAATCGATTCCCAGCAGGTTGGCGTGGGCATCGCCCCACAAGAAGTGAGCCTCGTACCCAATCTTTCTGTCTATGAAAACATCCTGCTCGGTGCGCAACACACCCGGGGCCTGCGCATCGACTGGAAAGCCACTCGCGCCGAAGCTGTTGAATACTTGCATGCTGTGGACGATACAATTGATCCCGACGTGCCAGTAGGCAGACTTTCCAAAGCCCAGCAGCAATTGGTGCAAATTGCCCGCGCCGCAGCCACCAAGGCGCGCATCCTGATTTTTGACGAGCCAACGGCAGCTCTCACCTATCGCGAAACCGAAAAACTCTATTCCTACATTCACAATTTCCGCGCGTCGGGTGGATCGGTCTTCTATGTGTCTCACCGCCTCGACGAAGTGCTGGCCCTGTCTGACCGCATCTCGGTCCTACGGGATGGCGCTTTTATCATCGAACTTGATCCCAAGACCACCGACAAGCAGACGTTGGTAAACCATATGGTGGGGCGCGATGTCAGCCGTTCTGAAAACGCTCCCAGGGCTGACTTTGAAAACGCCGAAGTGGTGCTGGAAGTGGAAGGCCTGAGTCGCGTTGGGGAATTTGAAGACGTAAGCTTCAATCTCCGCAGGGGAGAAATCCTTGGAGTATCGGGCCTCATCGGTGCGGGCCGGACTGAACTTGCAAAGTGCATCTTTGGCTTGACGCACAAAAGCAAGGGCAAGGTCAAAATATTTGGCGAAGAACACGAGTTCAGATCTCCTGCTGATGCAATCAATCGGGGATTGGTTTATCTGCCGGAAGAGCGCAAGCAGGAAGGAATTTTCCCGTTGCTCTCCATTACCGAGAACATGGCGCTGCCCAATCTCGACCGTTTCCGCGGCCTTCTTCATTTCCGTTTTGCCGACATGCAAAAGGAAATCCAGGGCTATGTGGAACGCTTGAAAATCAAGATTGGCAATCAGAAAGACAAAATCACGTCGTTGTCTGGTGGCAATCAGCAAAAGGTGATTATCGGGCGCTGGTTGATGAAAAACTCGAAAATCCTGATCTTGGATGAGCCCACACGCGGCATTGACGTGAATGCGAAATTTGAAATCCAGCGAGAGCTGCGCCGCTTCACAGACAATGGCCTTTCCATCATTTTCATCAGTTCGGAAATTGAGGAAGTGATTGACGTGTCAGACCGCGTGATGGTGATGCACGAAGGCCGCGTGAAAGGCATTTGTAAATCTGGTGAAGTCAGTCCCGAACAACTGATGCAACTGGCAATGAGCTAACAAAGGATAAGTTTCATGTCTTTGGTCACAAAATTGGCAGGCAATGCCCCGATGGCAGGTCAGCGGAAAACCAGCCTTCTGAGAAAATTTTGGCGCTGGGAGGCCAGCGGCATTTTGGTGGCGCTTGTGGTGTTGGTGTTGGTCTTGTCATTTGCCACCGAGAACTTCCTTACGTCCTACAATATGACGGTTGTGGCACGACAAGCCGCTTTTGTCGGCTTGGTTGCATTGGGTCAAACACTGGTGCTGTTGATTGGCGGCATTGATCTTTCCGTGGGGGCCGCAGCTGGACTTTCAGCCATCGTCGGCTCACTCATGCTGACGGGAGCTGGTGTAAATCCTTATCTGGTCATTCCGCTGACCATGCTGTTCGGCTTTGGTCTCGGATTGATCAACGGCGTGTTCGTGGCAGGTTTGCGCCTCAATCCTTTCATCGTCACATTGGCCACGTGGGAAATCTTCGCTGGCATGACGCTGGTCATTACCAAGGGCTATCCGATCCGCCCGTTGGGTGAGCCATTTACCTACTTCGGCAAGGGAGACATTTTAGGGGTACCTTTGCCTGTCGTCATCTTTGTCATTCTTGGTGCTTTCCTCATCTGGTTGCTGACACAGACCCGCTTTGGCCGCAACGTGTTTGCAGTCGGTGGCAACCGGGAGGCTGCCATTCTCGCTGGCATCCATGTAAAACGCGTCGAATTTCTCGCCTTCGGCCTCGCTGGCATGTTTGCAGCACTCGCTGGCATTCTCTACGCCAGTCGCATGGACGCGGGCCAACCATCGGTTGGTGAAGGCTGGCTCATGGGTGCCATTACAGCCGCAATTTTGGGCGGAACCAGTCTGCGCGGTGGGCAGGGTTCCATTGTCGGCACAATGTTGGGCGCACTGCTGTTGGCCGTCTTGGCCAATGGCACTGTCCTTCTCAACGTATCAGGTTTCTGGCAGCGCGTCATTGTGGGCTTTGTCGTCCTTCTCGCAGTTCTGGTCGATCTGTTCCGTAGCCGCGATTGATACAAATTCCTATGGCTTTGCCTGTAGATCGGCTGACAAGGCAGAATTATATTTTGTGCTATGATGAAAAAGACCGCAAGTGAACGCATATTGGGACAGGCCACGGTGGAAAAAAACGGGAGCAACAATAACGAGTTTGGCGATGATCTGAAAACCAGGGTCGTATGGCTGTACTATATGGAGGGCAAGACCCAGAATGAAATTTCGAAATCACTCGGTCTCAGCCGCTCGAAAGTTTTGCGTGTTTTGGCAAGTTCACGCCAGAATGGCACAGTCCAGATCAGTGTAAACACCGACTTCAGCCGCTGTGTGGAGCTGGAGCGCAGTCTTGAACGTTTGACCGGACTGGAGCGTGCAGTCGTCATTCCAAATCCTGAATCACCAGAAAACGAATATAACGATCTTGGCGCAGCACTTGGCAACTATGTCAGCGGAATCCTCCGGGACAATATGAGCATCGGCCTCGGCTGGGGACGCACGCTGAGCGCAAGTCTCGCCCACATCGACTATCAGGAACAGAAAGGCCTGAAAGTCATCTCCTTGTTGGGCGGACTGACACGTGTCAGCGAGGAAAACCCGTCAGAATTTGCGTGGCGTTTTGCGGACCGTTTGTCAGCGGAATGTTACTTGATGGCAGCCCCGGTATTCGCACCTGATATCCGCACGCGCGACGCATTGCTGGCCCATGCAGGCATCAACGAGGTTGTGACTGCGGCAAAATCGCTGGACATCGCAATCGTGACGGCTGGTGATCTTTCACCCTATTCCACCGTCTCACAATTCTTCATTCTGGAACGTGAAGACATTGCAAGCCTTCAGGCAGCGGGCGCCATTGGCCATGTGCTTTGCCGCTTCATCGACGCACACGGCAATGTTATCGATCATCCGATCAACAATCGTGTTCTGGCCATTGATCCGCGTGACCTTGTGGCAACGGAGAAGCGCGTGCTGGCATCAGGTGGCTGGCAGAAATATGATGTCATTTGCGCAGCCATGAAATTGTTGAAGCCGCATGTGCTGGTGACCGATGAAACAGTTGCCGAACGGCTTGTCGCCGATGCGAAACTGTAGCCTCATTCCTTACAATGGCAATTGCGTGAGTTGCTCGGCCACCTTTTCGTTGACGATCAACACTTTTGGCCGCAATAATTTAATTCCTGCATAAACGATCTTGAGTTTATGCCAGCCGCCCGACACCAGCACCATATTGCGGGCCGCCGTGAGTTGCTCGGGATTGACCGCAATGACACGATCATTCACCGCATGTGGAATGACGTTTCCATCCTCGTCCACAAAATGACACAGCACATCGCCAACGGCACCAGCGGCATGCAGCGATGCCATTTCATCCTTGCTCAACAACCCATATTCCACAAATGCCGAGTGTGGAGCAAGCGCTCCCACAGACACGATTGCCATGTCAAGCGAACGCGCCTGCATGAAAATTTCCTTGATGCCGACGTGGGCGAGAAGAGCTTCTTTCGTCTGGGCGTCAGGTGCAAACACTGGTGCAGTCAACTGGTAACATTCGGCGTTCAGCCTGTCGGCCACACGCCACGCAAATTCGGACGGGTTGACCTTGCTGACGCGGGTAAGCCCCCCAAGCATTGACAGCACACGAATGCCTTCAACTCGTGGCGACACGATGGACGGCAAGGCGCTGGTCAGCGTTCTGCCCCAACCGAGGCCAATGGTCATATGACTTGACACATTCTGCGAAATGTAAGCCCCGAGTGCCGCGCCCAAAATCGAGCTGGTCTGGTTCTGGTCCTGCGGTTCCGGAATGACTATGGCGCGGGAGAAACCCCACCGTTCCTCAAGGGCGCGCTCCAGTTCAACGCACTTCGTCAGATTGGTCGTAACGCGGATCTGCACAGTTCCATCAAGCCTGGAAGCGGCAAGAATGCGCAACACTTTCGAGCGGTTCAGCCCGGTTCGCGCGACGATCTCATCCTGTGTCAGACCCTCCATGTAGTAGAGCCAGGCGATGCGGGTTTTGATGTGATCCGATGGTTCCTGAACCGTCATGGCCACGTCAGGTGATGTTATACATGCGGCGCGCGTCGTCTTGTGTGGCGAGTGGCCGACCCACGTCGCGCGCGATGGCTTGCACCTCTTGCAACAGTTCAAGGTTTGTCGGATTGCGATGGGGTGCATAGTGCAGTTCGAGGCCAGTCTTGACGTGGCCACCAAGCTCAATGGTGCGCCTCACAAGTGGCCGATAGTCATAGTCACCCTCGCCCCAGATTGATATGAACCATGGCAACTTGTGTTTCGCCTGGGCGATCATGTCGAGGTAATAATAGAGGCTTTCAAGCGATGGCTCCATGCCACATGTACCAATTGGCTTCTCGGACGTCAGGCCATACTTTCCGACGAAATAGAAATCCCAGTTTGACCCCTTGGTGAACATGCCACGGTCAACATAGTGACGTGCCACGCGCAAATGGCCTGGCTCATAGACACCCCAGATCATGGCAATGTCGCGTTTGCGGCAGAAGGCAACCTGCCGGGCAACCTGGGTCAAATCCCAACCATAGGCGCGACCAACGGCATTGCCGTCCTTGTCTTCGTCCACAACAAACTGATCGATGCCGGTATCAACGACGGCCACTTGCACATTGGCGTGTTGGTTCAAATAATCGAGATGTTCGAGTCCGGAGTCATCAGGCGCAACCAACAGATTGTTGCAGGTCGTCGGGTACCAAATCATATCTGGGCGCTGCTTTAGAATCGGGCCCCAGGCAATCATGTAGTCGTCGAAGGCAGCCTTGCCTAAAAGGTCGAAATTTGTGTTGTGGACGTGGATGGCGGATGCACCGGCATCCCAGCACCGAATTGCATCCTCGACAACTTCTTCGTAGGACACTGGCGTGTTGGGATTCATGCGTTTGGT
>JAYUVC010000067.1:0-3175 GCA_043754325.1 Hyphomicrobiales bacterium
TGGCGACAGTGGCAACGTAAAGACGCGTGCTTTCTGCCCCACTTGCGGTTCACCGGTCTATTTGACGTTCGCAGCGATGCCTGATTTGTTTACGGTGCACGCCGCAAGCCTCGACGATCCAAGCCGATACAAGCCACAAATGGTGACGTATGGCGTGCGTGGTTATGCCTGGGATCATGTCGATCCGAAGCTGCCGAAATTCGACAAGATGCCACCAAAATGAATGGCGTTGCATTGGGCACCGCAGCGGACTGCCTGAAAGCTGCCGTTCGCAAAGGACGGCAATGGGTCGTTATGGATCGCCTTCAAGATCATCTTCTTCGACTATATGAGCCGGTGCCGTGATCCACACAATCTCGTGCGAATTCAACTGATGTGGCTCGCCATCTTCGTTATCGAACTTAGGAAACGCAACCACGTCTGGGCCGAGCTCCAAATCTGTGAACAGTTCGGCCAGTTGCTCAGGCCAATCGGTGTACGTCTTAAGGGGTTCCCTTCGGCCACGCAGGCTGATGAGAATCTCGCCGTCATCCCGCGTTGTATCTGGGGGCAATGGTGTCGGATCCCAGAGAAATCGAACCGCCTGTACATCGGCGAGGTTCACAAAACAGGGTCAGACACCAGTTAAATTGACGGGAACATCACATGGCGAGCACGCCTAACCCCAAACAACCGAAGCCGACGGCAGCCCACAAGCGCCTCAAGGTCTTCATCGGCGACTGGCATGCCGAAGGAACGTCCTACGGAGACGGGCAGGATGCCGCCGACCCGCGTGCGGCGGGCGTACCGTGGACGAGCGACGAAAGCTACGAATGGTTGGCCGGCAGTTTTTTCGTGCTGCACCGCTGGGATGCGCAGATGGGAAAGCACGAGTTCAAGGGTGCCGAGATCATCGGTTACGACGAGGCCGAGGGCGGCTACTTCACCCGCATGTTCGACAACGCCGGTTACCACCCCGAATACCGCGCAAGTGTCGATGGCCACGTCTGGAGCTTCACGGAAGCGCAGACGCGTGCCACTGTCACGGTGCAGGGCGGTGGCGACAAGATGACCTTCAACTGGGAATGGAAGAACGGCGGCCGAAAGTGGCTGCCTTTGTGTGATCGCGTCGCAGTGCGGACGCAGCGGGCGGTGCCGCCATGAGCCCCCGCCTGAGCCAGGTGCTTGCCGTTGCACTGGCCACGTTCGCCACTCCCGCTTTGATCCATGCCCAAGACATGTCAGTGCGACGCGTGGCACCGCCTGACCTGGCACTTTCCGATGTTCGCAAAAAAAAGGAATCCCAAATGACACCCTCAACCGTAAATGGACCACAAGGGCCACTCGTGGCCTTCCACTCCAGAAGCGGAAAAGCTAAAGGACTGCCACTGGTCTTTGTACACGCCGACCCTGGCCGGGCGACGCAATGGAAATCCGTCATGACCTTGATGGCCAAGACGCACGACATGGCGGCATTTGACTTTCGCGGCAGTGGCGCTTCGGCACCGCCCGCTGATGGCGATTACAGCTACGAGGGGCGCGCCGCCGACATCGCGGCGGTGGTCGATGCTTTTGAACTGAAAAGGTTTGTGATCGTTGCACACAGTGCCGGAGTTGCGGTGGCACTGACCTATGCCGCAGCAAACGGTGGCAGGGTGGCTGGCATCGTGATGGTTGACCCGGTCACTGATCCGCGCGCCATGCCTGCCGAAGTTCTGGATGGTTTGGTCAGGGACATGGCGGGCCCCAACAGCGCGAAAGTATTTAAAACGTATGTCGAGTCGATTGCTGGGCCGGACCCGGCGGTGCGCAAGCAGGTCATTGCCGATGCGCAAACGCATGACGCCAACGGGCGCGCGGGCATGGCCAAAGCACTCGGCGTGTGGAATCCCGAACTTACATTGAAAGCGTTTAAGGGCCCCATCTTCATCCTGTCAACGCCTGCCACAGACAACGCGGGGGCGCTGTACCGCTTGCGTCCCGACATCCCTCACGAAGTCGTGCCCGCTGATGGCCACTGGATTCAGATGGATCAGCCGACTTTGGTGACGAAGGCCATTGAGAAATTCATCTTGAAGCTACCGCACGGCGGCTAGGCGTAATGGTTTTGAGTAAACATGGCATTGGCTAGTAACGCGGCACCATCCTACCTGCTTATGTGGGGTGCACACAGGCATCGCACGATGAGGCCATTACAGTGAAATTTGGCTAACAGTGAAGAATTAACATGACAATCAAAAATGCGCTGGCCAGTGTGGCCGTGAAAGACATCGACGCTGCGGTGCGGTGGTACGGACAAGTTTTAGCCCGACCCGCAGACTCAACGCCGATGCCAGAATTGGCTGAATGGAAATTTCCCGCCGGAGGAGGTCTGCAGGTTTACGCCTTGCCAGAACGCGCCGGTTCGTGTTCATGCACTTTGACTATTTCCGATATTGACCTGGAAGCGAGTCGGCTTGAAAAGCTGGGAGTGGCTACCGGCGCGAGGATGGGCGAGCAACTCAAGGTGTTTATGGTCAAAGACCCGGACGGTAACAGCATTGCGTTTGCCCAGGCTCCAAAGTGACCAAGGCCAACGATGCGGTGTCAATTGCGCGTGCCGCTTATGAGGCCTATGTCTCGAAGGATCGCGCAGCGATTGAAGCGCTGATTGCCGACGATTTCCACTTCTCAAGCCCGCTGGACAACCGCCTTGACCGAGCGACCTACTTTGACCGTTGCTGGCCCAACAGCAAAACTTCAGAGGGGTTTAAGTTCCTCCACCTGGTGCAACACGGCGAGCAGGTGTTCGTCACCTATGAGGCGCGGGGTACCGGTGGCCACCGCTTTCGCAATACCGAAATCATCACCGTCCGCGGGTCGCAAATCGTCGAAGTGGAGGTCTATTTCGGCTGGGACCTGCCGCACAAGGCGGCGGTCGGCGGCTTCGTCAACGCGGGGTGACTGAAATGCTGAAGCGAGCGGCTATATTGATGCGATGGGCAATATGATCAGTGCAGTAGGTTGGGTAAACAGCGTCATCGTTTGCCCAACTTCAACATCAACGCTATCCCGACGTTGCGCTTGATGAAGCCAGCCCAACCCACCGCGCTTAATCGATGCCAACAATGGTGAAGCAAAATTTACAGCGCGCTGTGTTCACGGTCGGGCATTCAGATCGAACGCTTGAGGCGTTTTTGGCACTTCTTCAATCTCA
>JAYUVC010000068.1:0-44527 GCA_043754325.1 Hyphomicrobiales bacterium
ATTAAGGGAGGTACATCAACGAGTCGCTTCTCCCTTGGAGAAGCTGCCCGAAGGGCTGATGAGGTCCCTTTCCCGCGCCACCTCAACCTGTTAGACACCCCGCCACCATGACCGATGCACCGAAAAAAACCGACCGTTACCGCGACACCGTATTCCTGCCCACAACCGACTTTCCCATGCGCGGAGGCCTGCCGGAAAAGGAACCAGCCCTTCTGAAACGCTGGAAAGACATGGACCTGTTCGGCCAACTCCGCACCCAATCCAAGGGCCGCGAGAAATTTGTGCTGCATGACGGTCCGCCCTACGCCAACGGCAACATCCACATCGGCCACGCCCTCAACAAAATCCTGAAAGACTTGGTGGTGCGCTCACGCCAGATGGCGGGATTTGACTCGATTTATGTGCCGGGCTGGGACTGCCACGGCCTGCCCATCGAATGGAAAATCGAAGAGCAATACCGCGCCAAGGGCAAGAACAAGGACGCGGTGGAAATCAACGAATTCCGCCGGGAATGCCGCACCTTCGCCGAACATTGGATCGACGTGCAACGCGAAGAATTCAAACGCTTGGGCGTGGAAGGCGATTGGGACAATCCCTACCTCACCATGAACTACAAAGCCGAAGCCATCATCGCGAAGGAGTTGTTGAAGTTTGCCGCCAGTGGACAACTCTATCGCGGCTCAAAGCCGGTGATGTGGAGCGTGGTCGAAAAGACCGCACTGGCCGAAGCCGAGATTGAGTATCATGACTATGTGAGTGATGCGATCTATGTGAAGTTTCCGGTGCGTGACTCGCATGACTTTGTACTGATCTGGACCACCACGCCATGGACTATTCCGGGTAACCGCGCGATCAGCTTTTCATCACGCATCAAGTACGGCGTTTATGAAGTGACCGCTGCTGCCGACGGCAATTGGGCCAAACTGGGTGAACGCTATATTTTGGCCGACGCCTTGCTTGTGCAAATGTCTAAGGCTTTGAAGGTTGATACGTTTACACGCTTGAACGACATTGATCTTACAGGTTTGGTTTGTGATCACCCGCTTGCGGCGTGGGGCCCTTCGAGGCTCGCTTCGCTCACACCTCAGGGTGAGGGTGCAGGGGGAAGCCCTCATGCTGAGGTGCCCGCCCTCTTGCGGGCCTCGAAGCACGAGGGCGGTTACGACTTCGCAGTCCCACTTCTCGAAGGTGACCACGTCACCGACGACGCGGGTACTGGCTTCGTCCACACAGCACCCGGCCATGGTGCGGACGACTACAACATCTGGACATCGAACCAGAAAGCCTTGCGTGATCGTGGCATCGACACGGCTATTCCCACTACAGTGAACGCGGACGGAAAACTTACCAGCGAAGCCCCCGGCTTCGAAGGCAAAACCGTCATCACCGACAAGGGCGAAAAAGGTGACGCCAACGAGGCCGTCATCGCCGCACTGAAAGACGCGGGCATGATCGTTGGGCGTTCGCGTCTTAACCATCAATACCCGCATTCATGGCGCTCGAAGAAGCCGATCATTTTCCGCAACACGCCGCAGTGGTTCATCTCCATGGGTGATGGCAAGGCGGATGGGTTGCGGGCCACGGCGCTGAAAGCCATCGAAGCCACCGAGTTTTTCCCGCCCTCCGGCCAGAACCGTTTGCGGGGCATGATCGAGCAGCGGCCGGATTGGGTGATCTCCCGTCAACGTGCATGGGGAGTGCCGATTGCGGTTTTCGTCAACAAAACCACGGGCGAAATCCTCAATGATTCCAAAGTGAACCAGCGAGTCTACGACTCCTTCGTTGAAGAAGGCGCCGACGCCTGGTTTGCCGAAGGTGCGGCGACACGTTACCTTGGAGACAGGGCCGCCGACTACGAACAAGTGCGCGACATTCTCGACGTCTGGTTTGACTCAGGCTGCACCCATGCCTTCACACTGGAAGAACGCCCAGACCTGAAATGGCCCGCTGATATCTACCTCGAAGGCTCCGACCAGCATCGCGGTTGGTTCCATTCCTCATTGCTCGAATCCTGCGGCACACGTGGTCGCGCACCTTACGATCAAGTGCTTACCCACGGCTTCATCATGGGTGAAGACGGCAAGAAAATGTCAAAGTCGCTGGGCAATGTCGTCGCCCCGCAGGACGTAATGAAAACCTCCGGCGCTGATATCCTCCGCCTCTGGGTCGCCTCGTCGGACTATTCCGATGACGTGTCGATTGGCCCCGACATCATCAAATCCAACACCGAGAACTATCGCAAACTCAGGAACACCTTCCGCTATATTCTGGGTGCCGTTGCCGATCTCAAAGACTGGGAAAAAGTCTACGCCCCCGACATGCCGGAACTCGAACGCTACATTCTGCACCGCCTATGGGAAGTGGAGCAGACCGTGCAGGAAGCCTACCGCGTTTACGACTACAAGAAGGTCACGGCGACGCTGTTGCAATTCATGAACACCGACCTCTCGGCCTTCTATTTCGACGTGCGCAAAGACGCGCTCTATTGCGACCCTTGGTCCAGCACCAAACGCAAATCCTGCCGCACGGTCATCGACCAACTGTTCCATTGCCTGACAACCTGGTGGGCGCCCATCCTCGTCTTCACCATGGAAGAGGTGTGGTTGCAGCGCTTCAACGGTGAGGGCTCATCGGTGCATTTGATGCCCTTCGCAAAATCGCCGCCCGAATGGCGCGATGATGCACTGGCCGCCAAGTGGGACAAGATCCGCAGCGTCCGCAGCGTCGTCACCGGCGCACTCGAAATCGAACGCGCCAACAAAACCATCGGCTCCTCACTGGAAGCCGCACCAAAGGTGCATGTGCAGCGCGGCTCACCAGAAGCTGAAGCCCTGCATAGTTGCGATTTCGCGGAAATCTGTATCACCTCCGCAATCGAAGTGATCGAGACGGAAACGCCGGGCGTCACCGTCAACTTTACAAAAGCGACAGGCGCCAAATGCGCCCGCTCCTGGAAAATCTCGAAAGACATCGGCACAGACAAAGACTTCCCCGATATCACCCCACGCGATGCTGAAGCCGTGCGCGAGTGGCAGACGCGATTTGGGAAAGTGGTGTGAAGTCCTCAAGGCCCCCATCGCCCTTCGGGCACTTCCCCAATAAATTGGGGAAGGACTCGCAGCGAGTCCTCCCCCAACTTGTTGGGGGAGTACCCCGAAGGGGGGAGGGGGGCCTTTCAACAGGCGCAAGATCATGACCCGCCTCGGCCTCCTCATCGCCGCCCTCGTCTTCGCCGTCGACCAGCTCAGCAAGTTCTACATCCTCCGCATCATCAATCTCGATGAACGCGAACCCATCCAGATCACCCCCTTCATGGATTTGGCGATGGCCTGGAACAAGGGTGTGTCCTACGGCCTGCTCTCCACCCAGATGCAGGGTCTGCTCGTGGCCCTCAGCCTCGCCATCGCCATCATGCTCGTGTTCTGGCTGCGCAAAGCCACCAAGCCCTTGGCCGCTGCAAGTTACGGCATGTTGATTGGCGGGGCGCTGGGCAATGCCCTCGACCGGCTCCTGCACGGCGCGGTTGCGGATTTCGTGCTTTTGCACTGGGGCACCTTCAACTGGTACATTTTCAATGTGGCCGATGTTGCGATTGTTGCTGGCGTGGCCCTGCTGCTTCATGATGCAGTCTTTGACGGCAAAAAAGCCTGACCTCTCGTTTTCGCCGCATTTTTGGCGTATCCGACATTTTGAACTTGGGAGCGAGCCTGTGAAACTGTTGAGCATGAGTATCGCCGTGATGGCACTGTCATTGGCGGGTTGTTCCTCCGGGTTGTTGGGCGGTGGAAGTTCTGCACCCACAGCGCAGCCGCAAATCCAGGTCAACAATCAACTGGCGATGCCGCCTGATCTTTCTTTGGCGACACCGGGATCGGGTGCGGCACCGGCTCCTACCTACAAATCGGCCAGTCGC
Source organism: Hyphomicrobiales bacterium (assembly GCA_043754325.1). GTDB lineage: Bacteria > Pseudomonadota > Alphaproteobacteria > Rhizobiales > Aestuariivirgaceae > Aestuariivirga. The sequence continues at coordinate 3,914 of JAYUVC010000068.1, forward strand.
GCTCCACCTGCAAACAATGATGTCTATGGTGGGGAAGCACCCGCAGCGCCCCGCGCACCTGTCGTGGATGTGTACGAAAAATACGGCATCAACAAATTGAAACCCGACGGCACGAAGAAAAACGACAATGTGCTGCGTGAGGAATTGCGCCAGGCTGTCATCGCCGAAAAGCGCAAGACCAATCCGAATTACGGCACCATCCGCAATATTGGCCAATTGTTCAACGACCAGTAAATTTTTCGCATAAACTCCGACAATGCGAATCCGCAGATTATCCCAAGGCACCATCAACCGCATCGCCGCTGGCGAAGTGGTGGAACGTCCTGCCAGTGCGGTAAAGGAACTGGTCGAGAACGCCGTTGATGCCGGGGCCACACAAGTCGACGTCGTGTTTCGCGGCGGCGGCAAAGCGCTCATCCGCGTATCCGACAATGGCTTTGGCATGTCAGCGGATGAACTCCTCATCGCTGTCGAACGCCACGCCACCTCCAAAATTCCGGACGATGATCTCGTCAATATCTCCACCCTTGGTTTTCGCGGCGAAGCGCTTCCCTCCATCGGCAGTGTGGCGCGTCTGAACATCACGTCAATGTCACGCGGCGCAAAAGGGGCCCACGCCATTGCCGTCGCGGCGGGCGACGTGGGAGATGTCACCCCCGCCAGCCTGAACGGCGGCACCGAAGTTGAAGTGCGCGACTTGTTCTACGCCACACCCGCCCGATTAAAATTCCTCAAAACCGACCGCAGCGAAAACGCCGAAGCCTTGGACGTCATCCGCCGCCTGTCACTGGCCCACCCTGAGGTCGGCTTCTCCTTCGTCACAGAAGAGCGCGAATGGTTACGTGCACCCGAAGCCGACACCCGCGAAGCTCGCGTTGGGCGTATCATGGGCCGCGATTTCATGGACAATGCGGTGATGGTCGCAGGCGGTGCAGAAGATATCTCAATCGAAGGCTATGCCGGCCTCCCCACCTTCCAGCGCGCCCAAGGCACCCTGCAATATGCGGTGGTCAATGGCCGCCCGGTGAAGGACAAACTCATCGCCGGGGCCCTGCGCGGTGCCTACGCCGACGTCATGCCACGCGGGCGCTTTCCCGCAGTCGTTCTCTACATCAACTGCGCCTCTGACCGCGTCGACGTCAACGTCCACCCCGCCAAAACCGAAGTGCGCTTCCGCGATCCCGGATTCGTGCGTGGACTGATTGTGTCCGCCATCCGCCGCGCACTTGCAGGGCAGGGCGTGAAAGCAGACAGCAACGCCACCCGCGCCACAACGCAATCCTTCACAGCACCGCAAACTCAAAGTGCAGGCAATTTCGCCGAAACCATGCAAGCCGCCTTGGCCATGAACATGCCACTGCAATCCTCCGTGTCCGAACCCACAGTGATGGTAGAGCCGCAATATCCTCTCGGCGTGGCCCGCGCCCAACTGCACGGCAACTACATCGTGGCGCAAACCGACAGCGGCATGATCCTCGTCGACCAACACGCCGCCCATGAACGCATCGTCTACGAACGCCTGAAACGCGAAAGAGAAGGGCAGGGCGTCATCACCCAGCCCCTGCTGGTGCCACAGGTCATCGACCTCGATGGCGTAACACTGGCCAACGTGCTGTCTGTCGCAGACTTGCTCCAGAAAGCGGGATTGGTCATCGAAAGCTTCGGCGACGGCGCTGCGATTATTCGCGAAGTGCCAGCCGCCTTGGGCAACGGCAATATACTCGCCCTGCTACGCGACATCGCCGATGATGTGTCTGAACTCGAATCCATCACCACAGTCGAAGCCCGCCTCAACCACGTCCTCGCCACCTTCGCTTGTCACCATTCAGTAAGATCAGGCCGCGTGTTGCGGCCCGAAGAAATGAATGCACTCCTGCGCGAGATGGAAGTCACACCGAATGCCGGACAATGCAACCATGGACGGCCCACGTTTATCGAGTTGAAGCTGGCGGATATTGAGCGGTTGTTCGGCAGGTAGGGAGCTTGTGGAAACACCCCCTCCCGGCTTTGCCGTACTCCCCCGGCAAGAGGGCCGAGGGAGAAGTGAAGGCTTTCTCCCTCGGCCTCTTTCTTGGCCGGGGGAGTACCCCGAAGGGGGGAGGGGGTATCAAGGCAAATCACTCTCCCCGATAAATCCGCACACACGCCGCCCCATAAACCCGCGTATCCACCAACACCAACCCCGAAACCTCACCCACAACAACAGCTTCACCCTCTTCCAAAACCACCAGACCCCCAGCCGCCACCCAACCCCCATCTACCAGCGCCCGCAACGCCTTTTCTCCCAAACCCTGCCCGTAGGGCGGATCAACAAACACCAACTCAAACGGCGACTGCGGCGCGCAACTCCCCAAATCCGTGGCATCCCGCTTCCATATCTTGCACTGACCAATCGCCCCGAACGCATCCGCATTCTTGCGAATAATCCCGCGCGCCTCCGCACTTTCCTCCACGAACTGGCAAAACTTCGCACCCCGCGACAATGCCTCCAGCCCCAAGGCCCCGGTGCCCGCAAACAGGTCCAGCACACGCACACCTTCAATCTCGAAACCATCAATGCCATGCGCCAGAATATTGAAAAGACTCTCCCGCACCCGGTCAGACGTCGGGCGGGTGGCGATGGAGGTGGGGCCGAGAATGTCCCGCCCTTTGAATGTTCCCGCTACAATGCGCATGATCATCTCTGTAAAGTCTGGCACTCACCGAAAGCAAGTGGCAAAAGCCAATCCATGTCATTCAAACTCCCAGAAGCCATGGCCATCGCCATTGCGGAAGCTGAAGCCGCCGCAAAGCGGGGCGAGGTTCCCGTCGGCGCAAGCATCGTTTCTCCATCAGGTGAAATCCTCGCCCGCGCCGGAAACCGCACCCTCGAATTGAAAGATCCCACTGCCCACGCCGAAATGCTGGTGCTTCGCCAAGCCGCTACAAGGCTCGGCTCCGAACGCCTGACTGACTGCGACCTTTACGTCACCCTCGAACCCTGCGCCATGTGTGCAGGTGCCATCTCCCACGCCCGCATCCGCCGCGTTTACTTTGGAGCCGATGACCCAAAAATGGGTGCTATCGAACACGGCCCGCGCTTTTTCACGCAAGCCACCTGCCACCACGCTCCCGAAGTCTACGGCGGCATTGGCGGTGACGCATCGGCGCGGTTGTTAAGAGATTTCTTCAAGGCCCGCCGATAAGCGTCGCATTCACCTGCCTTTCCAGCAGCCGCTTCAGATTGTCTTTCGACGCAACCGTCGCATCCAGAATCTCTTTCACCCGAAAGAAATCACCCACGCCAAAACCATTCACCGCAGGCTTGATATAAATATCAGGCGGCGACAGTGCGCGGCGGGTTTCCGCCAACTGGTTGAACATGATGAGTATCGAACCCACCGCCAGTTCAATGTTGCTGGCGCGGCCATTCACCAGTGGCTTGGGCTTGCCCGTCACATCAATTGCCACCACCAGATCCATGCCTTCCCGCACATGGTCAAACGGCACGGGGTTCACGATGCCGCCATCCACATGCACACGGCCATTGATGCGCGGTGCCTCGATCAATCCTGGAATGGCAATCGATGCGCCAACAGCTGTGATCACCGCACCACGGGTCAACACAACTTCCTCCATCAACTCAAAATCCGTCGCAATGATCTTCAGCGGAATGGTCATGTCTTCAATCAACTTTGGCAGGTGATCCGGCAGCGCAATATCCGCCAGTTTCTCACCACCGAGATGCAGTGAAACCAGACTGCCAAGTGAGATCAATTCTGTCAGTTTGGTTTTGCGACTGCCAAAAACATACTTGGCAAATTCGATCCTGTTCGACAACAGTTTCGTCGCATGTTCGCGCAAATCCCGGCCACTCATGCCGCCCGCGTAACAGGCCCCGACCAAGGCCCCCATACTACTTCCGGCGATCGCCGCAGGCTTCAAACCCAACTCGTCAAACACTTCCAGCATGGCAATATGCGCAATGCCGCGCGCCCCGCCACCACCCAGTGCCAGACCTATTTTCATATCACCGCTCTCCACCCGATATCACGGCGGCAGAAGCCGTCAGCATAGTCGATTTTATCAACAGCAGCATAAGCTGCAACCTGTGCATCCTTCACTGTGCTGCCAATGGCCGTCACATTCAAAACCCGCCCGCCGTTGGAAACCAGTTGCTCATCTTGCATCGCAGTGCCTGCATGGAACACTTCAACGTGAGCACCAAGATCAGCATCCAAGCCATTGATCGGATTCAGCTTTGCATAGTCGCCAGGATAGCCCTTCGCGGCCAGTACCACCGTCAACGCCACATCACTTTTCCAGCGCACCTGTTGCTTGTCCAAAGTACCATCGGCGCAGGCGATCAACAACGGAAGTAAATCTGACTCCATCCGCAACATCATCACCTGCGTTTCCGGATCCCCAAAGCGCGCGTTATATTCAATCAGTTTCGGACCCTCTTTGGTCAGGATCAAGCCCGCATACAAAACCCCCTTGTAAGGATGTCCCGCATCCGCAAGCGCCTTCACCGTCGGCTTCACAATTTTCTCGACTGATTTTCTGACCAGCGCATTTGTCATGCAGGGTGCGGGCGAATAGGCCCCCATTCCGCCGGTGTTTGGACCCGTGTCACCCTCTCCAACCCGCTTGTGATCCTGCGCTGTTGTCAGCGGCAAAATATGTGTCCCGTCACACAACACAAACAGACTGGCCTCTTCACCTTCCAGAAATTCTTCAATCACGCACGAGGCTCCGCCGAAGCGCCCTGCAAATATATCCTTCACAGCTATCTCGGCTTCGTTCAAACTCATCGCAACCGTAACACCCTTACCTGCGGCCAGACCATCAGCCTTGATCACAATTGGAACGCCAGTTTTGTCGAGATAAGCAAGCGCCGAAGCTTCGTCATCGAAGCGCTCATAATCAGCCGTCGGAATATCGTTGGCGCGACAAATATCTTTCGTGAAGCCCTTCGACCCTTCAAGCTGTGCCGGATATCTGCGCGGCCCGAACGCCTTGATGCCCACCGCAATCAAGTCATCCACAAGCCCCGCAACCAAAGGCGCTTCCGGCCCCACCACAACAAAATTGATATGATACTTCTGGCAAAACCCGATCACGTCGCCGTGCTTCGTCACATCAAGCGCGACACACGTCGCCAACTTGGCAATGCCAGGATTACCCGGCGCACAATAAAACTGGTCCAGCAACGGGCTCTGCTTCAGCTTCCACGCAAGCGCATGCTCGCGCCCGCCGGAACCGATGAGTAGTATGTTCATTTCAAATTCTCCATCTGTGGCGCATCCTTCGAGGCATCGCGATAGGGCGATGCACCTCAGGATGAGGGCCCACTTGGAGCAACCAAAAAAACCCTCATCCTGAGGTGCGAGCCCTTGCGAGCCTCGAAGGATGCGCCAAACACTCCACCATCACCATTCTTTGCCGCGCCTTCTCGCATGTGCTAGTCCAGAATCAAATGAAAACCTCACATGCCCACTGACCTCTCATACGACCCTGAAACTGGTGAAATCCGCGAACCCGTCTCGAACCTCAACGAGTTCACGGTCACGGAAATTTCTCATGCCTTGAAGCGCTCGATTGAAGACCGTTTCGGCCACGTCCGTGTGCGCGGTGAAATCTCCGGTTTTCGCGGCCCGCATTCCTCTGGCCATTGTTATTTTTCGCTGAAAGACGAAGGTGCCAAAATCGACGCCGTGATCTGGCGCGGCGGCTTCAACCGCTTAAGATCGAAACTGCAGGAAGGCCTCGAAGTCATCGCCACGGGGAAGCTCACATCCTACCCCGGCAAGTCATCCTATCAGATCATCATCGAAAACGTCGAGCCCGCAGGTGTGGGTGCCTTGATGGCGTTGCTGGAAGAACGGAAACGCAAACTGGCGGCAGAAGGCCTGTTCGACACCGATCGCAAAAAACCACTGCCCTATCTCCCGAAAAAAATCGGCGTCATCACCTCGCCCACAGGTTCCGTCATCCGCGACATTCTGCACCGCCTCAATGACCGCTTCCCGCGCCACGTCCTCGTCTGGCCCGTGCGCGTGCAGGGCGAAACAGCGGCAGCCGAAGTCGTCGCCGCCATCACCGGCTTCAACGCCATGGCTGACAAGCCAGACTTGTTGATCGTCGCCCGCGGCGGCGGTTCCCTCGAAGACCTTTGGCCCTTCAACGACGAAGCCATCGTCCGCGCAGTAGCAGCCTCGGATATCCCCATCATCTCCGCCATCGGCCACGAAACTGATACCACTCTGATCGACCACGTGGCCGACTGGCGCGCCCCCACCCCCACAGCCGCAGCCGAACGTGCCGTTCCCGTCCGCGCAGACCTGCTCGCGGAGACGGCCTCACTTCTCGCCCGCCAACGCCGTGCTATCTTTCGCGTGCTGCAAGAACGGAAACTCCGTTTACAGTCCACAAGTCGCGCCCTGCCAAAGCCTGACGACATGCTGGCCATCGCCCGGCAGCGGTTGGATCACGCCAGCGGTCGCCTGCCCGCAGCACTGCGCGCCAATGTGCAACGCCATGGCCTGCAATTGGCCAGATCAGCGGGTCGCCTGTCCGTTTCAACCCTGCGTTCCCGCCTGCAAGATCAGGCCCGCCGACTTCCCGATATGGCAAAGCGCGCCGAGCGGGCATTGCAACAACTGGTCGCCCGTCGCCGCGACAGGTTTGTGGCGGAGGCAAAACTGCTCCAGTCGATGAGCTACAAATCAGCGCTCGCCCGCGGCTTTGCAGTGGTGCGCGATGCAGGCGGAAAGCCGGTGCGTGCCTTGGCCACTGTGCAACCTGAAGCCTCTTTGCAGATCGAGTTTACGGACGGCATACTCAACGTGCAGGCCAAGCGGTCAGCAGGGCAGGGTTCCTTGTTTTGAACAAGCCAATTCATTATGACGTCCGACCATGAACCGCATGGACCCGATTTTTCCGAAGCAGCGCGAAGCCAAATTGCGCTATCTTGATCATGAATACGAAGTCATTACCCCCGGTGATTTCGTGCGCTGTGCTGTCACAGGCGACCCCATCCGCATTGAAAACCTGCGTTACTGGAGCGTTGCAAAACAGTTGCCCTTCAAGTCAGCATTGGAATCCTTTGCGGACTATTGCAAAGTGCACAGGATTTCCTGATATTCGCTGACTCGCATTTGCGTTTGCATTGCGGTATAGCCCACCGTCTCAAGTGGAGTTTGGACGGAAAATGAAAAAGCAGTGGTCTCCTGATACGTGGCGTTCCTTACCGGTGCAACAAATGCCGGCCTACAAGGACGCTGAATTTCTTGGCGCAACCGAAAAGCGCCTTGCGGGGTTTCCGCCGCTGGTATTTGCAGGTGAGGCCCGCAAGCTGAAAAAGAAACTGGCCCGCGTGGCTGAAGGCCGTGGCTTTCTGTTGCAAGGCGGCGATTGTGCCGAAAGCTTCGCCGAACATTCAGCCGACAACATCCGCGATTTCTTCCGCGTCTTCCTGCAAATGGCAGTCGTGCTGACATTTGGTGGCGGCCAACCCGTGGTCAAGATCGGCCGCATTGCCGGCCAATTCGCCAAGCCGCGTTCCTCGCCAACCGAAATCATCGACGGCGTGGAGTACCCGATTTATCGCGGCGACATTGTCAATGATTCCGTCGCTACGACAACAGGTCGCGAACCTGACCCCGAACGCCAGATCATGGCCTACCGCCAGTCTGCTGCCACCATGAACCTGCTGCGGGCTTTTGCGCAAGGCGGTTACGCCAACCTTGAAAACGTCCACCGCTGGACGCTAGGCTTCCTCAGCGACTCCCCCGCTTTTGAACAATACCAGGACTTGGCAGACCGGATCACTGAAACCCTTGGCTTCATGAAAGCCATCGGCATCACCGCGGAAACTGCACCACAATTGCGCCAAACTGATTTCTTCACCAGCCATGAAGCCTTGCTTCTCGGCTATGAACAAGCTCTCACCCGTGTCGATTCCACATCCGGCGATTGGTACGCCACCTCCGGCCACATGCTGTGGATCGGCGACCGCACCCGCCAGCCTGATCATGCCCATGTCGAATTCTGCCGTGGCGTCAAAAACCCTATCGGTCTCAAATGCGGCCCGTCGTTGAAGCCAGATGAATTGATCAAACTGATCGACATTCTGAACCCCGATAACGAACCAGGCCGTCTCACCCTCATCGCCCGTTTCGGCCATGACAAGGTGGAAAAACATCTGCCAGACCTGATCCGTGCCGTAAAACGCGAGGGCAGGGTCGTCGTCTGGTCGTCAGACCCGATGCACGGCAACACCATCAAATCGACGTCAGGCTACAAAACCCGTCCCTTCGACGCCATCCTCTCGGAAGTCCGCCGATTCATGGCGATACACCGCGCCGAAGGAACCCACGCCGGCGGCATCCACGTCGAAATGACCGGCAAGGACGTGACCGAATGCACCGGCGGCCTCCGCGCCCTTCGTGATGAAGACCTCAACGACCGCTACCACACCTTCTGCGACCCAAGACTGAACGCCACGCAAGCCCTTGAACTCAGTTTCCTCGTCGCCGAAGAAATCAAAAAAGAAATGGCGGCAAGACCACCCATTGAAGATGATGAGGTTGAAGCAGCGGAGTGAGCTGGAATTGCAGTCCCTTCTCCAGCCCCCTTGCTAGAGAAGGTCTGAGTTCACAAACGAAGGGCGGATGAGGTCCCTTTGGCGGCTATAGTCACAGAGGCTCAGACGCAAAAAACCAACTATTGAAATTTCACAGTGAAGCCACACGCTATTTTTTGCTCAAGTTTTTGATTTCCCGCTTGACCCGCTGAGAACAGTTTGTGAACATGGCGCAATGACTCGTACTTTTTATGAATTCTTCTCTGGCGGCGGCATGGCACGGCTCGGACTGGGGTCAGAATGGCACTGTCTTTTCGCAAACGACATTGATGCAAAGAAAATGGAAACCTATCGGAACAACTTCGGTGGAGAAGGCAGTGTCTGCTGTGATATTGCGGACTTGAAAGCTAACTCATTGCCGGGATCCGCCACTTTGGCATGGGCTTCATTTCCGTGCCAAGATCTGTCTTTGGCTGGCAACCGCATGGGACTTGCGGGCGAGCGCAGTGGAACGTTTTGGGGTTTTTGGAATGCGATCAACATCCTTAAACTAACAGGAAGAGCACCACCACTGTTGGTTCTTGAAAATGTTTGTGGACTGTTAACTTCACACGATGGGAAAGATTTCCGAGACCTGTGCCGCGCGATAGCCAGCTTGGGTTATTCATTTGGGGCTGTCGTCGTGGACGCAATCCATTTCCTTCCACAGTCGCGCCCGCGGCTGTTTGTAGTTTGCGTGAAAGACAAAAAAAATGTTCCTTTGGAAATCTGCTTGGGGCGTCCAAATGCAATTTGGCATAGTCACGCACTGAGAAAAGCCGTTCAGTCTCTGTCGCCTGATCTGCAAGCCAGTTGGATATGGTGGAATCTACCTAATCCGAAGATATCCAGCGTGTCGCTAGAACAATTGATTGAAAGTGATGGCGACATCTCGCATTGGAGTTCACAAGCCGAAACAAATTCATTGCTCGCGATGATGTCTCCCACCAATCGCGAAAAAGTTGTCAAAGCACAAAAATCTGGCAACCGCCTTGTCGGTACGGTTTACAAAAGAACGAGGATTGAGAATGGTAAACGTATTCAGCGAGCTGAAGTGAGGTTCGATGGCATAGCAGGGTGCCTTCGCACACCTGGCGGTGGATCAAGTAGGCAAACTATAATTTTGATTGAAGGTAAACTCGTTCAGTCGCGTTTGCTGGGCATCAGGGAAGCAGCACGTCTGATGGGCGTTCCAGACGACTACAAAATTCCGCAAAACTACAATGATGGTTACCACATTTTCGGTGACGGTTTAGCCGTGCCTGCTGTGGATTATATCGCGCGCAATTTGCTTGATCCCATTGCGGACGTTGTTTTTCACGGTCAACTCACACGTAAAAGGCAGGCCGCATGAAAAAATCTGACGCAGCAGGCGGAGATTCTCCGTTTGAGACGCGTGAACTTCGGCTCGGTCTCAAGAAGTTCTTTCAGCTTCTGCATACTGACGCAAAAACCGGAAAAGCTGCTGCTATTGGATCATTTCGGTGGGGCGTTTACATCTTTTATGACTATGACGGCGAGCCAATATATGTAGGCCAAACGAATGAGAAAGTCTCGGGAAGGATTGGCCGTCATTTAACCAATCAACGCACCGACGCCGTCGCGATGTCAGTTCTTGACCCATTTGAAGTATTTGAGATTGAGGTTTACCCTCTGCCACAATACAATAATATTGCTTCAAGTCACAATGACTTCAAGGCAGCTAAACAACATTTGGACGCTCTTGAATTTTACGTTCACGAGAAGGCGAAATCACAAAGCAGGTTCAAGGCAATTCTCAACGAGAAAGACCCTCCAAAACCTATCACGAAATTTGCTGTTCCGATATCCATCAGAGGTCGAATTGTTTCCGATCAAGTAAGGGAACTGCGTGGACACGCCGACACCCGAACGGCGAGACGTGCCCAAATCATCGCAAGACTTTCGCAAACAATTGCCGAGAGGCAAGTTCAAGTTGGCCTCCGTCGCACACTCGTCACTCAAGCCAAACGTTTAAATTGGTTGGCAGACGAGCGCTTTAAGGCGATGGGTGGCGATAGTGCTGTGGAAATCTCTCCTGAGAACAAAGAGGAATGAGTAAGTTCAGAAAAAACAGGAAGAAGTTCCCCTTAAAACTTCGCAACTGTCCGTACTACCGCCCTGTCGGGCAATGTTTCCGGTAGAAGTGATGGAGAAATCAAAATGGACGTTGCCTTAAAATCGAAAGAGGACCCTACCATTTAATTCGATTTCCAAGCGTTATTTTTACTCCTTTCATTGCGACTGCCAATCATTCCAGCCACACCTATACCCGTCGCCTCCGTGGGATGCAGCACTTGGCGGCACTTGCCCGAGACTTGGGGTCGGTGATTTCTTCTGGATGGATTTCTGGAGTTTCCCGAAATTAGCAGAAAGACCGCGCGGTGTCAAGCTCTTTTTCCTAACTGAGGCTTAAATAATTGACGTCCGCATTGTCCACCGCGGAATTTGAGCCGAACCCGCGCTTGCGATATGGTCAACTCCAGCCTATATGACAAACTATTAACGTTCTCAGGGCGGGGTGCAACTCCCCACCGGCGGTAAATTGGTGAAAGCCAAAAGCCCGCGAGCGCTCCCGCATTTCTTCGAAATGCGAGAGGTCAGCAGATCCGGTGTAATTCCGGGGCCGACGGTATAGTCCGGATGAAAGAGAACAACACTGACGGAAAAGCTGCGACCAGTTTTGGGCGCAGTTGATCGCCGTTTGTGGCCCTGTGTCGACGTTCAGATGTTTTTTGACGACAGGGCAATGGGTGAGACCACTTCCAACCAGACTTTTCAGCGACGCGCAATTGGCGATTGCCATGCAAGCTGCCTTGGCGGCGGCGCGCCCGTGGGAAGGCGTCACTACACCAAATCCGCCAGTTGGCTGCGCCCTGTTGGACCGCACGGGCAATGTTATCGCAGTAGCAGGACATCACGGTGCGGGGCAATTGCACGCTGAAGCCCTGGCCATTCAACAAGCCCGCAACGCAGGCAAGGCCGATCTCATCCACACCGTCGTCGTCACCCTTGAACCCTGCAATCACCACGGTCGCACACCACCCTGCACCAACGCCATTCTCCAAACGCCAGCCGAACATGTGGTGATCGGTATTGCCGATCCCAATCCAAAAGTCGCAGGTGGCGGCGCAGAACAATTACGCCACGCTGGTCTGCGCGTGGATTTTCTGTTGGGCGACACAGCCCAGGTCGAACGGCTGATCGCTCCTTTTCGAAAGCGTGTGCTGCAAGGCCTGCCCTTCGTCACAGTGAAACAAGCCCTCAACCGCGACGGCAACATGACCCCTCCCGCAGGCCAAAAGACCTTCACCTCCCAAGGCTCGCTGTTGGTTGCCCACGCCCTGCGCCGCCGCGCCGATGCAATTATCACAGGCTCCGGAACCGTGCTGGCAGATGACCCGCATTTCACAGTGCGACTGTTGCCCGACCATGTGAACAAGCGCCGTGCACTCGTCCTCTTTGACCGTCGCCAGCGCATTCCTGCAACATACACTGATGCGGCCACAGAGCGCGGCTTCGACGTAACCTTTGCCACAGATCTTGAAAGCGCACTGCGTGACACCAATGCACTTGAAGTGCTGGTGGAAGCAGGCCCGCAATTGACCGCCCACATTTTGCAATCCCGTTTCTGGGACGAGCATGTGACCATCACGCAAACCAATGCCGAAGATAAAATCACAATCACCACAAACGGAGGGGCCGATGTTCTCCGGCATCATTGATAAACTGGGCCAGGTCAAAACCGCCGCAAAACAAAACGGCGCTTTGGGTTTTCGCATAGCAACGGGCTACGACGATCTTGCTCTTGGTGAAAGCGTTGCCGTGAATGGCGTCTGCCTCACCGTCGCAAGCCTCCAAGGAAGCGACGCGGATTTTTTTGCCAGCGCTGAAACCCTTGCGCGCAGCAATCTCGATAACATCGCAGTTGGCAGTAAAGTTAATCTCGAACGCGCCGTCAGCCTGAACACCCGTTTGTCTGGCCACATGGTGCAAGGCCATGTTGATGGCAAAGGCACGTTGACCTCCGTCACAGCAGAATCGGGCGCGTGGAAACTGAACGTCGCATTGCCAGCAACCCTGTCCCGCTATTGCGTTGAAAAAGGCTCGATCACCTTGAACGGCATCAGCCTCACCATCAATACCATGGTCGATCACGCCGACGGTCGCTTGACCATCGGCCTCACCATTATTCCCCACACTTGGGAACACACCAATCTTCACACCGCAAAAATCGGCGACGCCATCAATATAGAAGTCGACGTGATGGCCAAATATGTCGAGCGCCTGAGTCAGCCTTACCAGCAGAAACCTGTGGAAAACCACTTGCAGGAAATCGCCCAATCCGATTTGCCGTCAGCCTTTTGCGATGAACCTTTGCGCATTCACGCCTTCCGCAATTTGAGCGACGGCACAGATCATCTGGCACTGGTGAAACATCCGCTGCCCGCCGTGCCGCTGGTGCGCGTCCATTCCGAATGCCTCACAGGGGAAGCCCTGGGCTCGTTGCGTTGTGACTGTGGTGCGCAATTGCAGGAGAGCATGCGGCAGGTTTCGGAAAGCGATGGCGGCGTAGTGATTTATTTGCGCAACCATGAGGGCCGCGGCATTGGCCTTGCCAACAAGATCATGGCCTATGCCTTGCAGGACAAGGGCTACGACACAGTTGAAGCCAACACCGCGCTGGGCTTTGCCCCTGACCCCCGTGACTATGGCGTTGCCGCCCATATGTTGACATCACTCGGCATCACCTCTTTGCGCTTGCTGTCCAACAATCCGGACAAGGCCAAGGCACTTGCAAAAATGGGGATCAAGGTGGTCGAGCAGATCCCGCTCGTGATCAAAGCCAACCCCTTCAACACAGGCTATCTCGCCACCAAGCGTGACCGCATGGGCCACTTCATTCCCACACAGGAGAAAAATTGATCATGACCAGAACCGCGACCAAAGCCTGGCGCATGGCCGTCGTTACCAGCAGATTCAATGAAGAAGTGACGGGCGGCCTGAAACAGGGCGCTTTGAAATATCTGGCAGAGCAGGGCATCACTGTTGAAGCCTCCCACATGTTTGCAGCCCCCGGTGCCTTTGAACTTCCGGTTATCGCGCAGGCACTGGCAAAGTCTGGCAAGTTTGATGGCGTGGTCTGCCTCGGCTGCGTGACCAAACATGAAACCGCGCATTTTGAATTCGTCAGCCTGGGTGCAACACTGGGGCTGATGCAGGCCATGCTCAACACCGACGTTCCCATCGCCTTCGGAGTCTTGACCACCTACACCGACGAACAAGCCAAAGCCCGCAGCCGCGCTGACGCCAACAACAAGGGCATTGAGGCTGCTGCCGCTGTTGTCGAAACGCTTGAAGTCATGGCCCAAATCAGATCACTATAAACCACTTGACCATCACCCGCTGAAACCCAATATCTGTAATCCTGGATTTTACAGAAAGTGTTCGACATGATTGACCTGCACTACTGGCCCACACCCAATGGCCACAAGATCACTATTTTTCTGGAAGAAGCAGCATTGCCTTACACCATCCACAAGGTGGACATCGGCAGTGGTGACCAATTCAAACCGGACTTCCTGAAAATCGCCCCCAACAACCGCATGCCCGCAATCGTCGATCACGCACCAAAGGACGGTGGTGCGCCGATCAGCGTGTTTGAGTCAGGTGCCATCCTGCAATATCTCGCCGAAAAAACCGGAAAATTCCTGTCAACCGACATCCGCAAAAAAACCGACACCATGCAATGGCTGTTCTGGCAAATGGGCGGCCTTGGCCCCATGGCCGGGCAAAGCAACCACTTCAATGTCTATGCCAAGGAAAAACTGCCCTATGCCATACAACGCTATTCCAATGAAACGGGGCGTCTATTCGGCGTTTTGAACAAGCAACTTGCCGACCGTGACTTTATGGCAGGCGACTATTCCATTGCCGATATGGCGAGTTACCCTTGGACGCTGTCTTGGGAAAACCACAACATCAACATTGAGGATTTTCCAAATTTGAAGCGCTGGCAGGCCGCAATTGCCGCCCGTCCTGCCGTGGTACGGGCTTATGCCCAAGCCGGTGAACGAAAGCCAATGACCGAAGACGAACGCAAGGTGCTGTTCGATCAAGATGCCAAAACGGTGAAGGCCTAGCGGAAGGCCCCCATCTTGACCTTTGAGCCGCTTTCACTCAAAGCCCAAGAACTATGACACTGCGCCTCTACAACACCCTGTCCCGCACCAAGGAAGACTTTAAACCCTTGGATCCGAAGAACGTACGCATGTACGTCTGCGGCCCCACCGTCTACGACTACGCCCACATCGGCAATGCCCGCCCCGTCATCGTGTTTGACGTGCTCTACCGCCTGCTGCGCCACCTCTACGGCGAGAACCACGTCACCTATGTCCGCAACCTCACCGACGTCGACGACAAGATCAACGCAAGGGCACTGCGCGACTATCCGGATTTGGCCCTGAACGATGCCATTCGGCGCGTGACGGAAAAAACCGCAAACCAGTTTCAATCCGACGCAAAAGCGCTGGGCTGCCTCGTGCCGACCCATGAACCCCGCGCCACCGAACATATCCAGGGCATGATCGACATGATCAGTACACTGATCATCAAAGGTCATGCCTACGTGGCAGCAGGTGAAGTGCTGTTCGCTGTCGATGCCATGAAAGACTACGGCAAACTCTCTGGCCGCAAGCTGGAGGATCAACAGGCTGGTGCCCGCATTGCAGTAGAGGCCCACAAGAAAAACCCCGCCGACTTCGTGCTGTGGAAACTGTCATCAGCCGAAGAACCGGGCTGGGAATCCCCATGGGGCAGAGGCCGCCCCGGCTGGCACATCGAATGCAGCGCCATGAGTGTGAAATATCTGGGAGAGGTGTTCGATATCCACGGCGGTGGATTAGATTTGATTTTCCCCCATCACGAAAACGAAATCGCCCAGTCAAGATGCGCCCATGGGACAAGCGTGATGGCGAACGTCTGGATGCACAACGGCTTCTTGCAGGTTGAAGGCAAGAAAATGTCGAAGAGTGACGGGAATTTTTATACGATAAGCGATGTAATGCGAGCTTCGAATGGCGAGACAGCGCGTTTTGCCATGTTGATGACTCACTACACCCAGCCCATTGATTGGACTGAAAGCAAACTCGTCGAAGCCGGGGTAAGCTTACAAAAGTTTCAACAGTGGTACGTCCCGCCTGAGCATGCATTTGTCGATCTCGCGTTTTTGGACGCATTGAAAGATGATCTGAATACGCCACAAGCATTTCGCGAACTTCATCGCCTTTCTGATAACCTCGCAAAAAGCCGTGCTAAAGAAAATCCAGAGGATCATAAAGATGCGCTATCTCAGTTTTCACGCTCTCTTGATCTGCTTGGAATAGCACCTCAACAGATAGACTTCAGCGACATTAAAAAAAATGTCGTAATTAGACTCGTCGAAGACCGCCTCGTCGCCCGCCACACCAAAAACTGGGCCGAATCCGACCGCATCCGCGATGAACTCGGAGCCTTGGGCATTGCCATCAAGGACAACAAGGACGGCACCACCACGTGGGAGGTGAAGCGATGAAGGACAGACTTCCCTCTGCCGCCCCTTCGGGGCACCCTCTCCCGCAAGCGGAGAGGGAAGGGCTGCGGCCCTTGTCGCAAATTGCAAAAGAACAGCAGGAACGCAGAAAAAACCTTCCCTCTCCGCTTGCCGGAGAGGGTGTCAGCCGCAGGCTGACGGGTGAGGAATTTGCCCGGCGCTTGGTGAAGCCTCTGCGCTACAACATGACCGAAGCAGAAACACGCCTCTGGCACGCACTGCGCGGACGCCGTTTCGAAAACCACAAGTTCCGGCGGCAAGTGGCCATTGGAAGTTACGTTGTGGATTTTGTATGCTTTGCTGAGCGCTTGATTGTTGAGGTCGATGGCAGTCAGCACGAAGACTCTCAGCATGACAGGAAGCGCGATGCCTGGCTCAACAATGAAGGCTTTCGCATCGTGCGCAACTGGAACAACTATGTGCTGCAAAACCTGGACGGGGCTCTCGCCATGATATCTGACGTCTTGACTCTTCCCTCTCCCTTTACGGGAGAGGGTGCCCCGGAGGGGCGGGTGAGGGACGAGTCACATGACTAAAACCCGCCTCCACCTCTTCGACACCACCCTGCGCGATGGTCAGCAAACCCCCGGTGTTGACTTCTCGCTCGAGGACAAACTCCTCGTCATCTCCATGCTCGACAAGTTGGGCATTGACTACATTGAGGGCGGTTATCCCGGTGGCAACCCGACGGATACTGCACTCTTCGCCGAAACAAGAAACACCAAAGCCACCTTCACCGCCTTTGGCATGACCAAGCGTGCCGGCCGGTCGGCTTCGAACGATCCCGGCTTGCAAACATTGCTACAGGCCAAATCCAAGGCCATCTGCTTCGTGGCCAAGGCCTGGGATTATCATGTGCGCGTGGCATTGGGCTGCACGAATGAAGAGAACCTTGAATCCATCCGCGACTCCGTTGCCGCAGCAAAAGCTGCAGGCAAGGAAGTGCTTGTCGACTGCGAACATTTCTTTGACGGCTTTAAAGCCAATCCCGCCTATGCAACAAAATGCGCCGAGACAGCCTTCAAAGCAGGCGCACGCTGGGTCGTTCTCTGCGACACCAACGGTGGCACACTTCCCTCCGAAGTCTTCGAAATCGTCCGTACAATGACGAAGTCTGTCCCCGGTGACCATCTCGGCATCCACGCCCACAATGACACGGAACAGGCCGTCGCCAATTCGCTCGCTGCTGTCGACGCCGGAGCACGCCAAATCCAGGGCACACTCAACGGCATCGGCGAACGTTGCGGCAATGCCAATCTCGTGTCGATCATCGGCACACTCTGCACCAAGAAAACCTACACGGACAGATTTGAAACCGGCGTTGACGCAAAGCGCCTGCAAGACTTGACCACAGTCTCGCGCGGCTTTGATGAATTGCTGAACCGCTCCCCCTTCGCGCAAGCCCCCTATGTCGGAAAATCCGCCTTCGCCACCAAGGCCGGCATTCATGCCTCGGCGCTGGCGAAGGAACCCGAAACCTACGAACACGTGCCGCCTGAAACTGTTGGCAACCGCCGCCGCATTCTCGTGTCCGACCAGGCCGGAAAATCCAACTTGTTGGCCGAACTCAATCGCGTTGGCATGACCATCGCCAAGGATGACCCGCGGCTTGATGCCTTGCTGGCCGACGTCAAGCAGCGCGAAGCCGAAGGCTACGCTTATGACGGTGCTGATGCGTCCTTTGAACTTCTCGCCCGCAGAACCTTCGGCGGTGTGCCACACTATTTTGACGTTCTCTCTTTCCGCACCTCGGTGGAACAGTTCAACGGTCAAATGCACACCGAAGCCGTGGTCAAAGTGAAAGTGGATGATACGATTTACCTGAACGCCGGCGAAGGCAATGGCCCTGTCAATGCACTTGATGTGGCGCTGCGCAAAGACCTCGGAAAATTCCAGAAACACATCGCCGACATGGACCTCGTGGATTTCAAGGTCCGCATCCTCAACGGCGGAACAAGCGCCACCACCCGCGTGTTGATTGAAAGCCGCGACGCAAAAGGCGAACGCTGGTTCACCGTTGGCGTGTCGCCCAATATTGTGGAAGCCTCGTTCCAGGCCCTGCAGGACGCCATCATCTACAAACTGGTGCGGGATGGAGTTTCAGCATAACCACCACCCGACTTCAGGTTCTGTGCCAGCACGGGAACTGAGACTTGTATCAAACAGTCTGTCGCCCTATGTGACACTCCACTGATTCAACACCGGAAACCTGATTTTGCTTGAAAGCCTGATGAGTAGCGAAGCCCTGATTGCCTTGGGGCAAGTCATCATGATCGACCTCGTGCTGGCGGGTGACAATGCAATTGTCATTGGCCTTGCAGCGGCAGGCTTGCCGAAGGATTTGCGCAACAAGGCCATTCTGATTGGCATTGTCGCCGCCACAGTGCTGCGCATCGTCTTTGCCCTGACCACGACATGGTTGCTCGAATTGGGACCTGGCCTGTTGGTGGGCGGCGGACTGCTGCTGCTCTGGGTGTGCTGGAAAATGTGGAGGGAGCTGCATGACAGCGGCTCTCACAATGCCGGTGCCGAATCGGTAAGTGCCGAGGACCTGGACCATGATGGCACGATTGCAGGCAATGTTCCGCGCAAGACCTTTGCGCAGGCCGCTTGGCAGATTGTCATTGCCGATGTGTCGATGTCGCTTGACAACGTGCTGGCTGTTGCAGGGTCTGCCAAGGACCATCCCAACGTTCTCATCATCGGCCTTGTTCTGTCCATTGCATTGATGGGCTTTGCTGCAACTTTCGTTGCCCGGTTGCTGAACAAGCATCGCTGGATTGCCTATGTGGGCCTCGCCATTATCCTCTATGTGGCGATACAGATGACATGGGAAGGCGGACACACCATGCGTCCTGACATTGTTCCGCAGCCTTTCAGTCTTACGTTGATGCTTCCGCATTAAGCCTGAGGAAGGCAAGCAAGTCGCAATGCCCTGATCTGGTCGGCGTGGTTGCCCTTGAAAATGGCGGAACCTGCAACGAGTACGTTCGCACCAGCCTGAACGGCAGCACCAGCGGTTTTCGTGGTAATTCCGCCATCAACTTCCAGGTCAATGTTGCGCCCGCCGATCATGAGTCTGGTCTGGCGGATTTTCTCAAGCATGCCTGGAATGAAACTCTGACCGCCAAAACCGGGGTTTACCGTCATGATGAGAATGAGATCCAGATCGTCGATCACATGCTCCAGCACCGAAAGTGGTGTTCCGGGATTGAGCGAAACCCCAACTTTTTTACCCAGCGATTTTACAATCTGCACGGAGCGGTGCAAATGCGGACCAGCCTCTGCATGCACCGTAATAAGGTCCGCCCCTGCATCTGCAAACTGTTGCAGGTAACGGTCCACGGGTGCAATCATCAAATGCACGTCGAACAACATTTTAGTCCGTGAACGGATGGATTGCATGATGGGCGCACCGAAAGAAATATTCGGCACAAAATGCCCGTCCATCACATCGATATGAACCCAGTCAGCCCCACCCTGTTCAATGGCGTCTATCTCAGCGCCAAGCTTCGAAAAGTCAGCGGCGAGAATAGAGGGCGAGATGATGAGGGGGCGGATTTTCATGCGTTTCATTCTTTTTGAGAGATGAATTCAGGTCATTCCCTCCCCCCACAGGGGGGAAGGAGAAGAACACTATATTATCAACCAATCACCGTGCCAAAATGTGCCGCAGTATCGCTCATGCGGTTGGAGAAACCCCACTCGTTGTCATACCACGTCAGGATGCGCACAAAGGTGCCTTCAAGCACCTTGGTCTGGTCCATGTGGAAGTTTGAGGAATGTGGATCGTGGTTGAAGTCAATCGAGACGTTTGGCTGCAAGGTGTAGCCGAGAATGCCCTTCAGCGGGCCTCCATCAGCGGCAGCCTTGATGGCGGCATTGATTTCTTCAACCGTCGTATTGCGCTTGGCAACAAACTTGAAATCCACCACCGATACATTCGGCACCGGGACACGGATCGACGTGCCATCGAGTTTTCCCTTGAGTTCAGGAATGACCAGACCAATGGCTTTGGCGGCACCGGTGGACGTGGGGATCATCGACATGGCGGCGGCGCGG
This sequence comes from Hyphomicrobiales bacterium, assembly GCA_043754325.1. Lineage (GTDB taxonomy): Bacteria > Pseudomonadota > Alphaproteobacteria > Rhizobiales > Aestuariivirgaceae > Aestuariivirga. Next base: position 24,190 of record JAYUVC010000068.1, read on the forward strand.
CCACGGTATAAATCCTTGTGCATGGTGTCGAGGGTTGGCTGGTCGCCGGTATAGGCATGAATGGTGGTCATGAAACCGTGGGCAATGCCAACGGCATTGTTCAAAACCATGGCCACCGGGGCCAGGCAGTTGGTGGTGCATGACGCATTCGAAATGACCATGTGGTCCTTCGTCAGCGTCTTGTGGTTGACACCGTAAACAATCGTGGCATCAGCGCCGTCACAAGGGGCTGATACGATCACGCGCTTGGCACCTGCACTTAGATGGGCCGAGGCCTTGTCTTTCGAGGTGAAAATGCCTGTGCATTCCATGACAATGTCAACGCCATTTTCCTTGTGCGGAAGCTGGGACGGATCTTTCACGGCCGTGACCTGGAATGTGTCAGTGCCGATGGAGATGGAATCGCCCTTGGTGGTCACTTCATGGGGAAAGCGGCCATGCACCGAGTCAAAGCGCAAAAGATGAGCGTTGGTTTCAACAGGGCCCAAATCGTTTACTGAAACGATATCGATGTCCTTGCGGCCTGATTCATAGATTGCGCGGACAACGTTGCGGCCAATGCGGCCAAATCCGTTGATTGCGACGCGAACTTTCGCCATGGTATTCTCCTTTGGGATTTGAATTGGCTGGCCTTATAGAGACTTTAGACTGATACTAAAGCGGAAAATGAGGGGCGCACCTCAGCAATTGAAATAGCAGCTATGCGCATTTTCGGGCATTGCGTTAAAGTTTGACCTTGCCTGCCGTCACCGCCAAATAGGGCCATCATGCTCGCGGTCATTCAGTTCCCTCCACTCAGCCCCATCGCCTTCTCCGTCGGCTGGTTTGCCGTTCATTGGTATGCCTTGGCCTATGTTGCGGGCTTGCTCTTTGCGTCATGGTACTTGAAACGCCTTGTCACATTTCCAAAGCTGTGGGGTGCCTACCGTCCCACGCTCACAATCGAACAAGTCGACGATTTGTTCCTTTGGTTCCTCGTCGGCGTCATCGGCGGCGGGCGCCTGGGTTATGTGTTGTTCTACAAACCCGCATTCTACATTTCCAATCCCTTGGAAATTTTCAAAACCTGGGACGGCGGCATGTCGTTTCATGGCGGCTTTCTGGGCGTGGTCATTGCCTGTTGGCTGTTTGGCCGAAAGCACGGCATCAGACTGGATCGCATGCTGGATTTGGGAGCGGCAGCAACCTGCGTGGGGCTTGGCTTGGGCCGCATCGCCAACTTCATCAACGCTGAACTGTGGGGCAGGCCGTCGGACATGCCATGGGCAGTCATTTTCCCGGGCGACAGTTTTGGCCGTCATCCGTCCCAACTCTATGAAGCACTGCTGGAAGGCTTGGTCTTGTTCGTCATTGTGCGGATAGCAACGCATCGCTTTGCAGCGTTGCAATATCCCGGTCGGGCGGCTGGCATTTTCGGACTGGGCTATGGCCTGTCGCGTATCGTCGTCGAGTATTTTCGTGAACCCGATGCCCACCTCGGATATTATGCAGGTTTCCTGACCATGGGAATGGTCCTGTCTTTGCCACTCGTTGCCATCGGCATTTGGCTGCTGATCAGATCACGCCAGCCGGTATGACAGCGCTGGCCAACATCATCAAGGCCATGATCGCAGAAGAGGGGCCCATGCCGCTTGACCGTTACATGACGCTTTGTCTCAGTCATCCGCAACACGGCTACTACATGACGCGCGATCCCCTGGGGGCCGCCGGAGACTTCACAACGTCACCGGAAGTGAGTCAGGTTTTCGGCGAACTGATCGGCGTGTGGGTTGCGCAAGTGTGGGAGCAACTGGGTTCACCCCGGCATTTTGCGCTGGTGGAATTGGGGCCGGGGCGCGGCACCCTGATGGCGGATGTGCTCCGTGTACTGACAAAAATACCAGCCTGTGCCAAGGCAGCTGATGTGCATTTCGTTGAGACTTCACCTGTATTGCGCGCCGCGCAGTTGGACCGGGTCCGCAACGCGACATGGCACTCATCAACTGTGTCACTGCCGGGTCTGCCAACCATCCTGTTGGCCAATGAGTTTTTCGATGCCTTGCCGATACGGCAGCTGGAAAAAAAACAAGGGCGGGTTTTCGAACGCTGCATCGGCATCGAAGAAGCTGAACTCGCAGTTGGATTGGTTCCCACCCCGAACCAAATTGCATTCTCAGGTGAAGGCGTATTTGAGGACTCCAGCATCAGGGATGCTTTGGCAACTCATCTGGGCAGCCACCTCAATCAAACCTCTGGTGCCGCACTCATCATTGACTATGGCCACATGAGGTCGGCTTTGGGCGATACACTTCAAGCCATGAGGGCTCACAGCTTTTGCAAAATTACCGAGCATGTGGGCGAAGCTGATATCACCTCGCACGTCGATTTTGAATCTATGGGTCGTGGATTTGCCAAGGGTGGAGCACGCATTGCGGGCCTCATGACTCAAGGCCAGTTTCTGCAAGCCATGGGCCTCGATACCAGAACACGCGTTCTTGCTGGCACCACAAGTGGCGAAAAACAGCGTGAAATCATCGCTGCATCGGAACGGCTTGCAAACCCTGTTCAAATGGGCGACCTTTTCAAGGTGATGGCGGTCACTGGCGGTATGAAAACTCCACCTTATCCATTTTGAGGCGCTATGATTGAATCTGAACATTTGAAACTGAACGGCGTGTCCCACGGTTTTTTCACACGTGGCGGCGGCCATTCCACCGGCATTTTCGCCTCGCTGAATTGCGGCTACGGATCGGGGGATGATCCTGACCTCGTCAAGATGAACCGCGATGGCGTGGCTCGTGCCTTGAAAGTGCGCGACGGCCAGGTTGTGACCGCGCATCAGGTCCACAGTGCCGACGTCATTGAAGTAACTGAAGTCTGGCCCCTCGAAGACAGGCCGAAAGTCGACGGAATGGTGACGCGTGCCAAAGGCATCGCACTTGGCGTTTTGACAGCTGATTGTGGACCGGTATTGTTCGCCGACGAAGCTGCTGGGGTCATTGGCTGCTGCCACGCCGGTTGGAAAGGCGCATTGACAGGGGTCGCGGGTACGACCGTGGCAGCAATGGAAAAACTTGGAGCCAGGCGCGGCAATATCGTCGCCGTCATTGGCCCGGCAATTTCACAGATCGCCTATGAGGTTGGGCCAGAATTTCCCAAACCGTTTCTTGAACAATCCTCCGCCCACGGAGTGTTTTTCAAACCTTCTGTCAAGTCCGACCACTTCATGTTCGATTTGCCCGCTTACCTGCGTGAACAGTTGAAAAGCATGGGGCTGAAGGCCGTTCATGATCTTGCACTCTGCACCTACAGCGACGAATCCCGTTTCTACAGCTACCGCCGCGCCACCCATCGCGGTGAAACAGATTATGGCCGTTTGATTTCGGCGATCGCCCTGGTGTGACGGTGAGAAAGTTTTGCCAGCTGGCTATCGCACTTTTGCTTGTCGCCTGTTCGGGCCCGCGGCTACCTTTTGAGAAGGACTTGCCCGCACAGGACGCCATGGTAAGTCCGCCTTGGGAAGCGCTGGTGAAAGCAGGGCCGGGGGCAGAAAAGGAACTTGATCTTGAAACACTGAATGGTCCGGGTGGACAATTTGCAGGAGCAACAACTCCACCACCACTTGAAACCGCACCGCTCCCCGAAGCAGCGATAGATGAACAGCAGACCAAAGCAACAGAACTGAGAAACCCACAAAAGCCGGGCGTTGTCATAAAATCGGTGGCTGTTCCAACGGTGCAGGGGGCAACGGGTTCAGGCAATGCCGACTTGACCAAAGCCATGCGACAAGTGCTGCGCGACGCTGGTTGGCCCGTCGTCAATGCTCCGGTACCCGACGCCCTTACAATACGCGGCAAGGTGAAAACCGGTCCGGCCAATGGCGCAACCCAAACCGTGAAACTGGAGTGGGTGGTCACCATGCCTGACGGCAAACGTCTCGGCGACATCACCCAAGCCAACGACGTAGACAAAGGTTCCCTTGACAAGGGTTGGGGTGAAAACGCCCGCTTTGCAAGCGAAGCGGCGGCGACAGGCATATTCAAGCTGATCCAGAACTATCGCTGATTCACAATAATTGTGCACTGCGACAGACAACCCCTTCTCAGGGCGTCATGTGGTTGTTATAGACCGCGCAACTCCACGCGCAGAAAGCCTTCCGCCCCATGATGAAAATCATTTCCGGCAACTCGAACCGTCCCCTCGCGGAGGGCATCTGCTCCTACCTGCACATGCCCATCGTCAAGGCGGTGGTGAAGCGCTTCAACGACATGGAAATTTTCGTCGAGATCCAGGAAAACGTCCGCGGGCAGGACATGTTCATCATGCAGTCCACGTCGTTCCCGGCCAATGACCATTTGATGGAACTGCTGATCATCACCGACGCTTTGCGCCGTTCATCCGCCAAACGCATCACCGCCGTGATCCCTTATTTTGGCTATGCCCGACAGGACCGGAAACCCGGTCCCCGTACACCCATATCGGCAAAACTTGTGTCAAACCTCATCACCCATGCCGGTGCTGACCGTGTGCTGACGCTGGATTTGCATGCAGGCCAGATCCAGGGCTTCTTCGACATTCCCACTGACAACCTGTTTGCAGGCCCCGTGTTCGAACGCGATATCAAGCAGCACAGTGATGTAGGCAATACGGTCGTCGTCTCGCCGGACGTGGGCGGCGTTGTCCGCGCCCGCGCATTGGCCAAACGGCTGGATAGCCCCTTGGCCATCGTCGACAAACGCCGTGAACGCGCCGGCATGTCCGAAGTCATGAACATCATCGGTGAAGTGCAAGGCAAAAGCTGCATTCTGATCGATGACATTGTCGACTCCGGCGGAACACTTGTGAATGCTGCTGAAGCGTTGTTGCTGAACGGTGCCAAGGATGTGACAGCCTATATCACCCATGGCGTATTGTCAGGTGGAGCTGTAGCGCGCATCACCTCATCAAAACTGAAAAACCTCGTCATCACCGACTCGATCCAGCCAACGGAAGCGGTGCGACTGGCCCGAAACATCCGTGTCATCTCCATCGCCTCGTTGATCGGCGAAGCCATCGGCCGCACCTCGCGTGAGGAAAGCGTCTCGAGTTTGTTCGAATAGGAACTGCCAATGCCCAATCGTCTCGCCGGAAAAGTTGCGCTGATTTCTGGCGGTGCCACGGGTATGGGCGGAGCATCGTCGAAACTGTTTGCGGCAGAGGGGGCCAAGGTCGCAGTCGTGGACCGCAACATCAAAGCAGCCCGGGCCACTGTGGACGAAATCGTTGGAGATGGTGGTGTAGCCATTGCATTGGAAGCCGATGTCTCCAAAGTCGGTGAAGTCATTGCCGCCGTCGCCATTGCGCAACGCATGCTGGGCAACATCAACGTGCTGTTCAATCACGCGGGCACCATTGTCATCAAGCCATTTCTTGAAACAACCGAGGAGGAATGGGATTGGCTGCATGCGGTTAATGTGAAATCCATGTTCCTGATGACCAAAGCCGTATTGCCGCAAATGATTGCAGGCGGCGGCGGTTCAATTGTCTGCACCTCGTCAATCTCAGCCGTTTTGGGCACGCCTATGGAAGTGCTCTACGACACCACCAAGGGCGCCGTTCACATGTTCGCCCGCGCCATCGCTGTTGAATTCCGCGACCGCAACATCCGTTGCAACGCCGTTTGCCCCGGCTTCATCCGCACACCGCATGGCTTGCGTGAAGTAAAGGAATTGACCGCCTTGGGAGTGGACGTATCGGAAGCCGCCATCATGGCTGCTCAAGGCCGCATAGGTGAACCAGAAGACGTGGCCCGCGCCGCACTTTATCTGGCGTCAGATGATTCAGCCTTTGTTACGGGTCAACAGCTTTTCGTGGACAACGGCTTCTCCGCCATCTAGCAGGCCCCCATGGGTCGTTTGCTTTTATCACTGAAAAATATCCGTTTGAACTTTGGCGGTCGTCCACTGCTGGACGGGGCTGAACTTGCGCTGGCCGATGACGAACGCCTGTGTCTTGTCGGGCGTAACGGTTCGGGCAAATCCACATTGCTGAAAATAGTGGCCGGACTGGTGGAGCCTGACGAAGGCGAAGAGTTTCTGCAGCCGGGCACCACGGTGCACTATCTGCCACAGGAACCGGACTTCGGAAACTTCGAGTCAGTGCTGGCCTATGTCGAAGCAGGTCTTGGACCGATGGGTGATCATTGGCGGGCGCAGCATTATCTCAGGGAACTGGGGCTGACGGGAGACGAACAACCTTCACAGCTTTCAGGTGGTGAAATGCGCCGCTCTGCCCTGGCGCGTGCCTTGGCATCTGACCCCGATATCCTGTTGCTTGATGAACCTACCAACCATCTGGACCTGCCCGCCATCGAATGGCTGGAAGCCGAACTGAAGGCCCTGCGCGGTGCCTTGATCCTGATCAGCCATGATCGCAGATTTATGGAAGCACTGTCCAACCGCACCGTCTGGATTGACCGTGGCCAGACCCGGCGCATGGACCGGGGCTTTGTGCATTTTGAGGAATGGCGTGACCAGGTGCTGGAAGCGGAAGAGCGCGAGCAGGCCCTGCTGGCACAAAGCATTGCCCGCGAAGAACACTGGATGCGCTATGGCGTGACCGCACGCCGCAAGCGCAATATGCGTCGCGTGGCTTTGCTCGGCAGTTTGCGGACACAGCAGAAAGAACATGTGGGCAAGCAAGGGGCAGTAAAGTTGTCGGTGTCTGATGCAAACCTGTCCGGCAAACTTGTCGCCGAAGTCACCAGCTTGTCAAAATCCTTCGGTACACGGACGATCGTCTCGAATTTGGATTTGCTGATACTGCGCGGCAATCGTTTGGCACTGGTTGGCCCAAATGGCGCGGGAAAAACCACTCTTATCAAACTGATTACCGGGCAACTGGATCCTGATTCTGGCAAAGTGAAACTTGGCACCAATCTCGATATTGTCACACTTGACCAAAATCGTGGTAGCCTGAAACCTGATGATCTGCTGGCCGACGTCATCACCGGGGGCAGGGGATCATCCGTCACCATCAATGGCGAAGTGAAACACGTCATGACCTACATGAAGGACTTCCTGTTCAGGCCCGAACAGGCCCGCACCCCCGTATCGGTTCTGTCAGGGGGTGAGCGTGCACGGCTGATCCTGGCGCGTGAACTGGCGCGGCCATCGAATGTATTGGTGCTCGACGAACCCACCAATGATCTTGATCTGGAGACACTGGATTTGCTGCAGGAAATGTTGGCGGATTATCCGGGAACTGTCATCGTTGTATCACACGACCGTGATTTTCTGGACCGCGTCGCGTCGTCCGTTTTGATGCATGAAGGTGACGGCAAGTGGGTTGAATATGCCGGCGGCTATTCCGACATGGTGGCCCAGCGCGGTGAGGGTGTGGCGTCCCGCAAACAGGAGAAAGTTGCGGCAAAATCCCAAGCCTCCATTGACAAACCAGAAGCTGCAAAGCCTCGGCGCAAGATGACCTTCAAAGACAAGCACGCCTTGGAAACCTTGCCCGCGACGATGGATAAACTCGCGGCGGAATTGAAATCGCTCGAAGCCAAACTGGCGGATGCAGGGCTTTTCACACATGATCCGAAAGCCTTTGAAAAGGCGTCATTGCGCCACGCCACCGCCACGCAGGAGCTTCTCGCAGCAGAGGAAAAATGGCTGGAACTGGAAGTTTCAAGAGAAGAAATGGAAAAAACTCCTTGACTTTTTAATCCTACAATGCTACATGCAGGATATGACATCCATCATTTCAATTCAAAATCTCTCGAAGACCTACGCCTCCGGACCGGTGGCGCTGAAAGACGTGTCGTTTGACATTGAACGTGGCGAAATACTCGCCTTGCTGGGCCCGAACGGAGCTGGAAAAACCACGCTGATTTCCATCGTTTGCGGCATCGTCAACAAGACATCGGGCGCTGTCATCGTCGATGGCCACGACAATGTGACGGACTTTCGGGCAGCAAGAAACTTGATCGGACTTGTGCCGCAGGAATTGCATCTCTCAATTTTTGAAACTGTATGGGACACGGTGAACTTCAGCCGCCACCTCTATGGCCGGGATTCGGACCCGGCTTATATCGAATCGATCCTGAAAAAACTTTCACTGTGGGACAGGCGTGACGCCAAAATTGTTGCCCTGTCCGGCGGCATGAAGCGGCGCGTGCTGATTGCAAAGGCGTTGGCCCATGAACCCCGCATTCTGTTTCTTGATGAACCAACAGCGGGTGTGGACGTTGGGCTGCGGCAGGATTTGTGGAATGTGGTGCGCGGGCTTCGCGATGACGGCGTGACGGTAATCCTGACCACGCACTATATTGAAGAAGCCGAGGAATTAGCGGATCGCGTAGGCGTCATCAACAAGGGCGGACTGGTGCTGATCGAGGGCAAGGCCTCGCTCATGCAAAAACTCGGCAAGAAGAAATTGACACTGGATTTGCTGAAGCCGCTGAAAGTGCTCCCAAAGTCCCTGGCCAAATATGGCCTTGAACTGAAAGATGAGGGCAGGGAGTTGCTATATGTTTACGATACGCGCAATGACGCTGGAGCAATTTCAGCCTTGATGAAGGAATTGGCCATAGCCAAAATTGACTACAAAGATCTGCACACGGAGCAATCCTCGCTTGAAGATATTTTCATGGGACTGGTGACGCAATGAACTGGCGGGCTGTTCAGACTATTTTCCAGTATGAGATGAAGCGGTTTTTCCGTACCATCGGACAGAGCCTGGTTTCGCCTGTCATCTCCACCGTGTTGTACTTTGTCGTCTTTGGTGCTGCCATTGGATCACGGATCGAACAGATTGACGGTGTTGACTATGGTGCCTTCATTGTGCCGGGCCTGATCATGCTGTCGTTGCTGACACAATCCATTTCCAACGCGTCTTTCGGCATTTATTTTCCGCGTTTTTCCGGCACGATTTATGAATTTCTTGCGGCACCGATTTCCGCCATGGAAATGGTTCTCGGTTTTGTAGGGGCGGCGGCGGCAAAATCGCTATTGATCGCCGTGATCATTCTCATCACCTCCTGGTTCTTCGTGCCGCTGGAAATCCGGCACCCGTTCTGGATGGTGACCTTTTTGCTGTTGACCGCCATCACCTTTTCACTGTTGGGCTTCATCATTGGTCTGTGGGCGGATGGTTTTGACAAGCTGCAGGTGATCCCGCTGTTGATTATCACACCTCTTACGTTTCTGGGCGGCAGTTTTTACTCAATCAAGGTGCTGCCGCCAGCATGGCAAATCGTGTCACACTTCAATCCCGTGGTTTATCTCGTTTCAGGCTTTCGCTGGAGCTTCAACGAGGTGGCAGATGTGGACGTGCGCGTGAGCATACTCGTCACCTTGCTGTTTCTGGCGTTGTGTCTTGGTGCAGTGATGTGGATATTCAAGACAGGCTATCGGTTGAAGAGTTAGAATTTTGCCCGCGTTGCAGCGTCGCGTCATCTACAGCTTCAACACATCCATTTGTATCGGTCCGTCTGCGCGACCGTGGATGAATTGGTCGACATAGGCATTACCCGATGAATTGACCTTGTTGGCCTCGCCGCGCCAGATGATCTGGCCTTTGTAGATCATCGCAATGTCGTCAGCAATTTTGCGGGCCGACGCCATGTCGTGGGTAATGGAGATGGTAGTGGCACCCAGGCGTTTGACGCAATCAACGATGAGGTTGTTAATAACGTCAGCCATGATGGGGTCAAGGCCAGTTGTGGGTTCGTCGAAAAAGATGATTTCGGGGTCAGCGGCAATGGCTCTTGCCAGTGCCACGCGCTTTTGCATGCCACCGGAAAGTTCCGCCGGGTAGAGTGTGCCGACATCGGCGGTGAGGCCAACTTGTGCCAGTTTATCCATGGCGATGTCTTTGGCTTTGTCACGCTGCATGCCGCGGCCTTGGATCAAACCGAAAGCCACATTTTCCCAGACGTTGAGTGAATCAAACAGGGCAGAGCCTTGGAACAGCATGCCAAAGCGGGCGAGGTATTCGTCTTTCGCAGTCCCTTTCAGGCCGACGACATTTTCACCGTTGACAAGGATTTCGCCATTATCGGGTTTCAGAATGCCGAGGATGCATTTCAACATGACGGATTTGCCGGTGCCGGAACCGCCGATGACAACCAGGCTGCGGCCTTTGGCAACTTCGAGATCGAGTCCGTTCAACACGTGTTTTTTGCCGAAGTGTTTGCGAACTTGTTTGAGAACAATGTGGCCCATGCTCAATTTCCGAACAGCAAAGTGGTGAGCAGGAAGTTTGCCGCGAGGATCAATATGGCGGAGGACACAACAGCGTTCGTGGTGGCACGGCCCACACCTTGTGCGCCGCCTTTGGAGTGAAAGCCGTGGTAGCAACCCATCAGCGCGATAATGAAGCCGAAGACGGCGGCCTTGATCAGGCCAGAAATGACATCGCTGGTTTGCAGGAAGTCGACGGTGTTTTTGATATAGGCGAAGGCATTGAGGTTGAGGGATCGCGTGCCGACAACGTAACCGCCGAAAACGCCGATGGTATCACCAATTGCCACCAGCAAGGGCAAGGACACGACGGCAGCCAGAATACGGGGACCCACAAGATATTTGAACGGATTGGTGGAGAGGGTGACGAGGGCGTCAATTTGTTCGGTGACGCGCATGGTCCCAAGTTCGGCGGCAACAGCAGCACCAACGCGGCCAGAAACCATAAGGCCAGCCAGCACGGGTCCAAGTTCACGACAGATGCCGAGCACGACGATGTTCGGCACCAGCGTGGATGCTGTGATGGCGGACGAGCCTTGGTAGATTTGCAAGGCCAACGCACCACCGGTAAAAAACGATGTGAGCGCGACCACGGGCAGTGATGTGTAGCCGATGCGCCAGAATTGCAGCAGGAATTGCCGCGCGTAGTAACGTGGCATGAGGCCTTGCACCAAGCCGTCCCTGGCGAACAGGGCGATGCGACCTGTTTCGGCAAGAAAGTCCAGTACGATGCGACCGAGTATGGCGATAAGATTCATGATTCAACTTGATCATAGACGCGTGCGTAGCGCTTGCCCAGATGCGTCAGCAATTCATAAGAAATGGTACCGGCCCAGCCTGCGGCTTCATCCACGCTGATATGTTTTCCGAACAGCTCCACATGGTTGGTCTTGGCCAGCCTGCGCTCGGGAACATCGGTGACATCAACTGTCATCATGTCCATGGAAACCCGTCCGACGATGGGGCAGCGTTGGCCTGCCACAAAGACTTGTGCCGGACCATTGGCTTGATGTGATGACAATTTGCGGGCAATGCCGTCGGCATAGCCTGCGGCGATGATGGCAATACGGGAAGAACGGCTTGCTGTCCAGGTGGCGGAATAGCCCACGGTGTCGCCGCGTTGAACGTTGCGGATCTGCAAAATCCGGGCCTCAAGTGTGACCACGGGTTTCATCGGGTTTTTCTGGTAAGGCGTTGGGTTGCCGCCATAGAGCGCCACACCGGGGCGCACTTCGTCGAAGTGATAATTGCGACCCAGAAAAATGCCGGGCGAATTGGCAAGGCTCGCCTTGAGGTGCGGCACAGCTGCGTGAATGGATTTGAACTTGTCCAATTGCCGCTGGTTCATGGGGCTGGTGTTGTCGTCACCACAGGCAAGATGACTCATCAGCACGCGGATATTCAGTGTGCGGAGTAATTTATCATCACCCGTAAAAGCCAGCCATTCCGGCGGTTGCAATCCGGCGCGGTTGATGCCGGTATCAACATGCAAGGCGCAGGCTTCGCCCTTGCCACTCTTCGCCCAGTCCTGCATTTGCGATAAAGTGGTCAGGGCGGGGGTGAGTTTGTGTTTGCGGTAGTAGGGCGCTTCACCCTCATACAATCCGTCAAGAATGGTGATGGTTGCACGGGGCAAAATTGCGCGAAGATTTGCACCTTCGTCCGGTCTGGCCACATAAAAACTGCGGCAACCTGCGGCCCACAGGGTTTTCGCCACAGGCTTCACGCCAAGGCCATAGGCATCGCCCTTGATGGCGGCGGCCGTGTGGGCGGTTGGCGCTCTACGGGCCAGCAGCATGTAGTTCGCCTTCAATGCGGCAAGATCAATGGTGGCGGTGGCCCCGGCGAGGTTTGCACTCATGGTGACTGGCGGATACGGCATGTGGGGGAACGGGGCAAGAGGGGGACTTGCGGTCCCTCACCCGCCTCGCTGTTGAAGATTACCGTGATCAATCAAACCTTTCAGGACTGTAATCTTCCTTCGCCAGATTCTGGAATTTCGTCAGTTGCGCTTCAAACTGCAACTCGACAATTCCAGTGGGACCATGGCGTTGTTTTCCTATGATCACCTCGGCGCGGCCATGGGCGCGGGCGGCTTCTTCCTGCCACTTTAAATATTCGGGCGTGCCGGGATGCGGTTCTTTTTTGGAAAGATAATATTCCTCGCGATACACAAACATAACCACATCGGCGTCCTGCTCGATTGATCCGGACTCGCGCAAGTCCGACAATTGCGGACGCTTGTCATCGCGGGATTCGACCTGGCGTGAAAGCTGCGACAGCGCCATGATCGGCACATTGAGTTCCTTGGCCAGGCCCTTAAGGCCCACGGTGATTTCAGAAACTTCCTGCACGCGGCCTTCGGCGGCTTTGCGTTGGGAACCCGCAAGCAGTTGCAAGTAATCAACAACAATCAGCCCCAGGCCATGTTGACGTTTCATGCGGCGGGACCGTGCCGCGACTTGCGCGATGGTGAGGCCGCCCGTGGCGTCAATATAAAGCGGCAGCTTCTGCAAATCCTGGCTGACTTCAACCAGACGGGAGAATTCATCTTCTGTGATTTTACCGCGCCTGATGCGCTCGGATGAAATGCCGGATTGTTCAGCGATGATGCGTGTGGCCAATTGTTCCGACGACATTTCAAGCGAGAAGAAAGCCACCACGCCGCCGTTCAACACTTTCAACGAACCATCAGTCTGGTATTCGGCCTCATAGGCCTTGGCGACATTATAGGCGATGTTGGTGGCCAGCGCGGTTTTACCCATGGCGGGTCGGCCTGCAAGAATGAGCAAATCTGATGCTTGCAAGCCGCCCAGTTTCTCATCGAGATCGCGAAGACCAGTGGAAATGCCGGAGAGATTTCCATCACGCTGGAATGCCGCTGCCGCCATGTCGATGGCGTCGGTCAAGGCGCGGCCAAAGTTTTGGAATCCCTTGCCGTATTTATCAACCTCGGCCAGCGAATAAAGCGTGGTCTCGGCTTTCTCAATCATGGCCTTGGCAGAGTTTTCAACATCGCTGTCATAGGATTCATTGACGATGTCGGTGCCGATTGCAATCAGCTTCCGGCGCTGCGCCAGCTCATGAATGGTGCGGCCATATTCTTCGGCGTTGATGATGGTGGTGGCCGATGCGGCAAGCCGTGCGAGATAGGCGGGACCGCCAATTTCCTTCAGCGTGGCGTCGTTTTCAAAGAAGGCTTTCAGCGTCACCGGGTTTGCCAGTTTGCCCATGCGGATGAGCGACGAGGCCGACTCATAAATGCGGGCGTGCACGGGCTCGAAGAAATGTTCTGCGGTGAGGAAGGTGGTGACACGGTCACACGCGTCATTGTTCACCATGATGGCACCCAGCAAGGCTTGTTCCGCCTCCAGGTTGTGCGGTGGCTGGCGGTAGGCGTCCTCTGGCGAGGCATCAACGGGGCGAAGGGCGGTGACTGTGTTCATGGTGGTTGGTCTAGCAATGCGGGTTCGAATCAGAACTGTTTGAATCAAGTTATAACCGCTATCCACAGGCGGAATTGCGGTTTGATTGTTACCCTGGGGGCTGTAAAGCGCAGCCTCCATCAATATATGGGCATCATGGATATCAAAACCACAACTCTCAACAAAACGCCCACGGCTCCCGCCCAGGATTTCGTCAATGCCATGGCCTCTGCGGCCATGGGCGTGGCAGTTGTGACGACGCAAGGCGTGGCCGGGCGTTATGGCCTCACGGTCAGTGCATGGTCATCCGTATCAGTTGAGCCGCCTTTGCTCCTCGCCTGCATCAACCGGAGGAACGCAATTGCCGGGGCCATCACCCTGAACGGCATGTTCGCAGTAAACGCATTGGACGACAGCCATGAGGATGTGGCGCGGGTATTTGCAGGCCGTCCGAAAACCGGTGCGGCATATGAATTTGAAGCGGGGCAGTGGCACGACGCAGCCCATCGCTTGCCACTGTTGAACAACGCTTCGGCATATTTTGTCTGCGCACTGGACTCCTGGCACGATGCCGGCACGCACCGGATATTCATGGGGCGGGTGGAGCAGGCAATATCAGGAACGGTGTCGCCACTGCTGTATCACAACAGGACGTTCGGGCGGTTTGAGGCTTTGGGGTGACTCGTCCCTCGCCTGATTTGCGCGAAGCGCAAATCGTCCTCTCCCGCGAAGCGTGAGCCGGATGAGGGACTTTACTTCCGCTTCTGCTTCTTCCACTCCGGCCGTTCCACCCGTGGTGTTGGCTCTCCGGTTTCGATCATCTTTTTCAATGCTGCATCATAATCCACCGTGCCGGGCTTCGGGCGTTCGCCAGCAATGTAAGCAGGCTTCTTGAAATCACCCTTGGCCTTGTAGGGCTTGTCGCGCTTTGGCTTGTCGGGATCAACGAAGGGCGGGCGGTCTTCGTAGGCTCCGCCACTTTCACGCTTTTCAAATTTTGGTTTTCCAAATTTTGGCTTGTCAAACTTTGGCTTGTCGAACTTCGGCTTGTACTCGCGCTTTTCTGACGACGTTTCCGGCGCACCCGCCATCATTTCGATTTTCACATCATCGTCGGCTTCGTGCTTTGCAGCAGCGACAAATTTCGCCACGGCACCGTTGGCAATCTCGAACCGCGTCTCATTGTCGGTGATGCGAATGGCACCAATGTCAGGCTTCGTCACCTTGCCGCGACGGCAGATCATCGGCAGCAGCCACTTGGGATCGGCATTGTTCTTGCGGCCAATGTCCATGCGAAACCAGGTGAACTCACGCGGCCCAGAATCGCGCTCGAATTTCTTCGAAGGCTTGAAATTGTCGCCATCACGGCCCGGACCCGGATCAAACACCTCTTCAGCCGCAGGCAGCCGTGCGCGATAAATCCGCACCAGTGCCGCTGCAATATCTTCAGGCGAACGCGACGCCAAAACCGCCCGTGCCATTTCCAGATCTTCTTCTGACGTGGGTGCCGTCAACAACGGGTCGCGCATCATGCGCTGCTGGTCAAGTTTGCGAATGTCCTCCGCCTGCGGAACGCCGCTCCATGTTGGGTTCACACCAGCCTCGTGCAACAAACGTTCGGCCTTGCGCTTTCGCGACAAGGGCACCAGCACAACACTTACGCCTTTTTTGCCAGCACGACCCGTACGGCCTGAACGGTGCTGCAACACCTCTGCATCATTCGGCAAATCAGCGTGGATCACCAAGCCCAAGTTCGGCAAATCAATGCCGCGTGCCGCAACATCGGTTGCCACACAGACACGGGCACGGCCATCGCGCAGCGCTTGCAGTGCATGATTGCGTTCGCTCTGGCTGAGTTCACCGGAAAGATTGACCGCATGAAAGCCACGCTCTGACAAAGTGGCATGCAGATGCTTCACGTGTTCCCGGGTGTTGCAAAACACGATGGTGCTTTGCGATTCAACAAAGCGCAGCACGTTGACAACAGCATGTTCAATTTCATTGGGGGCCACCCGCATGGCACGATATTCAATGTCGGCATGGGCGCGGCTTTCACCCAGTGTTTCAATGCGGAGCGAATTTTTCTGATAGCGCTTTGCCAGAATGGCAATGGGCTTTGGCATGGTCGCCGAAAACAACAGCGTGCGCCGCTCTTGTGGTGTCGCCTCCAGAATGAATTCCAGATCTTCGCGAAAGCCCAGGTCCAGCATCTCGTCAGCTTCATCCAGCACAACAGCCTTCAGGTTCTTGATGTCGAGCACACCACGCTCCAGATGGTCACGCAAGCGGCCCGGTGTTCCCACAACGATATGCGCACCGTCATTCAACTGGCGGCGTTCCCGCTTTGGGTCCATGCCGCCCACGCAAGAGAGAATACGCGCACCCGTGTAGAAATACAGCCAGATCAATTCACGTTCCACCTGCATGGCAAGTTCGCGTGTGGGGGCCACGATCAGCGCAACCGGGCTGGCTTCAATGGGAAAACGGTCAGCATCTCCCAGCAAGGTTTTGGCAATCGCCAGACCATAGGCCACAGTCTTTCCAGACCCCGTTTGCGCTGACACCACAAGGTCACGCCCGTCGGCTTTTTCCTCCAGCACAGCAAGCTGTACCGGGGTCGGTTCTTCATATTTGCGCTCCGTCAAGGCGCGGGACAAGGTGGAGACAGTTTGAGGAAAGGCCAAGGGCAGGGGTTCTTTTCGTTGAAACGGGGACAAGCCATCAACTGCAACAAAGTGCGAAACGATGGCGGAATGGGCAGCCGTTAGCACCAATGTGGAGAAACTGCAAAGCCGGGTTTTAGCGTGATACAACGAAAGCTCGTGTCTGATCCCATTCACGGTGTCATTACCGCATTTGTTGCGGTAATCCATCGTGGTGCGAGCGTGATCTATCAGCAAAACTCCACTCCCGTTGAACCATGGGTTACCGCAACAAGTGCGGTAATGACAAATGCGAGGGTGAAATAATTTCGCAACCGCCAAAAGCTTTCGCCAACATTTCCCGCGCCAACAACCCCGCCTTGAAATCCCAACAGTTCACCAGCGCCAGGCGAAAGCCACCGGGCGGCATCGGGTGGGCGTCGTCGGCCTTCGTTTCGTAATAGGTGATCTGCAAACTTGAAATGCCTGGCATGTTGCGAATTTTGGTTTGTAATTTCTGTGGTGGATGTGGAGGCACATGCCCGTGCCTCGCAAACAACGGAATCGAATAACCTTCAACCCGGTCTTTGTCGTCGTGCTGCCAAACGCCTTTTACATAAAGCTTCACCAACGCATCAAGCCAGTCACGTCCGTAAATGTCACACCATTGATCTGCAAAACGCAAATGCGTTTCAATGATGTTTCCGCCAATGGTTTCGAAGTTCATCATGCCGGTGTAACCGGCCATGGTGCGTTCCACCCAGCCTGATATAAACCCTGACAGTTCAATGTGTTGTGCGGTCTCGATCACCCAGTGCGTAAACATGCCATCATGCCACGGAAAGCCGAGAGCATGACGTATCCACCGCACTTTGCCTTGCACAATGGCGCAATCTGTTGACACATGCTCGCCAGTAAACAGAGACATCCACATATGGCCGGAAGGGAGTTGATCAAATTCTGCCCGGTTGTGAATCACACCGCTGTTCAGGCCCATGCCTTTCAGGTTGATATTGGGCTTTGCAAACACTGGAAACGCTGAAGGCACATCACCAGTCAACCCACAGGGTAAACCTTGCGAGCGCGCAATCTTTACTTTCTCGTAGACCCATCGAAACTGCGGATACCAAGCGTGGCAGTCGATATCATCCGTCGGAATATTCACATCGTGCGGGCAATACACGTCTTCAAAATATTGATAGCGCCAAGGGTCTCGTTCGCAAATCGGCATGGGCGGAGCTTAGCATTCCGCCCATTCCACGCAATTCACATTACTTGATCTCGTAACTGATGCTGACATCAATGCTCAGCGCCTGTTCGCCTTGCGCAATCGGCACATCGGCAGCACCTTCTGCGCGGGATGATTTTGTCATGTAGGCAACTGGAGGCTGATAAGCCGCACCTTCGCTCAAGCTGATGATATTGCCAAGCCTGAAACCGCTGGCGGCCGCGTAAATCTCGGCCTTGTGTTTTGCATCGGCCACTGCCGCCTTGCGGGCATCATCCAGCATGACATCGGGCTTTGACACCGAGAATGATATGCCGTTGACGGTATTTGATC
This sequence comes from Hyphomicrobiales bacterium, assembly GCA_043754325.1. Classification (GTDB taxonomy): domain Bacteria; phylum Pseudomonadota; class Alphaproteobacteria; order Rhizobiales; family Aestuariivirgaceae; genus Aestuariivirga. Next base: position 42,020 of record JAYUVC010000068.1, read on the forward strand.
CCGTGGTCACCGCCACATCCAGCAGCCCACCCAGATCATCGATCTTGCGAACCGTCACCGTCACCATGTTGTTGACATCATAGCCTACAACTTTTGGCGGCTGGCCGGTGTTGTTGCCATAGTCGAACCGCGGCCCAACGGAGAAATTTGACGTCGCCATGTCACGCGCATCAATGCCTGCGGTTTTGAGCGTATCGAGAAGCGCCTTCATGGCCTTGGTGTTGATATCAAGCGCCTCACGCGCCGTTGCAGCTTGTGATGTGACGCCAATGGACACCACCGCAAGATCGGGCACGGCACGCACTTCACCATGGCCGGAAATGGAAATTGAACGCACCAATTTGGAATCCTCGGCAAAAGCGGGCGACACCGCAAATGCGGCAAACAGGGCAACAGCGGCAACGGCAGATTTGAACATGAAGTTCTCCTTCAAACCACGAAGTAGGAATAATTTACGACGAGATTGTGGCATCACCTGAATGGCGGTTCGTCAAAGCTGCGGAGCTTTCGTGAATGCAAACCTTCACGGTCTTCACGCAAACGGTCAATGGCCGCAAGCCCGATCAGCAAATGCTCGCCCACCGCACGGTCGTAAAACGCATTGGCCGCACCGGGCAATTTGATTTCGCCATGCAGCGGCTTGTCAGATACGCAGAGCAGGGTGCCGTAGGGTACTCGCAAGCGATACCCCTGCGCTGCCAAAGTGCCAGACTCCATGTCCACCGCAATGGCCCGTGACAGGTTGATGCGTTTACGTTCCTGCGTCCAGCGCAACTCCCAATTCCGGTCATCATTCGTCATCACTGTGCCTGTGCGCAAACGTTCTTTCAGTGCTTCACCAATTTCGCCCGTCACATCACCAGCCGCCCCTTGCAGGGCCAACTGGATTTCAGCCAGGGCCGGAATGGGAATGTCCGGCGGCACCAGTGCATCCAGAATCCGGTCCTGCCGCAAATAGGCATGCGCCAATACATAATCCCCAATGCGCTGGGATTGTCGAAGCCCGCCGCAATGCCCGATCATCAACCAGCAGTCCGGACGCAACACGCCAAGGTGATCAGTGATGGTTTTGGCGTTTGAGGGGCCCACACCAATGTTGATCAGCGTGACCCCGCCTTTGCCGTCACTGCGAGTGAGATGATAGCCCGGCATCTGGTAGCGGTGCCACAATGAACCGATGATGACAGCATCCGCTTCTGCCTCTGTCATGTCGCGGGTGATTTCTCCGCCGCCCGGCAAATGCAGGGCTGCATATTGTCCGTCCTCCTTGAGCCGTGCCCGCGCCCAACCAATGAACTGGTCAACGTAACGGTGATAATTGGTCAGCAAGATCCACGGTTGGGTATGGCCCCAATGGGTGCCGGTATAATGCTGCAAACGCTTCAGTGAATAGTCAACGCGCACCGCATCAAACAATGCCAGGGGCAAGGGTTCGCCGGGCGATGTGACCCATGTGCCGTCGACAACTTCATCGCCGACAAGTGCAAGATGCGGCACCGGAAAATACAGGCCAAGCTCTGCTGCGGTAACCCCGCCTGCACCCAGATCATCACCCCGGTCCAGAACATAAGGATATGGAATTTCCTGCGACGACATGCGCACTTCAATCGTCGCACCATAGTCGCGCACCAGATGGGTCAACTGTTCCGTCAGGTAACGTGTAAAATGGGCGGGATGGGTGACTGTGGTGGAATAGACGCCGGGGCCCTGAAACTTCGCATAGGCGCGTGAAATGTTGGGCTGCAAGCCATTGGCCCGATAAGTCACGCGCAATTCCGGGTAATGCCAGTGGCCACGGTCTTCATCTGTCGGAATAACGCGGTCGGTCAGGTATTTGTCGAGTGATGATTTGAGGCTCTGGCAAGCCGCTGTATGCAGTTCTGCGAGCTTGGCAACAGCGGCTTCTGGCGTCAAATTTTCCATGGTTCTCTCAATCAAATACTAGTTTTACATGTATTAAAAAATATATTTCCACTAAAAGAGGTATAAAATTCATCTTTGATTAACACTGTTTGCTCACCCTGGTGCACGTAAACGCGAGTGAGTATCCATGTTTGAGTTCATAGGTCGTGGGCACAGTCTGTGCAAATTATTGTGTTCGGGCAAGTGGCGCCTAATGGGGGTCGGTGTCATTCTCGCGACACTGGTGTTTTCGCAGACACGTCCTGTTGCGGCGGCAACCATTGCCTGTACGCCCACTTCAGGCTTCAATGTGTGTTACCGCATCACCTACAGCGGTGGAGCCCAAAAGCATCGTCGTACCCTCCGGAGTCACATCAATCGACGCGCGGCACGGCATTTGGCAAAGCCTTGGCCCCGGCGATGTGATTACCTTCACCGCCCCTTACACCGTGGTGCAGGCCGATATCGACAATCTGCAATAGCCCACTGGCATCGCGCCTTGATATGCGCTACCCAGCGACCGCGCTAACCGCGCTATCGGTGGGCCTGTAGCTCAATGGTTAGAGCTGACGGCTCATAACCGTCTGGTTGGGGGTTCGAGTCCCT
>JAYUVC010000069.1:0-34043 GCA_043754325.1 Hyphomicrobiales bacterium
CATGGCAACAATGCAGGCCAACGGACAGGCTTTGCCGATGACAACAATCGACCTTGGCGAGGAGGCCGCACAGGCTTTGGCTGAAGGAACAATCATGAAAGGCGTTGGCTCCCAGCGCCCCTATGATCAAGGTGTAGCGGCTGCCCGTGCAACATTGCTGTCACTCATCGACCGTCAACCGCCGCCATGGCTGGCACTCCCCGGCCTTGCAGTCTCGCGTGAAAACATCATCGAGTCCTACCAAGTCATCTGGCACATGCCCCCGCCAGCGAAACTTGTGAAGGCTGTTCTGGGATAAGCATTGAATAATACTAACGGTCATTTGAAACCACTCATCTTCTCCCTCCCCCTTGTGGGGAGGGCTGGGGTGGGGGTCGCTCCTGCCTTTGAAGTGAGGGAAGAATTCTTTGTAATATCAAAGGTCTGAGCGACCCCCACCCTAACCCTCCCCACAAGGGGGAGGGAACCCCACCGGGTTTGGATCGAGAGCAGTGACTCACTTTATGTGACGCTTGGTATAAGGCCTTCGCTCATAAAGTACACGCGCTGATTTGCCCGCTAGATTAAAAGATTTTGCAGGATTTCGCCTTGCCGTCTGCACCACAGCTTTCTTCTGAAAAGAAGTAACTTTCAGATAATTCACCGCCGCGTACATCTGCGTATGTCACTGCAGCCGCGACAGCAATTCTGCATCTGGATAGCTGTCGGCGGGAAGACCCAGTTTGATCTGCTCGGCTTTCACCGCAGCCCTTGTGCCTGCGCCAATCTTGCCATCTGATTTGCCGACGTCATAGCCTTTGGCGGTGAGGTCATTCTGCAAGGTGACGATGTCTTCAAAGCTGAGAGGCTGCACGCCGCCCCTGCCCTTGCTGACGGCAGGTGCGCCTGCCATGCGGGTGGCGAGGTAAGCGGCAGTTGTTGAATAGATCAGGCTTTCATTCCATTTCAGATAAGTCGTCGTAAAATTTTCATAGGCCAGAAAAGCCGGGCCGTTCCGTCCCATTGGCAGCAGCAGCGAGGCTGGAAAACCGTCCGCCTTGATGGCTTTGCCGCTGGCCGACGTCACGCCCCACTTCGCCCATTGCTTGCGCGGATGTTTGATGGCGATGTCAGCTTCTTCCCATGGCAGTTCGGCTGGCACCTTCACCTCTTGAAGCCAAGGTTGGCCCGGTTGCCAGCCGTGCTTTCGCAACAGGTTTGCGGTGGAGGCGAGCACATCGGGGATCGAACGTTTCAGGTCGCGCTTGCCATCGCCGTCAAAATCCACCGCACTTTCATTATAATCATATGCCATGAATTGAGTTTGGCCAATTTCACCGGCCCAGGCGCCGCGCATTTCATCATAGGTCATGTCGCCCGCATCGAGCAGTTGCAATGCTGCAATCAATTGCGGGCGGAATTTTTCAGGCCGCCTGCAATCCCACGCCAGCGTGGCGATGGATTGGATGGTAGGGCTGTCTCCCATGAAGCCGCCGAAGTCAGTTTCCAGCGCCCAGAAGGCCGAGATGACCGGGGCGGGCACGCCGTATTTTTGTTCGACGCTGTCAAAAATATCCCTGTATTTGGCAATGTTGGCTTGGCCCTTTTTGATGCGGGCGGCGGTGGCCATGCGGCCCTGAAATGTGAGGAAGTCCTGCGCGAACACGTTTTGCGCGCGGTCCTTTTTGATCACACTTGCATCGTAAGAAATATCATTCAGCACGGCAACGGATTGGGCTGAAACGCCCGCAGCGTCAGCTTCCCGTTTTACCGACTTCATGAACTTGTCGAAACCCTTGGCCGAGTTGCCACAGGTTTCCGCTTGTGCAGTCCCTGCCAGCGCCAGAAACATTGCCGCCAAGACCAATTTTTTAAAAGACATGAAGAGCTCCACCGATTCGCCGTTGTAGATGGAGTGTGCGCTTAAGGTGAAGGTACGGCAAATTTGCGGACGGTTTGCGACGGCGGTCGCCATCTTTATTAACAAGCACGAAGGGCCGCACCTTGCGGTGCAGCCCCTCGCTTAAGCGTCCAACCCAACGGGTCTCTACTCATTCGTGCCAACGGCGGACCGGGGGCGATGCCTCCGCTGCACAAGCACAGACCCAAGAGTGCCGGAGCCCAAGGCCACAGCAGAAACCCACCATCGTTTTCCCCCGGTGTGGGTTCAGATAGGAATCACAATACTTAAGTTGTAGACAATTGCAATTGCTGCGCGAGGGAGCATCACTCAAATGGGTGAGATGATGGAATTTAATCTGTCCACGAGGTTGTGAAGTACCCTGTTTTGCCCGCGAATGGCCAAAACAGCGCAGGAATCGAGGATAAGACCGTCATCCAATATGCGCAGATGATTGGCGGTGAGTGTTGAACCGGTTGTGGTGATGTCGACAATCAGATCCGCAGAGCCCGCAGCGGGCGCACCTTCGGTGGCACCCAAGCTTTCGACGATGCGGTAGCCTGTCACGCCTTTTTCCGCGAAAAAGCGGCGGGTGAGGTTATTGTATTTGGTGGCCACGCGCAGCCTGCGGCCATGGGCGCGGTAGAATTGTTCGGCCACGTCATCAAGATCGGCCATGGAGGCGACGTCGAGCCAACAATCCGGCACGGCAACAATGACCTTGGCGGGACCAAAGCCCAGGCGCAGGGCGACTGTTACCGATTCATCCGTAGGCGGAATGGTTTCGCGGAGGAGATCTTCGCCTGTGACACCCGCATCAATTTTTTCATCGCGCAGGTGTGCCGCGATTTCTGACGCTGACAGAAAAGCAACGCTGACGTTTTCGAGTCCGTTGAGTTTGCCGCGATAGCCGCGTTCGGAACCCGTGCGGTCAATGGCGTAACCTGCCCTGGCGAAGGCTTCGGTGGTCGCTTCCATCAGGCGGCCTTTGGAGGGAATGCCGATGGTGATCATGACATCACCGCCTTCACGCGTTCGGTGTGAATGGCACAGCCGACGGCGGGGATGCGGGATTTGGCCCCAAGGTCATGCAGCAAATTGTCGTAACGTCCGCCCCCTGCCACGGCGAGTGGCGCATTGCGGGCGTCGACTTCGACCTGGAACACAAGGCCTGTGTAATATTCAAGGTCGCGGCCAAAGTTGGCGTTGAAGTGGAAGCGGCGCGGGTTGAGGCCCTGCTCTTCGAGGGCTTCCGTGCGTTTGGTGAAATGGCTGAGGGCGGCGTCGAATGATGGGGTGCCACCGAGTTTTGTAAGGTCTGCGGCCACATTGGTGACGGAGCCTTCGATTGAGAGATAGGTTTCGATCTTGTGCAGCATAGCAGGTGCCAATGGATGTTCAGAACGGTCAGCGTGTTTTTCGGCAAGGCGTGATGCGATGTCGGCGATGCTGCGGTCGGTGACAAGCGTCAGTTGTTTTTGTGCGAGAAGGTTTGATGTGGCCTCGAGTGCGTTGTGGTTTGCCATGGCATCAACATGTTCTGAGATTGATGTGCGCCGTGCAGTTGAGGGCTTGGCAAACAAATCCATCAGTGTACGGAATGCTGTTGGCCGCCAGAACTGGTGGCGGAGGCGGCGACGCCAGCGGTCTGGCATGGGCATGTCGTCGAGCAGGGCATTGAACAGGCCGAGGTCGCCAAGTGTGACTTTGAGTTTGGAAAGGCCCGCCGCTTCGAGGGCGGAGATGGTGAGTTTGATGACGCGGGCTTCTGACCCGATGGCGTCATCGCCGCCGTACCATTCAATGCCGGCCTGGTTGAATTCTTGCGGGGACAGCAGTTCATCGGGGAAACGGAAGGCAGTGCCGAGGTAGCAGTATCTTGTTTCGGTTTCGGGATTTGTTGTGTGGCTCAAGTGATAGCGGCAGGCGGGCACGGTAAGGTCGGGGCGCAGGCAAAGTTCCTGGCCTGAGGGATCGTTGAACACAAACGTCCGTGCACGGATGTCTTCGCCGGAGCGTTCGAGGAAAATATCGGCAGGCTGGATGATGTCGGGTGCGATGTGTTCGAAGCCTGCGCGTTCGAATACAGCCATGATGGCAGCGTTTTGGCGGGCGAGAGCTTCGCGTTCGGTGGAGGAGCGGCCGGTCATTGGAGGGTCACCCGCAGCTGCCACCCCCTCCCCCCTTCGGGGTACTCCCCCGGCAAGAGCCGAGGGAGAAAGGGTTTGTTTTCTCCCTCGGCACTTTGGCCGGGGGAGTACGGCGAAGCCGGGAGGGGGTATCGGGGCAGACTCATCTCGCCAACATCTCTCGCACTTTCGCCACCAAGTCAGCTTCCGGCACTGTCTCCTGCGCCAGCCTTTGCGACGCATATTCTTCGCGGGTCTCGATGTTGGCGGCGAGCTCGGTGCCCAAGCGCAAATCCTTGATCTGGACTTGCCCCTGCGCTTTTTCATCACCACCCTGAATGACAACCAGCGGTGCGCCCCGCTTGTCGGCATATTTCATCTGCTTCTGCATATTGGAGGTGCCGATATACATTTCAGCGCGAATGCCTGCGCTGCGGAGTTGCTGCACCATGCGCCAGTAATCGCCCTGCCTATCCTTGTCCATGACAGTCACAACGACTGGGGCAGGCGTGTCGCTGTATTTCGTGACACGCGCTTGCACTAGCGCACTATAAAGTCGAGAAACGCCTATCGAGAAACCTGTGGCAGGTGCAACTTGTCCTGTAAATCTTTCAACCAAACCATCGTAGCGTCCGCCGCCGCCCACTGAACCAAATCTTGTACGTCGACCTTCCTCGTCAAATGTCGAAATCGTCAACTCACACTCAAATACTGGACCAGTGTAATATTCCAAGCCCCGAACAATGTCCGGCGAAATCCTAAATCTTTTCGAACCAAACCCTGCTTTCCTTGCAAATGCATTCATTTCGACGAGATCTCGAATGCCTTCTAATGCAGTTGCAGAAGATGAAAGCAAGTCTTTCCAATGTTCAAGAACTATCCCGTTGTCGTAGTAAAACTGCGCATCGCCACCTTCCGATTGTGTCCAATCGTCACTGATGTCGTCAGTTGCATGAGAAACTTTTGCCCAAGCAAACTCAGCATCTGCCATATGAGACTGGTATTGCGGAATCAGGAACTCAATTATTGATTTGATTCCCGTTTCGCTTAGTCCAGCACCTTCTGTTCGGTCACCAGAGTCATCAGTTCTACCTTCGCCAAGCAATTGTGAAACTGCTGTTTCGCCCAGTCTGTCCAACTTGTCGATTGCTCGAAGTGCTCGCAATTTTTGATCTGCACTGGTAGCGCCTGCGACTTCCATAAGTCCGTCTAGGACTTTGCGGTGGTTGACCTTTACAACGTACTTACCTTTAAGGTCTAGCGCCTCCATCGTATCTGCCGCCATCATGCAGACTTCTGCATCTGCTGCGGGAGATGCACTTCCTACCGTGTCGGCATCAAACTGCATGAACTGCCTAAATCTGCCGGGGCCCGGCTTTTCGTTTCTGAAGACCCAGCCTTGGCGATAGCTGCGATAGGGTGTCGGGAGTTTCTGGTTGTTTTCGGCGACGTATCTGGCCAATGGTGCTGTCAGGTCATAGCGGAGGGACAGCCATTGTTCGTCGTCGTCCTGAAAGGAAAATACCCCCGCGTTGGGGCGGTCCAGGTCGGGGAGGAATTTTCCCAAGGCATCGGTGTATTCGATGAAGGGTTGCTCAACGGGTTCGAAGCCGTAGGATTCATAGACGCGCTGGATGGTGGCCAGCATGGCGCGGGTGCCTCGGATTTCCTCCGGGGAAATGTCACGGAAGCCCTTGGCCACGCGGGCTTTGGGGCGGAAGGTTTTTTTGCTGTCGTTCATGGGGGAGGTTTAGAGGAAGAGACGTGGCTTGGGAATAGCAGCGTGCGTGCTTCGAGGCTCGCGAAGGCGCTCGCACCTCAGCATGAGGGAGAGCGGCGATTGCCATCGCCAAAGGGGTTAAAGCTCAGCTTGAGGGAGAGCGGTAATTGCCTTCGCCAAAGGGGTCAAAGTTCAGCATGAGGGAGAGCGGTAATTGCCTTCGCCAAAGGGGTTACGAGATATCCCTCATGCTGAGGTGCGAGCCCTTGCGAGCCTCGAAGCACTCTCCGATTACTTGTCCCGCACAACCACCTGCTCCTGCACACCCAAGCCATCAATGCCCACGCGCATCTTGTCGCCCGGTTTCAAAAACCGCTGTGGCTTCATGCCCATGCCGACGCCGGGTGGGGTGCCTGTGGTGATGATGTCGCCTGGCATCAACGTGAAGAACTCCGAGAGATAGGCGACGATATAGGCCACGCCGTAAACCATGGTTTTGGTGTTGCCGTCTTGCACGCGCTTGCCGTTCAGCTCCAGCCAGAGGTGCAGGTTTTGCGGGTTTTTGATTTCATCTGCCGTGACCAACCATGGGCCGACGGGGCCGAAGCTGTCGTATGACTTGCCCTTGGTCCATTGGCCGGAGCGTTCTGTCTGGAAGGCGCGTTCGGACAGGTCGTTGATGGTGCAGTAGCCAGCGACGTGTTGCAGCGCATCCTTCTTCTTGATGTTCTTAGCCCTCGTGCCGATGATGACGCCGAGTTCGACTTCCCAGTCGGATTTTTTGGACTTTGGCGGAATGGTCACGGTGTCGTTGGGGCCGGACAGGCAGCTGACTTGCTTGGTGAAAATAATCGGTTCAGGCGGCACCGCAGACCCCGACTCCGCCGCGTGGTCGGAATAGTTCAAACCGATGGCGATGAATTTTTGCGGATTGGCGATGCAGGCGCCGATGCGCGGATTGCCCCTGACCAGTGGCAGTTTGTCGATTTTCACTTTGCGCAGTTTGTCCAGGGCTTTTGGGCCAATGGCACTGCCGTCCAGTTCCGGAATGATGGAGGACAGATCGCGGATCTTGCCCTCACTGTCGAGGATGCCGGGTTTTTCTTTGCCGATGGGGCCGTAGCGCAGGAGTTTCATTTTTTGCGGGCTTTCTGTGGGGGTGGAATGGTGAATGTTGGAGCGGGCAACAAGAGTGCGTCACGCGAAATGTCTTTGACATCGCGAAGCCCTGCAAGACCCATGGTGACGGAAAGTTCTTTTTGCAAAATGTTAAGTGCGTGGGTGACGCCCTGCTCTCCGGCAGCACCCAAGCCATAAATATAAGCGCGGCCGATCATGGTGCCCTTGGCGCCCAAGGCCAGTGCCTTGAAAATATCCATGCCGGTGCGAATGCCTGAGTCCAACCAGACTTCAATCTTGTCGCCCACCGCATCAACAATCGCGGCCAGCATATCGATGGTGGCGGGTGCGCCGTCCAATTGGCGGCCACCGTGGTTGGACACGATAATTGCATCGGCCCCCAAACCAGCAGCGATGATGGCGTCATCGACGTCGTTGATGCCTTTGAGGATCAGTTTGCCATCCCAAAGCTTCCGGATGAATTCGACCGAAGACCAATCGAGTGTCGGGTCAAACTGGCTGTTGGTCCATTCCGACAATGACCCCATGTCTTCAACGCCTTTGACGTGACCCACAATGTTGCCGAACTGGCGACGTCTGGTTCCCAACATGCCGAGGCACCAGCGTGGCTTCGTCATCATGTTGGCGATGTTGCCGAGAGTGAGTTTGGGCGGTGCGGACAAGCCGTTTTTGGTGTCCTTGTGGCGCTGCCCCAACAATTGCAGATCAAGTGTCAAGACAAGGGCTGAACATTTTGCAGCCTTGGCGCGGGCCACAAGGTCACGGGAGAATTCGCGATCGCGCATAACGTAGAGCTGGAACCAGAAGGGCTTCATCGTGTGTGCGGCCACATCTTCAATCGAGCAAATGCTCATCGTCGTCAAAGTGAACGGAACGCCAAAATTTTCAGCGGCGCGGGCGGCTTTGATTTCCCCATCGGCATGCTGCATTCCCGTGAGGCCGACGGGTGCAAGTGCCACAGGCATTGAGACGTTTTCGCCAATCATGGTTGAAGCAGTGGAGCGGTTGTCGATGTTGCGGGCCACGCGCTGGCGAATTTTGTACTTGGCGAAAGCTGCGGTGTTGTCGATGAAGGTTGACGTGGTGTAGGATCCCGTTTCGCAATAGTCGTAAAACATTTTCGGCACGCGACGGACATAGAGGTCGTGCAGGTCAGCGATGGCGGGGGCTTGTTGTGACGTGATCATGTGAGGGTCTGTAGCTGATATAACAGTTGGCGGAAAGAGGGTGTTGCACGGAGAGGGACTTCAGAACTTCCCGATCACATTCAGGAACACGCCATGGTCGTTCTGTGACAGATCGCGGAGGTCGTCGCTGAAGCGTCCGAAATTGTAGCCGACGCCGAGTTTCATGTTGTCGCCGAAATGGCGGTAAAGTGCGGTGACCAAACCCATGTCGGTTTGATCGGTTGTGGGTGACCACATGATGCGGCCTTCGACCATAGCATCCCATTCATTGACCACATGCACGTCAGCACGCAACACACCCCGCTGCACTGTGGAGCGTTCCCATTTTGCACCCGCGACACGGTCGCGGATCTGGCCAATGCGGGCGGCATATTTGGCACCAAGCGTGAGATTGCGGTTGATCTGATAGCTGACGTCGCCGGAGAAAATGTGCGAGCGTTGGGCCGGGCTTGAGGTGGTGCCGTCAATGGCAACCTGGTCGGCACCCGGAGCGTCCAGCAGGTAGGTGTATTTGACCAGTGCGTTCCACTTGTCACTGGTGGTGCCGCGATAGGCTGCGCCAATGGAACCTTCCGCATAGTCACCGGCTTTGGTGCTGTCCGTGGCGCTGGTAAACACGCCGTCAAAGGTGGCGATGGCGCGCCAGTCGTCGGACATGTTCATGCCCAGGCTGGCTTGCAGCAGATAGGCCTGCACGTCTTTGTTGTCGTCTTCGCTGTTGTCGCGGCGAGCTTCCCCCTTTACTTTGCCGTCCATGCCTTCATCCTTGTAGAGGATGGCCATGGAGATGGCGCGACGATCAAGATCGTTGTTTTTCTTGAGCGTGACGGGATCAATGGTGTTGTCATAAACCATGCCGAATTCGCCGCCGAGATTTACGGTCCAGGCTGCATCCGGCGTGTAGGTTACGCCATAGATCTGGGTGAGCGAGGTGCGCTGGCCGAAGAGATCGAGATTGTCCTCGCTGTAGGCTGACCATTGTTCGTTGTAGCGGAATTTGGTTCCCGCGATAATGGTGCCGACGTCAGAACCCACAAGTGCAAAGGGCCAGGAGTCAGCCGAGGCGCGGTGCGAGTCGAGTTCGTAGCCCAGGTAATAACGGTCGTCGGCGGTGGGTGAATAGCTCAACAGGGCTTTCGCCCCGAAACCGCCATTGCCTGTGGAAACTTCAGCTGACGCCGCGACTTTTTCCGTCAACAGCAGTTTGCCGCCAACACCGACGCGATTGTCGCGGTCCATGGTGCCTGTGCGCTTCACGGTGCCTTGGCCATAGGCATAGGCTTCCGTGTCATCGTCCCAGGCGTAAATCAATTTCACGCCACCATCGGCGCGCTTGCCCTGTTCGCCCGTGCTGGAGGAGGTGGCGAGTTTCTTTTCGGTGTATTTGACAAAGGGTTCAACGGTCAGGTTGTCACTCAGGCGGGCTTGGATTTTGCCTTGTACCTGTATGTCTTTTTGGCCGGTGCCGATGTGTACTTCGGAGTAAGTGGCTGCGGCTTTGACGGTGTCGGTCACTTCAACATTGCCTTCCACACCCCAAACGGTGCGGTGGTCCTTGGCGTCCATGGTGGGGGTGGAATAGCCTTTGGCGTAATCTTCAATGCGGGCGATGACTTCGCCCTTGGCTTTGCCACCGGTCAATTCGCCAATGTCCGCACGGGCTTCAGCACGATAGGCGTTGGCGGCTTTCGATGTGCCGACGGTGCCATTGTTCTGAATGGTCAGACCACCGTCAGCGGAATAGTTGGAGCCAAAGCCCGGGCCTTGACTGCGGGCCACTTCGGCTTCGATGTAGGTGCCGTTGCTGTGCTGGATGTGAATGTCGGCGCCCAGCATTTTCTGGTCAGCACTGGCGGTTTTTTCCTTGAGGCCCGTTACGCCCACGCGCACGTGGTCGCCCAGCCATTGTTGCGCACGACCACCCACCACATAGCCACTCACGTCGCGGGCGGCGGGCGTATATTCGTAGTTGGCGATCAAATAATTTTCAGCACCCACACCGGGTGATGATGACAGCGGCTGCTTCAGGATGGTCACACCCTGCACGTAGTCGAAGTCATAGTCTTCAGTGTATTTCAGCGTGCGGCGGTTTATCACCCAGCCGGTCAAGGCGTTGCGCACTTCGATGGTGAGGGTTTCTGATCCCGGTGTGATGTCCTGGTGTTTCAGGAAATAAGCCGAGCCACCCGTGCCGCGGAACTGGTCGCGCTGTGGCACGGTGCCTGGAAGAGCCGCATGGGCATCAAGTGAAGACGCGGCACCACCATCAGGAGCTGGCGTGTTCGAACGATACACCGCCTGCGCACCATAGAGTGCGCGTTCCGAACGCAGGAATTCAGTGCCCGTGATGTTGGATTTGAAATTGCCCCACATGATGTGTGAAGGCCCGCGTTGCAGCTTGATGTAGAACTTGCCCGCCGTTGGCGCATCTTCAACAGCTGTCGAGTCGTCGCCGTAAACCGGATAGTAATCATCAGGGTCTATGCGTTTCAGGAATTGCTGCGGGTCTTTTTCATCAAGACCTTTCAACATGCTTTTCAGGCGCTGTTCACCGGTATCGGCGGCGGCGGTGAGAATATAGCGGCCCTTGATCTTGCCCTTCACATAGAAGGCTGCACGGCCACGGGTGTAGAGGTCTTTGTCAAATTCGCCGGGGCGCACATCTTCCACATGGTTTTTGAGATTATAACCCAAGGTGAAATCGGCAAGTCCGACGTAAAACCATTCGGTTTCCGGAATTTCAATGTCGCGGCTGAAGTCGAGGCCTTCGCCATCCTTGTTGACGTTGACGGCAACACGATGACTGCCCGACGGGAAAATGCGTTGCACGACAAAGCTGCCATCGCCATCAACGGGCACAGGTTCGCCTGCAACGCTGACGCTGTAATCAGGCGGAACATTTTTGCCATAGACGGTGACTGCACCGCCTGCGACGTCGATGTTGCGGACGGCTGTGCGGTCTTCGGCATAGCCCGGAGCCGTTGCAGTTTCGCCATTGTCATGCGTCGCAAACCCGGCTGAGGCCACGTTGATGGACAAGGGCAGCGTTTCATCATAGCGGCCATCTTCATCATAGACGCGCAGCACATATTCCAACTGGTCCGGCGTGCCTGAGGGCAAAACCCATTCCGCTGTTGCATCGTTTTTCAATTCGATGACTTGCACGAGACCCGAGGCCTTGCGCTTGCCGCGTTCGTAAATGCGGACTTCGCCATGGTCAACCCAAGCGGCGTAATTGGTGGAGGCGAGAAACTGAATATTGTCGCCAACAGTGTAACTGGCGCGGGGTGGCATGGTGGAAACGTTCAATGTTGGCTTCACGCCAAGGCCATCAAACTTCACCTGGATGTCGAGTTTTTCTGAAGCCTCGGTTGCGTTGACCGCTGGCGGCAAAGTTGAGCCGTCCACACGTTGACCGTCGACCGTGATTTCGAATGGCAGCGGTGCTTTTGCTTCTACCGGAACTGCAAAACCAAACACGGCCAGCAGGGCCAGAACGCTGACGGGGGTCCTGTACCGCTTCTGACGCGGCACCCCCAACAGTTTTGGCTGGTTCATATCCATCTCATTTTCCACATTCGACGCGTGTTGTTATTTTCAGGGGCTTGTTTCCACCCTCTTGTTTCCATTTGGCTTGCAGCGTTTCCGCCACGGCCTGGATTCTGTCATCCGCGATCGGCGCATAAGCGCCGCAACGGTAAGTGATGGTGAGTGCGCCACGGCCTTGCGAGAGCAAGTCAACCAGACGGTCGAGGCCAATTGTGAATTTCGGTTTCAGATCAAGCCCCGAGCCAAAGGCATCACGCGTCAGGTCAAGCGCCACATCGCGTTGCTTTGAAGCACCGAAATTGAGCGTGGTGATTTTGCCGCGTGTGAGGCGCACATCGCGTGGATTCTCGGTTGTCAGCACATAGCCTGCTGGCAGTGTGCGAGGATCAAGTTTCATCAGGAAGTTCGAACCGATTTGCGCATTTGGCACATCGGCACAGGTGACGTGGAAGCGGCCAAACTTGTCGGTGGTCACGAGTAGGCCTTTGACGGTGACGACGCGCACGCCGGGCAGGCCCGGTTCGCCATCATCCATATAGCCGTTGTTGTTGAGGTCATCGAAAACACGGCCAACGATTTCACCGCAATCAAAAACGGCTTCTTCCTTGATGATGACGCGGGCCGAAGCATCCGCCAGGAAATCCCCCGTGGCGTGCAGATAGAGCCGCGCCCGGTTGATGGTTTCACCCGTCTGCATGGTGGTTGAAGTCGCAGCCTGCATGCTGAGCTTGATGGTGATGATGCGGGTTTTCTTCGGCTTGATATTGGTGAAGGTCAGCGTCTTGCCGCTGATTGAGGGAATTGCTGCAACACCATCAACCGAGGCTGAGCCTGCAATGAAGGTCATGCCTGCGGGCAACAGGTCAGCCACGTCATAGGGACCGGTGCCAAGTGCGGTTGCAGTGATGGTATATTCGACGCGTTCACCACGGCGGATTGACGAGCGGCTTGCGGTTTTCGACAGCGCCGGATTGATGATGACGACGGGGGTGATGGTGGGGGCGTTGCCAGCTTTGTCGGTTTCGTCTGAAAGGTCAGTGACGGATACGCCTTTATTGTCTACTGCGGACGCCGTGGCTGAGTTCACAACCTTTTTGGCCAAGGCATCAACGTCAGTCACCAGTCGCGTGGCCACGAAGTTAACTTCGTTGGATTCACCCGGCAACAGGACCGGGATGACAACACGTTTAGACATCGTCGCAGGAAGCGGATCAGATACATCCACGTTGTAAAGTGGCACATTGCCCAAGTTGTAAACCTTGAACCTGAACGTCAGTATGTCGCCTGAATCAGTGAACAGATTGCCATTGACGTCGTTGATATCTCCGTTCGCAAGCAATGGCTCAGGTTTCAGCAGTGCGAGTTTTATAATGCGGAGAAGTGTCACTTTTGTCGGGCTATTGCCCGTGAGGCTCGCGCCGTCCGATGCATCTTGCACAGGACGGTTGCCGTAACTCGCGTTGACGAAGGCCTGGTTTTCATATCCGCTGTTGTCGATATCGATCTGCTGGATGATGCGTGAGGCCTTGAGCACTGACGACGTGGCACCCTTGGCCAATGTTGCAATCACGCCGTTGCCGGGTTGCAAGGTAATGCCTTCACCCGCCAGTTTCGGATCAGTGACCACAATGTTGTTGAGGCGCACATTGCCCGTGTTGGTGACGTTGAAGGTGAAGTTGATGCTATCGCCAGCGTCGGTGAAGCCGTTGCCGTTGATGTCAGCGATTGTATAGGTCTTGGTCATTGCGACGGCGGGCGCAATCAGGTTGAGCAGTGGCGTCACTGTTGGCTGGTTTTGCAGAATGCTGTCATCGTCCGAGGTGTCGCGGGCGGGTGCCTTGGCCAGTGACAGCGCTACAATGTCAGCCGTGTTGGTTACGCTGCCTGCCAAGATGTCAGCAGTGGTCAGCGTGTATTCGACTTTAAAATTCGTCGTGTCGGTGTCGCCCGGTTCCAGGGTTATGTTTGTGGGTTGCGTGATAACGCCCTTGGCATCGGTAATGACGATGTTGTCGAGTGTCACGTTGCCGGTGTTGGTGACCGCGAACCTGTAAACCAGTTTGTCACCTTCATTGGTCACGCCATCTCCCAACGGGTCGTCGATGGTGGGGGTGTCGATAATATCCGGCTGCGGCTTCAACAGTGCGATGGCGGGATTTGGCACGATGGGAGTGATGGTCGGATTGTCTTGGGCAACGTCATTGGCATCAGACCTGTCCGAGACCGCAGACCTGCCGAATGTGGTGTTCGCAAAGGCCACATTCTCAACCTGGCCCGCGAGCATGTCGGCTTTGGTGATGGTGTAGGAGACAGGTATGGATTGCGCATTCACCGCACCAGGCGACAGCGTCGGGATCGTGCGTGTGAAGTTGTTGGCCTTGGGGTCCGTCACCACAACGTTGGTCAAGGTCACGTTGCCAGTGTTCACCACAAGCAAGGTATAGTTCAACACATCACCCAGATCGGTTTGACCGTTCTTGTTGCTGTCTACCAGAACAGGCTGCGGCTTCAGAATGGCAAGTTTCGGCACTGGCGGAATGACAAGATGAGTTGGCGCGTTGTTCAGATAGACTGCGGGATCAGATTCATCCTGCACCACAATGCCGCTGGGGGACGTGCCGAAGACATCGGCGGTGTTGTCGTAGAAACCACGATCCGCATCAGCTTGTTTCAAGGTGTAGGTTGCGGTGAAGGTTGTGAGTTTTTCCTCACCCACAGCCAAGGTCACGCCCGTGGGCGGCAACAGGTTTGACACAACAGCGGGGTCACGATCTTTCACATAGACATTGTTCAGCGCCACGTTGCCGTCGTTGCGAACCTTGAAGGTGTAGGTAACGATGTCACCCACATCCGTATGGCCTGACGTATTGGTGTCCGCGACGTTTACAATTTCCTTGACCAGCGCAATGGTTGGCGCTTCGGGAATGGTGACCACGGTCTTGTCGCCCAAAGCAGGCGTTGCGGGATCGTCTGACGTGAAGTCAGGCGTGCGCGTGCTGCCATTGGCGAGAAGCCCTGATGCCAAGGCCTGGTTTTCAACTTTCAGCGCGTTGATGTCGGTCTGCTTCAGCGGATAGGTTCCGGTGTATGTCCGGATTGCGCCGGGAGCAAAGCCGTCAAATTCGGCAAAACCGATTGATATGCCGGGCAGCGGGTCGGTCATGCGCACATCGTTCAATGTGGTGTTGCCGGTGTTGGTGAGGATGAACGTATAGGTGATGAGATCACCAACCGTTGCCTTGTTGTCGGTGCCCAATGCAAGGAGGCCGATCTTTGCGATGCTGATGGCGGGTGACTGCGGCACGGGAACGGTGGCACTGGCATCCATCGTCATCACCACTTTCATGGCGTTGGTGGCGGAGGCCTGCGCCGTGTTCAGCACCTGGCCTGCATCAATGTCAGCCTGTTTCAGCTTGTAGGTTGCGGTGAAGGGTACAAATTCACCGGGTGGCAGTTTTGGAATCACTGCGGGCAAGATTGATGCTGTGACGACGTCATCGCTGCTGTCCACATCGAGCAATGACAGTGGTTCGCGCAGGGTTTCAACGATGGTCTTGCCACGCGCCGATGCCGTGATGCCGGAGGTGATTTCCACCTGGCTGGTTTCAATATCTTCTGCCGTCAGCACATGGCTGAACAGGATGCTGGCGGAGTCGGTTGTATTGGGTGCAAGACTATCAAGTGAGCTGCCATAGGCATCGGAGCCCGGTTGCAACACATTGATATTGATCAGTGGCACGTCGCCCGTGTTGGTGAGTGCGAAATAAACACCAATGCGGTCTCCCTCCTTGAAGGCGGCATCACCAGCGGTGAGGCGTACCAGACGGCGGCTGGCGTGAAGTGCTGTTGGCTCCTGTGGAACGGGTTTGTGCCATTCCGCTGGTTCGCGTGCAGCAGCACCCAATGTCACCAGCGGAATTGATGCTGTCGTGATCGGGTCTGACGGAATGGCTGCGAGTTGAATGAGCTCTTGAACTTTGTTGGCACCCGGCAGCGCTGCCATCAGCAACATGGGGTCTGACACCGAGACATTGCGCAGGCTGGTGGGGCCTGTATTGGCGACCTTGAACTGATAGGTGATGATGTCGCCAACGTCGGCCACACCGTTGCTGCCAAGTGCGAGTGTTCCGGTCTTTTCAAAGGTCATGGATGACAGGGTGGTCAAAGGTATGGTCACCGAGTCAGTTGCTGTGACTGGGACGCCCGGCACGGTGGTGGCGTTGACAGTGGCGTTATTGATGACTTTGGCTTCATCGAGGTCGTCAAGGGTGAGCGTGTAAAGGGCGGTTGCAGCAAGCGTGTCACCGGGAGCGAGCTTTGCCCATCCGGCAATGCCTGTATCAATTGAGTCACCGGCTGGCGCGGCGTCTCCGAACAATGCAAAATCCGTTGGCGGGACTTTGTCGTCAGTCAAGGCGACGTTGGTCAGTGTCACCTTGCCGGTGTTTGTGGTGGTAAAGGTATAGGTGATGGTTTCGCCGATGTCGGCGATGGCATTGCCGTTGGTGTCGTTCAAAACACCAATCTTGTCAAAACTCAGCGCTGGCAGTGCCGGAGCAACCTCGACTGCAACAGCCGCAGTGTTCGACTTTATCGGTGCTCCCTCGTATTCGCCTGCTGCATTCGCAATGTTGTCAATGTCCGCATATGCAGGTACCGCACCCGCCACGACCGCCAGCACCATAAATGTCATCAAGACAGCAACCCTTTGGATTGCTGTCTGAACGACGGTGCTTTTGGAGTGGCGGGGATGGATCATGCTTGTGTCCGCTGCCTGTGACTTCGAAACACAGGCAGCCGTTTTTGCTGCATCAGCCGTTGTCCACTTCAGTCTGGGTGACCGTGTGCACGTAAGTGAAGGTGACAGTCGCACCCGGACGGATCGTGCTGTAGACCGCGTTGTTGGCAACGGAGTCGGACGACACGGTGCCTGGTGCCAATGGACCATCCGTTGTCAGCGTTTCGTTGGCGGGCTGGCCCGACAATGCAACACCTTCGTGGATGTCGTTAATCGACAGACTGGTGATCGACACGTTGCCGGTGTTTGTGACAACGTAGGTGTAGGTGATGACGTCACCCACATCGGCAGCAAGCAAAGTTCCGGTGTCGGTTGTGAACGCACGGCTCTTGGCAATCGACATTTTCGGATTGGCCGGAATTGTCGTTTTAGCCAGAGACGGCGTTACGGCTGCAAGCGTACCCGATGCAGGTGTTCCGGTTGCAGTGGCCGAGTTTTCCACGGGTGTCCCGGCCAATGGAATGCCGGCTGCACGAAACGCGTCCAGATTCGTCAGGGTATAGTTGGCCGTGAAGGTCTGGGATGCGCCAGGTGCCAGGTTGGCGTTCACCGGTGAGAAGGCACTCAAGGTGCCTGTACCCGCGATGGTGTTGAACCTTGGACCCACATCAAGCGGCCTTGCGGCGTTGATGGTGACGTTGCCGGAGTTGGTGACCACGTAGGTATAGGTGATGCGGTCGCCGGCGTTGATTACGCCGTCAGACCCCAATTCCGTGGCGACGCCAGCGGTTTTGACCACGGTCAGAGTCGGCGCGCCCGTGGCAACGGGAACACTGACCGACGAGGTTGGTGGGACGAGTGTACCCGATGACGGCGTACCGTTGGCGGTTGCCGTGTTGTCGATGGCTGCGAAGGCAGGCCCCGCCTGGCTGGCAAACAGTGCCAGTGTGAGCGCGGATACCCCCAGCCCGCGTGTCAACCCCACAGGGCTGCTCCGCGAATTCAGGGAAGGACTATCAGTCATGAAGAGACTCCAAAATCATGTCTTCAGTTGGTTAAGTTGTCGGTTGTGAACGCTCTCTGTCGTGGCAAGGGCCTCTCCCTGTGATGAGGCTGGCTTCGCCTTTGACGGCTTGATCCACGGTTGAAAGCGGCTGGAAAACAGGTTGTGACATGGCCGGGCCGTGTTCGGCCTTCTTCCCTCCGCAAGTCATCGACGTGATTCACGGCAGCCAAAAGCCGACGATTCCACACGCGAACACCTGCAACCAAAATTTGGTTATGCATCCCCGGTCTCCGAAAATGTACGCAAAAACAATTACTTACAAGAAGTTCTCAGGTCCATGACCGAAACTTCCGCAGGGTCACCTAGACTCATGGCGAACGCGGCTTCGCCCCACTGGGACGCGGCTTGATGCTTAGATTTGCCTGGTTAATGATTTCTTAATCGCAGGCGGCAATTGTGCCAAAAAAGCCCATAAAATTAAGACTTTATGGGATTAATACTGTGCTGCAGACATCGTCTGGGTTAATGCATCCAACTGCTATTGCAGGCTGTCTATATCGGCCTGCACTACCAGGTAGTTACCCTTGAATTGAATGGTATCCCCCGGTGCCAAGCTGTTCCATGTGCCATTCACGGCGGCGTCCGTTGAGTTGCCCAATGGAGCCACATCATTGAACAGGCTTTCGCTGCCCGGCACAGGGTCGATGCCGAAGCCGTTGTGCAGGTCGCCCACGGTCACGTTGTTCACTGCCACATTGCCGTTGTTGGTGACCCGGTAAGTGTAACCGATAGTGTTGCCTGAGTTCACAGGTCCGGCAGTGTTGGCGGTTTTCACAATTGTCAACTGGGGTGCAGCCGGAACGTTGGTGAGTGAGCAGGTGATAATGGCACCCGCTCTTACATTTGTGGCAGCCAGGGTGAGGGCATTGCCTGTCACGGGTGCGGTGAAGCTCGCCGGATTGGTGGAGACAGCCGAATTTGAGTCCGTGCAGGTGGCCGTTGTTGTTGAAACGACCCAGCCCGCCGGGCCGGTTTCAGTGACCACAGTGCTTGTATTGACGATGCCAAGGATTTGCGAGGGACCAACAACGGGCGTACCCGCTGTTGTTGTTGTGACCGAGAAAGGCACCACACCATAACTGTAAGTGCTCGGTGCCGTGAACGTCAAACCATTGCTGTTGGAAAAGTTGAATGTTCCCACGCCTCCCGTCGATGTTTTGGAAATGGCTAGTCGGGCCGAGCGCGTAAAGGTCACGTCGTCAATAAAGGTCAACTGCCCGCCCGGATTGGTTTCATCCCCCGCCACCCCTGGATTATCGATGGGGCCTGCATAGTGGCGCATCGTGAAAACCGTGATGGGGCCTGGATAGGTGACGGTGATGCTGCCGTTGTCCTGGTTTGCATTGCCGTTCACGGCATTCTGGTTGCTGATGGCAGACGCGCGACCTGTGCCTGCAACGTAAGTGACCCAAGCGGCATTGGCCGCAGGATAATTCCAGTCCAGCGTTTCAGCATTGGCCCGTGCGGAAAACGCGAAAAGACCAACGCCACCGCAGACAGCAAGCAACACGCACCACGAAAAACGCAACAGTCCCATTTTACACCAACACACAACGTTCAGAAGGTCAGCGCCACAACATGCGCACTGCCCTATTCGTTGAGCAGAATTGAACGGTACCGCTTAATATTGATTTAAAATTGAATGGAGATGCAAAGGGTTGCAGAACAAAGCTGTTCAGATTTCGTTAGGTTTTGCGACGAGGTTTTCCATTTGCCAATGACCCGCCTGCAACATAGCAGAAAGTACCAGAAGGTCCTGTTGAGAATCGAGATTGTGGCTGCGCTCCGGCCGCATTTCGTAGCCCAGTGTGCCTGCGGGCAGAAATTTTCCGTAATGCAGGAATTGAATTCGTGAAATGGCATAGAACGCGCCATTCAAGGCATAGGGCTGTGGCAAGGACTGGCGCGGACCCTCATAATCCGCGCCCAGATAAGGTTGTAGTTTTCCATGTTCGAGTTTTTTCAGTTTTTCAGGCCTTGGTTCGTCCAGCTTCACCAGACTTGTCGCGGCAGGCGCACCTGAAGACAGATAGAAATCCAGAAACCTGTTGCAATCATCCAGCCTGCGCAGTGGTGAAGTGACCTGCAACAGCAGGACATGATCGGACGTCACGGCCATTGCATCAATAACATGACGCACCACCGCAGAAGAAGTTGCGATATCCGACGCAAGTTCGCCTGGACGCAGTTCCGGACATTCCGCTCCTTCAGCAAGTGCCATGGCTTGCATCTCGGCGCTGTCTGTTGAAACAATGACGCGCCCTACCCGTTCGCAATGACGCCCCAATCTTATAGCGCGGGCCAGCAGGGACACACCATCATGCGACCAGAGATTTTTACCGGGTATGCCTTTTGATCCGGCGCGGGCGGGTATGATGGCCGTAATGGTGGGCGCAGTTGTCATCAATAGGTCAGGGTTTTTTCGATGCTGAGCGGGATTGTTCCCAGAACATTTGCGATTTGGGTGCCTGCATTGCCATTGCCATAGACCGTATCCTGCAAGCGTTCCGTGTTGTTCCACATGGAGGTGATCGCGGCCTGAATTGCTGCACTGTCATGGGCCACATCCACAACATTGCGGCCACGGTCACGCCGGTTCTGGCGCGAACCGATGTTGATCGCGGGAACGCCGAGATAGCTGCATTCACGTATTGCCACTGAGGAATTGCCGACGATGCCACGTGAATTGATCAGCAGGCTGAGGAAATCCATGGGTGCCATGTTCTTGTAGAAATGCGCATTCATGCGGGGGTTGCGCTCCCTGAATGTGCGGATGGCACCGGATGTGCCATCAGACCCTGCATCCACATTTGGCCAGAACCACAAGGCCCGATGGCCCGACGCATGGACAGCTTCCAGTGTGGTTTGCATATGTTGTCTCGCGTCATCATGTGCAGTCGTGACTGGGTGCTGCATGACCACGATATAGGGTTTTGCCGTATCTACTGGCGCACCAACACCTGTATATTTTGCAACCAGGGCTGCCACATCGCCCGTCTCGACGGTCAAAGCCAATTTGGCCAAATCAATAGAGGGGCAGCCCGTTACAAATACAGTATTCGGGTTCTCGCCCATGCGGATGACACGGTCACGGGCGTTGTCGCAGGAGACCAGATGAATATCTGCGAGTTTGGTATTGGCGTGGCGGGTCTTCTCGTCAATTGATCCCGTCACCTCTCCACCCTGCACATGCACCAGCGGAATATTCATGTAGGCGGCAGCAATCGAGGTGGCGATGGTTTCATAACGGTCGGCGATCGTCACCACCATATCAGGCTTCAAGTCATTGAAAACCGTGGCAAGTTCAACAATGCCAAGGCCTGTGGTTTTGGCGGATGTGACGAGACTTTCGCCTTCCAGAACCATGTGTACCGTGCGGTCAATCCTGAAGCCTTCGCGCTCAATCACCTTGGCTGCATTGCCATAACGGTCAAGCAGGGCAGAGGCTGCGACGACGAGTTGCAACTCCAGCTCCGCGTGGTCGCGAATGGCCGCAAGTGCCGTCTTGATGCGGGCATAACTGGGTCGCGCCGTGATCACGACACAGACTTTACGTTTCCTGTTCAATGCAGATCGTCCTGTTGTAACGGTGTATCTTTGTCGACGGCGCGTTTCAACACACGTCCTACAACACTTTCAAGTTCGGCCGCAGGAATACCGGTGCCTGGCTTTTTCAAACCCAACATCGCGCGTGTCAAAATTGTACCTGAATCCAAGTCCTGCAACGGAACTACACTTTTGAAAAAAATCTGCCGCATCGGCGCCGTGCGCGGATCAAGCGCGTCTTTGCTGACCGGGTGGGCCGCCATTTTTTCAATGAACCGCACCCCCTCCACCAGTTGCTTCAGTTCAACAGGCGTGAGCGACGCCACCACATCAGGCCCGAACATGTCGCGGCTCAGGGTCAGATGTACTTCGATCAATTGTGCCTTGTGTGCGGCCACAGCGGCAAGCGAGGGAAAAATCGTGCCTGAATGATCCGACAAACCAACCGCACAGTCGTGGCGCGTGCGCAACTCATCCAGCATGTTGAGTCCAATGGCTTCAGGTGGCGACGGATATTGCGTGGTACACTGAAAAATCGCCAGCGGCGCGGAAGCTTTGCGCACCACAGCGACAGCCGCATCAATTTCACTGTGCGGGCTCATGCCTGTTGACAACAAAACCGGTTTGCCGTCGCTGGCCATATGGGAAATGAGAGGCAGATTGGTCAATTCACCCGATGCAACCTTCCAGGCCGGCATGCCAAGCCCGCGCAGCAAGTCAACCGCCGCATGGGAAAAGGCCGACGACAGGAACATCAACCCCCGCTCCTCAGCATGCGCCTTCAACCCCGCCCACTGCCCAGCCGAAAACTCCATCCGCTTCCAATAGGCAAAGCGCGTTTCGTCCTGCTTCGAAAACTTGACCCGCCAAGGCTCAAAAGCCGTACTTTCCTCAGCCGCAATATGAGTCTGGAACTTGACAGCATCCACACCGGCAACCGCTGCAGCATCAACAAAAGCATGCGCCATACCCAAGGACCCGTCATGGGCCTGTGCCACCTCGGCGATGAGTGTGGCAGGGGAAGTCAGCTGTTGTTCGATAAGCCAGTTTTTCATTCATTGTATCCGGTGGCAAGCGCTACACAAGCCTCATATGTGGACCAGTTACGTATTGCAATCCTTCAACGCTTCAACTAGTCACCCAATCTGCATGATACGTAAAATTCCCTTGATCTTGCCGGTTGAAACCCACGTCCGGGAACTTGACGCCAAGCTTCTACTGGCAGCTGTCGCCGCCGAAAGCGGGCGCGTTTGTTATATCGGTTCGCAAAATACTATCCGCGCCAGAATTGGAAATCTGCCGCGCGGACATTTTATTGCGAAAGGGTTTGCATCCAGGAAGGCTCGCTTTCTCAAAATCTTGAAAAAACTCGGGTTCACCAATCTGGCTTGGGATGAGGAAGGTCTTGTTCACCCTGAACCGGCGGTCTATTACAAACGTCGGATCTCGCCGCAATCGCTAAAATTGTTGGATGGGGTTTTTTCCTGGGGTCAAGACTACACTTCGCTGTTTGTTGGAATGCCGTTTTATGATGAAACGCCTGTTTATGAGACCGGCAACCCGCGACTGGATCTTCTGGACGAACGCGTACGCAAGTTTTTTGATGAAGACGTCCGGCAACACCGCGAGAAATTCGGGTCCTTCATTCTGCTGAATTCAAATTTTGGTCGCGTCAATTCTGCGGTCAGACGTTCGCGGGACAAAGGCGTTGCTGGCAAGCTCACTGATCCTGTTCAAGATGCCAAATGGCAAGCCATGATAGAGCATCGTCGCCAACTTTATCACCACTTTCGCGAGATGTTTGCGGGATTGTGCGAAGCCTTTCCCAATCATAACATCGTGCTACGCCCGCATCCTTCCGAGCGGATCGAGAGCTGGCACGACATCCCTGCAAAATACTCCAATGCCCATGTGGTCTATGAGGGCAATGTGCTGCCATGGCTGCTTGCAGCAGATATCCTGGTACAAAACGGCTGCACGACTGCACTTGAATCTGTGCTGCTGAACAAGCCGGTGATTGCATACCAGCCTGTCACCAGTACCGAACATGATTGGCATTTGCCCAACGACGTGAGTCACAAGGCGAAAAGCCAAGTTGAGCTGATTGATATGCTGAAAGGCCATCTGGAACGGAAAGTACCACTGACTGTCACAAGCAAACAAGCCGCGGTGCTGATGCCATTTGTGATACATGACTCCACACAATTGTGTTCTGACAGGATCGTGAAACTGCTTGATGAACTGGATGCGGAAAGACAACTCGATCCGCCCCTGCTGCAAAAAACGCTGGCTCGGCTCCAGGCAAGCGCACGAGCGGCTGAAAAGGCCTTGCGATCCTTGATCCCTGGTGACATTTATGCGCCGTGGCATCAGGACAAACAGTTTCCCGATTATACAGTGGAGGACATCGAGGCCAAGCTGGATCGTCTGCGTCTTGCAACAGGGCGGTTTAATCGGGTTCATGTTACCAAAGTCCGACCCAAGCTGTTCAAGCTGGACGCCACCCATCAATAGAGCGTCTGTCTGCTGTGTTTCTAACCGGAAAAGGAAATAAAGTTGGAAATTGTTCGCGTCACTCACTGCTATTCCTGCGGCTCTGCTGAACTCGAAACAGCATTTGCATCCGAGTCACGCCGACATAACAGCTTGATGAGGGTCGACAGTACCAAGCTCAGTGTTGCAGCACGCGAAGTGCAAAAGGTGTTTGCATTGCCTCACTGGAAAATTTGTTCCGTGTGCGGACTTATTTTTGCGGGCCTCAGACCTGGAGACAAAGACACGGCTGATTGGTATCTTGAACTCTTTAAAATCTCTGAAGAGCGCGGCTACGACACATCACCGCTTCCACAAGAATTTGTAGAGGGTAAAGAGGCAAGTGCTGCAAAGTTGTTTGATCTGCTCACTTCGCAAAGTTTGTTGCAGAAAGGGTGCTCAGTGCTTCATGTGCGATGCGCAACCGGGGCGTTTCTTGCGCATGCGCGTAATCGTTGCGATGCAACTGTTGCAGGAACTGATTTCTTTCCGTCTTGTGTTTCACATGCCAATGCGGCGCTTGGAGACGACACAGTAAAACTGATGACCGGACCGCTGCCAGATAATCCGTTTCCTGATCGCCGCTACGATCTGATTGTGTCGAATCATATGATAACTCATGCTCACGACCCCGCAGCGCTGGTGCAACGGTTCTCCGACTGGTTGAAACCAAAAGGCGTTTTGTTTGTCATGAACGAACCTGATCATGCCAAAAAACTCCTGAGCTTGAAGGCTTATCCGCGTGGCATCAATTTTTTCCACAAACAATTGTTCAGCGAAGATACTTTTCGCTCGGCGATGTCTCGATGGGGATTTTCTCTCACGGGCTTGGAAGGGCAGACCCAAACCAGGCGTAAACGCGACCTTATGTACATTTGCAAGAAAGCAGCAGGTCAAATTGCACTGACATCTTCGGCAGCCGCATCACGAAAACTTTTGCGGCAATGGTCGCTGCGGCGTCGACTATCGGAGTTACTTGGGTTTGCAAGCAACTGAAAATCTGCTGCAAAAATGGTATCCCCACCCCGTCTCGAACCGCTAACATATTCACACATCTCGGAAAGCTCAGTGTTTCGGGGTTCAAAACTCTGCATTTTCTCATAAATTCGTCATTCCCGCGTAGGCGGGAACCCCGCTTTTCACGCACTGAGCTGTTGGCTAGCGGGGTCCCCGCCTTCGCGGGGATGACGAAATTAAAAAGTTGTTTCAAAAGTTTAGTGCCGATGCATGTCGGTGGCACCAACACTTCAACATCGGCTCCAAAAGAAGTGTGAATCTGATAGCGGCTCAAACCGGGGGACCTCCAAATCCACAATCCGGCGCTCTAACCAACTGAACTGAGGCGGCATGAATTGAATGCGATTGTGATGTGCGCCAGTTGGTCATGCGGGAATGAGAGATTCAGCCCCTGACACCTGACCGATTGAACATCCTTTGATTGGTTTCATCCGCAATGCCGGGAGCCGGAAACCCAAAAAACGGCGCGCAGAAAACAGTTTCAATTTCTTGCCGCCAGGGCGTTTAGTTTCAAATGCAATGGACATGCCGCGTCGTAAAAGCTTTTGTTTGAGCGCTTCGATCGTTTGGCCGCGGCTGCCTTCAACGAAACACCAGGTTCCCAGCCTGAACACGGCGTATTGCTGTTCATCATCCAGCGTGCCGTCAAATATAACAAGATCGTAGTTTTGGTTCATGTCCAGTTGAGCAGCCGAATTCACCAAAGTATAACCCGCAAGGTCAACGCCCTTCAAATTTTTGGAAAGCTCAGCCAGACACACCGGGTGGCCTTCAGTCGCTGTCAAGTGTTTGGGTTTGTCTGGATGGGTAAGCAGAAGTTTTGTGATGGTGCCTATGCCTGCACCGATTTCAAGGACACGCCGGGGTTTGACGCGGGCAATGAAGCGCGACAACTCTATCAATGCAAATTCATTTGCGATGTGTTGTGATTCCGGTTTGGCGCTAAATTCCCGGAAAATATCGGACGCCAGTTTTTCGATGGACATTGCAATGGTTCTTTCTGCGACAAGCCATAGGCGCCGCTCTGAAACCGCCAGCGCGGATTTGAGGCCTTATTGCTTGCCATCGGGCAATTTCGCAAGTGGCAAAAAAACCATACCGCAATTTGTCAGCAGGAAAATGGTACCACCACCCCGGCTCGAACGGGGGACCTCTAGATCCACAATCTAGCGCTCTAACCAACTGAGCTATGGCGGCAACGAGTGCTTCACTAGCGCCACGGGTTTTGAATTTCAACCTGCAAAAAGAAAAGGCCCTGCATTTCTGCAAGGCCTTGAGTTCAGGGCAGCCGGGGAGGAGGTTGGCTGCCGCTGGAATTTGAGTGTCAGGCAACCTTTGGCATGAACGGCTTCATGGCATCGGTCATCGGGCCTGAGGTTTGCTTCAACCAGTCAGCGTAGAACTTGCTCATGGCTTCTGTCTGCTTGGTCACAGCGTCCTGCTGGGTCTTGAAGAACGACTGTTGCAGGCTCCAAAGGGCTTCCGGTGTCTTGGCCGTCAGGGCATCGCGCGTGAAGGCAAAAGCAGCCTTGGCGTTTTCTTCGGCAATTTCCACGGCCTTGGTGTTCAAAGCGGCAAACTGGGTCTTGGTCTTTTCGATTGTGTCGTTGATCTGCATGGCGAACCTCGTTTGATTAAGTTGATAAGCAGCGTGTAGAACCGTTTATTGTGCAATGCAACATAAATTTTGCATTGCACCATGTAACCCACAGGGCATTGGTTAATGAAAGGTGGACGAAACTGTTAAAAACCTATTAATTGGCCATGCTTAGCCGTGGTTTTTGCGAGTCTCGGCACGGTATGCATTTGAAGCGTAGGTCCCATGACAGAAACCCAACCCACCCTGGAAGATTTGCGGGACTCAGCTGCGCCTGCGTGGTTGTGGGATGCGGCGCGGGCGCGCATCGTCTGGGCCAACCGGGCCGGGGTCTTGGCCTTTGATGCGACCTCGCTGTTTGATTTGATTGACCGGCCTTTTGATGGTCAGGAAGCAGGCGTGGCCCGGATTACGGCACTTGCCGGGCAATTGGAACGTGGCGCGGCTGAGAAGGCGCTGCTGCATTTTCCGTCAACAGGTGCCGTTGTGCCGCTGGTGTGCCAATGCTGGTTGCACAGTCTGGCGGATGGGCGGGCCGGGGTGCTTGTGGTGCAGAAGCCGGACAAGCCGAAAATTTCAGTTGCACCGGATGCGCTCGCAGGGTCCGTCATTGCGTCGTTGCCGATTGCACTTTTGGTGCTGGATGCCGAGGGCCGCTTTCTGCATGGCAATGAGGCCGCGCAGAAACTGTTGGCGGCTGATGGCTATGTGACGCTGGGTGATCTTCTGGGTTCGGAAGAGCGGGCGGGCAAGTTGTTGGCACGTCTGATGGCCTCTACCCTTGTAACGACAACAGAGCACGTGAAATCGCGGGACCTCAAGTGTGTGTTCACACGCGGGGGCGACGGCACCGTGACGCTGATGGTTGAAGATGTGACCGAACGGCGGGCCTTGGAACAGGATATGCTGTCCCGGCAAATTGCAGCACTGGATGCCAAGGTTGCGGCGGCGGTTCCCGTTGTCGCACCACAACCCACGGCGGCTGAAGCTTTTGAAAACCTGGGCAAGAGCATTGAAGAGGCTGTCAAGGCCAAGGCGGTGGTGCCGGTCGTAGAGCCGAAGCTGGTTGCCGAACCCGAACCGCGCAAGGTGCCGTTTGTGCCCAATGCCATAAGTCACAGTCTGGAGCGTACAGGCAAAGCCATTCTGGTGGGCCGCGATGGTGAAGCCTTGTTTGCCACCAGCCACGTCGCAAACTTGCTCGGCTTTATCGCTATACCAGACATTTTTGCACATCCCACGTTGTGGCAAAGCCTGTTTCAAACCAGCAGCGGAGCCGCCTTGAATCTGCTCACCGCAACAGGCGAAACAGAAGCGTTCGAATGCACACGCGCGCAAATTCCATGGCAAAACGGTTTGGCTGACCAATTCATTTTGCAGGCCATCAAGGCTGAACACGCAAAGCGGGTTGAGGTGGTGGAGACCGCTGTGGTTTTGCCAGCTTTGGATATTCCCACTCCGGTCGTTATTGAGACTCCTGTTGAGACAGCGCCACCAGAAGCCGAAACAACTGTGGCTGAAACCGGGGAACCGGTTCCCAGTGACAGCGCCATTGCCTATGAAGAGCTGAAAGCCATTGTCGATGTTGCCTCCGACGGCATTGTCACACTTGACAAGGACGGCAACATTTTAGGATTTTCTGCGGGTGCAGAAGCCATTTTCGGCGTCACCGAAGCCGAAGTGTTGAACCGCCCGTTGGGCGCTTTGCTTAAATCCGAAAGCCGTAAAGTTTGGCGCGATTATATGGCGGGCTTCAATGGTCCAGGCCTTGCCAGTGTATTCAACGATGGCCGCGAAGTTGTGGCGCAGACGCGTGAAGGACATTCGGTGCCGCTGTTTGTCAGCGTCAGCCAGTTGCAGTCGCCCAAATCCCGTGCCGCCTTGTGTGCGGTGGTGCGCGACATCACCACGTGGAAGCGCACGGAACGCGAATTGCGCGAGGCCAAGGAACTGGCGGAACAAGCCAATCGCCAGAAGTCCGACTTCCTTGCCCGCATCAGCCATGAATTGCGCACCCCCCTCAACGCCATCATGGGCTTTTCCGAAGTCATGCGCACCGAACGCTTTGGCGAATTGCGCAACGACAAATACCGGGGCTATGCCAACGACATTCACAGCAGCGGCGAACATTTGCTGGCGCTGATCAATGATCTGCTGGACCTGTCGAAAGTTGAAGCCGGGAAACTCGAATTGAATTTCACGGCGGAAAGCATTGCTGACGCCACCGAACATGCGCTTCGCCTGTTGCAGGAAGAAGCCCGCAATGCCCGCGTGCTGATGCGCACGGCGTTTCCGGCAAAGCTTCCCCGCGTGGTGGCTGATCACCGGGCGCTCCGCCAGATCATGTTGAACCTGCTGTCCAATGCAGTGAAATACACCAATGCGGGTGGTCAGGTTGTGATTTCGGCCAGCATCGAACAGGATGGTTCGCTGGCGGTGCGTGTGAAAGACAATGGCATTGGCATGACGGATGACCAGTTGCAGGACGCGCTGCAACCCTTCACCCGGGTTGAGTCGCCTGATCGCGTACGCCAGGGCACCGGGCTTGGCCTGCCTCTGACCAAGGCACTGACGGAAGCCAACCGCGCGAAGTTCCACATGTCGAGTGCTCCCAATCAGGGCACCTTGGCTGAAATCGTCTTTCCGGGCACGCGGGTGCTGGCGGAATAAATGGCTTTGGCCTTGACGCGTACAAACGGCAATGAGGGTTTCCGTCGTGCCCTGCTGGTGGCAGGGCTCGTGGCGGTGGCCACAGCGCTTCCCATACTTTCAATCTTTTTTCTGTCATTCACGGGCAGCACCGGTGGATGGCCTGCCAATCTGCCGCGCCTGGTTTTGACCACGGTTGAACTCTGCGCCGGTGCCGGGCTGATTGCCCTGATGCTTGGTACGGTGATGGCGTGGCTGGTGACAATGTACCGCTTTCCCGGACGGCGCTTTCTCAAGTGGATGGCGTTGCTGCCCCTGGCGCTGCCGGGCTATATCATTTCCTTCGTCTATGTTGATGCCTTCACCTATGCAGGACCAGTGCAGCAATTTTTGCGCGATGTTTTCGGTTGGTCGAAGCCTGCGGATTACTGGTTTCCCGAAATTCGTTCCGTAGGCGGAGCAATGCTGGTGATGGCTCTGGCACTTTACCCTTATGTTTATCTCGCGGGCCTTGCGGCCTTCATGCGCCAACCCATGAACCAGTTGCATGTGGCGCGCACACTGGGTCGTGGTCCATTCCGCGCCTTTGTCGAAATCGCCTTGCCACAGGCGCGCGCGGCACTGTTCATTGGAACCCTGCTGGTGATCATGGAATGCATCAACGACATTGGTGCAGCCACGTTCTTTGGCATCGGCACCTTGACCACAGCGGTTTACAGCACGTGGCTGGATCAGGGTGATCTTGCGGGTGCAGCACAATTGGCATCATTGCTGATCCTGTTCATGGCCGTGCTGGTTTATCTCGAAACAGTCGCCAAGGCGCGCACCTTGGGCGACGCCAAAAATACCGGTGTGTTGGTGCGCACAAGGCTGCAGGGCTGGCGTGGACTGTTGGCAACGCTCAGCATGGCACTGCCCATGGTTTTCGGATTCGCCCTTCCGGTATGGCTGCTGGCCCAACACGGTTTACGGCGCTGGGACGAAGCCTTCACC
Organism: Hyphomicrobiales bacterium; assembly: GCA_043754325.1. Lineage (GTDB taxonomy): Bacteria > Pseudomonadota > Alphaproteobacteria > Rhizobiales > Aestuariivirgaceae > Aestuariivirga. The sequence goes on from JAYUVC010000069.1 coordinate 29,743, forward strand.
CCTGCAACGGGCAATGCAATCTGGCATTCCGCCATGCTTGCTGCCCTGGCCTGCATCATCACCATGTTGATTGCACTTTCGCTGGCACATCTTTCACGCAAACATCCCAACATGGGACTTAAAAGCATCGTTCGACTGGCAAGTCTGGGCTATGCCCTGCCCGGCACCGTATTGGGCATTGGCGTGTTGGTTCCCTTCGGGCAGTTTGACCAATGGCTGAACCGCATGCTGACCGCATTGACAGGCAGCGGGCCCGGACTGGTTTTGTCCGGCGGCATTTTCGCGCTGCTGTTTGCCTATGCCACACGCTTCCTGATTATCGCTGTCGGTCACGTTGAAGACGGCATGGCAAAAATTCCGACCCATATGGATGATGTGGCCCGCACCCTTGGACGCGGTACTGGGTATATTTTCCGGAGCATTCATGTGCCACTGCTGCGCCCGTCCATCTTCTCCGCACTGTTGCTGGTTTTTGTCGATGCCATGAAAGAGCTTCCCGCCACACTGATTTTGCGACCCTTTGATTTTGATACCTTGGCCACACATGTGTTCACGCTGGCGTCGCTTGGGCAATATGAGTCAGCGGCAATCCCGGCCTTGCTGATTGTGTTGGCGGGACTGGTGCCCGTGGTGGTGCTGTCCCGGAACCTGCGTGCGGTGTCAGCATGAAAGCATTTGCCATCAATCCGCCGCAGGTCGCGGCTGAAACCGCGCCATGACCAAATCCACGCCGTTTCTGCTGCTTGTTGCCACCCTCACGCTTGTGCTTGTAGCGCTGGTCGCATTCTGGATCGCGTTGATGCCACAGCGCATTTTACACCAGATTGCAGAACGCTTTCGTACCGAACAGAACCTGGAGCTGGAAGCCCGAAACCCAAAACTGCGGTTTGACGGTGGTCTGGTGCTGCAACTTGAATCTGTGACCCTGACCGACGGACGCGACAATACAACCGCGTTGACTGCACGGGACATGTCGATGAACGCTGGATGGTCCGCGCTGTTTGGTGGTGTGGTGATGGCAGACACTGTGACACTGAATGCGCCTGTGCTGAACATTGACGTTGCCGCGAAATCCAATTGGCACAGCCTGCCTGCCCGAACCGTCATCATCCGCGAGGGTGTGATCAAACTGCGCGACGATTCCCTGAAAGCCGTAGTGGCCTTGAGCGATGTGAATGGTCACCTGACCACCGGAGAGGGCGTAAAACTTGATATCAGCTTCCTGCAAGGCGGAGTAATCACGTCGTTGGCGGCTGAGGCGGACAGCATGGCGCGCCTCATTGATACGGGCAGTCCGGTGGATATTTCACTGTCGGCCAAGGACAGGATCCTATCTTTTTCGGGACGTGCACGTTTCAACGCAGGCTTGGCACTGGACGGGCAGTTGACAGCGGAAGGCGGGGATACAGGACAGATGCTGGATTGGCTGGGCATGCCGTTGCGCATAATGGATGATGCCGGAGCGTTGTCCTTGGGTGCAGGCGTTTCAACTGCGGGATTGTCAGCAACACTCAACACCATGACAGGCAAAATCGGGGTGCGGGACTTCAAAGGCCAGGCGAACATCCAAGCCGGGCCAGACCGCATGAAACTGACGGCTGACCTGACAATGGCGACACTGGATTTTCTGCCGCGAAAATCGCTTTTGGCCCAAGGCTGGAGTGAGAAGCCCTTTACCATGGCAGACCTGATTGCGCTTGATGCCGATATCAAACTCAAGGTGGATCAACTTGTTTTAAGGGGCCATGATCAGGGGGCCGCTGACGTTGCGCTGACAACAACAGGTGGCCAATTGCTGCTCAATGCCACGCTTCCTGCGGCAAAACTTTTCCTCGCTGTGAAGCCAAAAAACCAGATGCTGCAGGTTGACGCAGTGGTTGATGCAAAGTCAGTTGAAGCAAAAACATTTCTTGGCGGATTGCTTGGATTTGACCGCATGTCAGGCCCGATCAATGTTGAATTGAAGACCACAGCAGAAGGTGCAAGTCCCGCTGCCCTCGTGTCAACGCTCAAAGGCAACATCAGCATTGCCGCCAAAAAAGCAGCGCTGAAGGGCGTGGACTTACCGGAAATTTTGTCGACACCGCGTCAAGGCTGGCAGGCCAGTGACAACGCAACGTCAACAGGATTGGACTTTTCTGTTGAGGCGAAAATTTTTGAGGGCGTTGCCACTTTGGGCAAGGCAGAATTCGCCGCCGCTGGCACTACGGTCAAGGCCAAGGGTGAAGTTGATCTGTTGCGGCAGGCATTTGATATTTCGCTGCTGCCGAAAGGCAACGTGCAAGCCATCAGGGGAAGCTGGGCCTCGCCGCTGTTTGCCGCCAATGCAAGCGTGGCACCAGCAGGTCGACCGGCCGCAGTTCCAGCCAATTGATTGACGGTGGTTTCGCGGGCAAAGTGACAGCATGATCCGGGTACAGCAACAGGCCTTTGACGTGGGCCACGAAATCAACGCCATCAAGACAGGCAAGTCGCAGATTGGCGGCACTGCGGTTTTTGTGGGCAGTGTGCGGGACATCAATGAGGGTGCGGGTGTGTCCGCCCTCACACTCGAACACTACCCCGGCATGACGGAAAAGGCGCTCTCCGATATTGAAACCGAGGCACGGGCGCGTTGGGTCCTCGACGACGTGTTGATCGTGCATCGCTATGGCCGGATGGAGCCTGGCGACGATATTGTGCTGGTGATCTGCTGTTCCGAACATCGCGACAATGCCTTTGACGCCTGCCGCTTTTTGATGGATTTTTTGAAGACGCGGGCACCATTCTGGAAACTTGAAGAAGGCGCCGACAAAGCCCGATGGGTTGATGCCCGCAAAAGCGACGATGCGGCGGCGGTGCGCTGGACCAAAGAATGACATGGCGAACCGTGGCCGTACAATGGGTAACGGTTCTGGTGTTGCTCGGCGCTTTGGCCGTCATTCAAATCTATCATCCTGAGTGGACGGGCATCGACATAGGCCGCACATCCGCAAGCGGCAATGACTATCACGCCATTGACGGCGACTCGTTCAAGGCAGGAAACATCGAAATCCGACTCTATGGCATTGATGCACCGGAGTATCGGCAGACCTGTTCAGACAAGGGCAAAACTCAACCCTGTGGACGCTTGGCGCTTGATGTGTTGTCGCGGCTCATCCGCAACAAGGACGTCAATTGCAAAATCATTGACCGCGACCGCTATGGCCGTCAGATCTCGGTGTGCAGGGAAGATATTTTGGAGATCAACCACGAAATGGTGCGGCTGGGTTGGGCGGTGGCGTATCGCCGACATGCGCTGGATTATGTGAGTGCCGAGCGCGAGGCGAAGTCGGCCAAACGGGGGATATGGGCTTGGGCGTTTGAGATGCCGGAGGAGTATCGGGCGCGGAACAAGGTTGTGCGGGGGAGTATGGTTGAGGATTGAAAGTCCCCACCCCCGGCCCCTCCCCGCAAGCGGGTAGGGGCCGGAGTCGGGAACTCCTTAAATCCGCACCTGCCCCTTGCCATCATTATCAAAACACAAATCCAGAATCCGCTGCAAATCCGCGGCGCGTCTGAAATCCGGATCGCCGTTTTTGCCTTCAACAATCGCGTTGATGAATTTGCGGTAATTCGTCGGCACCGGCTCCGGCTTGATGGGTCGCCATGCCATGGTGTTGACGTCTTCGCCCGTGCAGGCGCGAAGTTCCGTCCAGCCTTCGGCATGTTTCACTTCAACCGCACCCTTGTCGCCCGAAATGCGCAAATGCAATTCATTGTCGTGGCCGGTGTTGAAACGTGAGGCCTGAATGACGCCCAAGGCACCATTGGCATATTCGATGGTCATGACGGCTGAGTCATTGGCATCCAGATCATAGTCGCCAATCTTGTCACCCGGTGCCTTGTGGAATGTCATCAGGCGGGGCTGCACGGCAATCGGCATCATGCCGGTGCCGAAGGCTGCAAAGTCGAGAATGTGAATACCGACATCACCCAGCACACCTTTGGAGCCATGCTTTTCTGACAGACGCCACAGCCACTGGCTTTCGGTGTGCCAATCGCCCCAGTGTTTTCCCACCAACCATGACTGGCGGTAGCTCGCTTCCACATGCCGGATATTGCCGAGTTCACCAAAGTCGACCATTTTGCGTGCGGCGTGAATGGCTGCCACATTGCGATAGGTCAGGTTCACCATGTTGATCAGGCCCGCCTTGTCAGCGGTGGTTGCCATTTCATCGGCCAGTTTGAAATTTTCGGCCAAGGGCTTTTCGCAGAGCACGTGTTTTTTGGCAGCGAGAAGTTTCATGGTGGTGGGGTAGTGAATGGAGTCCGGCGTCACG
>JAYUVC010000070.1:0-30862 GCA_043754325.1 Hyphomicrobiales bacterium
CTTCTTACCCACAAATTTCCCCGCGCGTTAGGGCAAGATAAACCATTCTGCGGCAGGGTGGGTTTTGGTTAGTCAATGCTTAAGCGGTCATCGGCCGCTTGAAGGTGAGTCATGAACGAGAACAGAATTCCGCCCCGCATGCCCGAAATCCACACCAATGCAGATCGGCCCAAGCCCGACGGCATCATGGACCCCGCGGGCGAAGCAGGCTGGTTTCTCATGCGCGAACGTGAAGACCGCAACATGACCCTGGAAGACGCCAGCGAATTCGTCGGCATTCACCCCTATCACCTCGAAGCCATTGAACTCGGCAATATGACGAACATGCCGTCACGCGCCGAAGCCCTGGAAATGATCTCAGCCTATGCCAGCTATCTCGGCTTCGAGCCGGAACCCCTGCTGCAACATTACGTGTCTTTCCTGCCAGCCCCCCAGGTAGCCCCGCGCCGCCATCCGGCAAACCCGCTGCCGCTGTCGAGCGCCAAGATCCTGCAGTTCGGCAAATTCGTGCGTCTCCCCCCCATCAACATAAAGCTGCCCTCCATGGCCAACATGCCCAAAATGCCGAAAATGCCAAATATGCCCACCGGCAACGGCGGTATCGTCGCCTCGGTTCTCGCCGCCTTCATGCTGTTTTCCGGCACGACTTGGATGCTGATGCCGTCATCACAACCAGACCAGACCCAGCTCCAAATCGCCACGGTTGAAGAAGCCGACCCCATGCCCACCGCATCAACAGCGGCGGAAGACGCAACGGTCATCGTCAACGAAACCCCCATGGACGGCAATAGCCTCGCCACCGCCGAACCCAGCGAACCACCAGTCACAGCAACCGCCCCGGAATTGACCGAAGACGTGCTCGGTGCCTTCATCAAAGAAAATGTGGCAGGCACAACCGAAGCCCAGACACAGGTGGCCTCCGCCCAACCCGAAGGCCGCGTCTTCGGCTCACCCGATGCAAAGGTCCGCCTCGTGCTCAAAGCCAACCGCAACATCTGGCTCCTGATTGAAGACAACCGCGGCAATCGCGTCGCCACCCAGTTGCTGAACAAGGGCGACCTCTTCCGTGTCCCCAACAACCCGGGCCTTGCCGCCACGGTACAGGACGGCGGCGCCATCACCTACATCATCGATGGCGTGGAAAAAGGCATCCTCGGCCAACCAGGAGCAGTCCTCGCCGCCGAATCGCTGGATATCAAGAAACTCGAAGCCAAAAGCTGAGAGGAAGGGACCTCATCCGGCGCGTTGCGCCACTTCTCCGGCAAGAGGGCTGGAGAAGGGACTGCAAATAGACCTCCATCAAAGTCGTTAAGGGAGGTGCAAGTATAGTCCCTTCTCCGCGCCCTCTTGCGTGGAGAAGGTGGCCAAAGGCCGGATGAGGTCCCTACATTTCCTTTTGATTATCACCCCCACTTCGGCCTATCTCCACCGGAAACCTGAACCGGAGAATCCACCCCATGAAAATCGCCCTTGGTGCCGACAGTGCCGGCAAGCCCCTTCTCGATGTAATCGAGGCGCATCTCAAAACCCGCGCCGATCTCACCGTCACCAACATGAGCGAGTCCGGCTTCTACGCTGACCTCTCCGGCAAGGTGGCCCAGGCTGTAAAAGACGGCGAACACGACCGTGCCATACTCTGTTGCGGCACAGGCATTGGCGTCTGCATCGCCGCCAACAAGGTGCCCGGCATTCGCGCGGCCTTGACCCACGACACTTATTCCGCAGGCAAAGCTGCCACCTCCAACAATGCGCAAATCATCACCATGGGTGCACGGGTAATTGGTCCGGAATTGGCCAAGGCGATTGTCGATATGTGGCTTGCTTCTGAATTCGATCCAAAGGGCGCTTCTGCTTCAAACGTTGAAGCTGTCAACAGGCTTGATGGTTCTTGCTGAGAGGCATCTGGTCAAATCCGCAGTGTTGTGGTTGAGTGTTGCTGCCACAACAACAACAATAGCGGAGGACCACCATGGCAACAAAAGCCAAGAAGGCAGTAAAGGCGAAAGCCAAAGCAAAACCCATCTCTCTCCATCCCCTGATCAACAAGGGCGTTTTCGGCAAAGCCAAAAAGAATTTCGCCGGCGGAACGCTGAGCTGCAACTGTTCCAGCAATCCCGTCGTCGTGGAAATCAAGGGGCAGACGGCCCACAACCACGCCTGTGGTTGCAGCAAGTGCTGGAAGCCTGCTGGCGCTTCATTCTCCATCGTCGCGGTGGCGGGCCGCGACAATGTCAGCGTCAAGGCCAATGCTGACAAACTGAAAATTGTTGACAGCAAAGCCACCATTCATCGTCATGCCTGCTCGGAATGTGGCGTCCATATGTTTGGTCGCGTTGAAAACACCAAGCATGGTTTTTATGGACTTGATTTCATCCATACGGAACTCTCGAAGGACAAGGGCTGGTCGCCGCCGGAATTTGCGGCTTTCGTGTCTTCCATCATCGAGACCGGTGCTGATCCCGCCAGCATGAAGGCGGTGCGGGCGCGACTCAAGAAGGTGGGCTTGCAACCCTATGATTGCCTGTCGCCGCCGCTGATGGATTATCTCGCAACCCATGCGGCCAAGCTTTCTGGAGCTGCCAAATCCTGATCTTTGCCTTGGCGCGGGTGGCTTTCATGCTGCCCGCGCTTTTCAGTTTTTTCAATATCGGAGTATCCATTCATGAAAACCCGTGCTGCTGTCGCCTTTGAAGCTGGCAAACCACTTGAAGTGGTTGAAGTGGATTTGGAAGGACCTCGCGCAGGTGAGGCTCTGGTTGAGATCATGGCCACGGGCGTGTGCCATACCGATGAATTCACAATCTCGGGTGCGGACCCCGAAGGCCTGTTCCCCGCCATCATGGGGCATGAAGGTGCGGGCATTGTGCGCGAAATCGGCGCTGGCGTCACCAGCTTGAAAGTCGGTGATCACGTCATTCCGCTTTACACGCCGGAGTGCCGCGAGTGCGAATATTGCCTCAATCCGAAGACCAACCTGTGCCAGAAAATCCGCACCACGCAGGGCAGGGGTTTAATGCCCGATGGCACATCGCGCTTCTCCTACAAAGGCAAGATGATCCATCACTACATGGGCTGCTCGACCTTTGCCAACCACACGGTGATGCCGGAGATTGCTCTGGCAAAAGTCAGGCAGGACGCGCCTTTCGACAAGATTTGTTACATCGGTTGCGGCGTCACCACGGGTGTGGGTGCCGTCATCAACACGGCGAAAGTCGAAGTGGGTTCAACCGCAATCGTATTCGGCCTTGGCGGCATTGGCCTCAATGTATTGCAAGGCTTGCGGCTCGCAGGCGCACGACAGATTGTCGGTGTGGACCTCAACGACGACCGGGCAGTTTGGGGCAAACGTTTCGGCATGACGCATTTCGTCAATCCATCAAAAGTCTCCGGCGATCTTGTGGCGCATCTTGTCGATCTCACAGGCGGCGGCGCTGACTACACCTTCGAATGCATCGGCAATGTCAAGGTCATGCGCATCGCTCTGGAAGCCGCCCACAAGGGCTGGGGCCAGTCCATCATCATTGGCGTGGCCGGCGCAGGCCAGGAAATTTCGACACGGCCCTTCCAACTTGTGACAGGCCGCTCATGGCGCGGCACAGCATTCGGCGGCGCACGCGGCCGCACTGATGTGCCGAAAATTGTCGACTGGTACATGGACGGCAAAATTGAAATCGACCCGATGATCACCCACACCATGCCACTGGAACGCATCAACGAGGCGTTTGACCTGATGCACAAGGGCGAGAGCATCCGGAGTGTGGTCATCTACTGAGCGCGTTGAGGGCCGCGTGGCGTAATTTTACGTTCCGCAAAACGTCTGGGTCACTGCCTCGTCTGGCAGTGGCGCTGCTTCAAACCCTGCCATGTTTTCACGTTCGACAAACGGCGTTTTCAGCAATTCCAGCAGCGTTTCAAACCGCACCATGTTGCCCGCTTCTGCTTCACGCAAAGCCGCTTCCACCTGATGATTGCGCGCAATGTAAACCGGATTGCTGGACCGCATGATATCATGGTCCGGTGTCGCCCCGTCCAGACGTTGTCGCCACAACGCATCCGCCTGCGCAGACTGCGACACACCACGCGTCAATTCCCGAAAGAACAACGTGTAGTCCAGTTTTTCATCCATCAGTACACGGAGGATTTCTGCAATGAACACCGCATCATCTGCGCGGCGTTCGGCAATCCCCAGTTTCCGCAGCATGCCCGTTTCAAAAGCCCGCTCAAATTGCGGGTTGAACAAGGCCAACTCGGCTTTCGCAATCTCCACGCCCGCGTCAACATCATCGGCCAAAATCGGCAACAGACTTTCGGCAAAGCGCGTCAAATTCCACAAGCCAATGCCCGCCTGCTGGTCCCAAGCGTAACGGCCATGGGCGTCGATTGACGAAAACACTTTCTGTGGATGAAACACATCCATGAATGCGCAAGGCCCGAAATCAATGGTTTCACCGGAAATCGCCATGTTGTCCGTGTTCATCACGCCGTGAATGAACCCCACGCACATCCATTGCGCAATGAGCCTCGCCTGCCGCGAAATCACGCTTGCCAGAAATGCGCGCGCATCAGCAACATGTGGATGGCTGCGTGCGCGTTCGTGCAGAAACAGCGACTGCACGCCATCCTTCCCCAAATGCGCTGCCGCATATTGAAACGTACCCACACGCACATGGCTTTTGGCAACACGCGCCACAATGCCACCGGGTTCTCGCTGCCTGCGGTATACCTCATCGCCCGTCGCAATCACAGCCAAACATCGGGTTGTGGGAATACCCAAACCTGCAAAGGCTTCGCTGATGACATACTCCCGCAGCATGGGCCCCAGAGCCGCACGACCATCGCCGTTCTTTGAAAACGGTGTGGCACCTGAACCTTTCAAATGCAGTTCCCAGCCGCCATCAAGTGTCGCAATCAAATGCGCCCGGCCATCTCCCATCAGCGGGTTCCAGTTGCCGAATTGATGACCGCTATAGGCAAGTGACACAGGTGCCACATTTTTCCACGGGCCGTTGCCAGACAGCGCCAACAGGGTTTCCGGCAATTCGAACAGGTTCGCCGACAAGCCCAACTCTGCCGCCAAGCCGTGGTTCACCGCCAAAAACCGGGGTGAAGAAACGGGAAGTGGCCGGGCTTTTCGCCAGAACTGTTCGGGCAGCGGTGAAGCAAGGGTCACGGCTTCAGCCAGCTCAGGTTCGGGTAGGCAATCGGTTCTTTCGCCACAAGGAAATAGCGCCGGAAAATCTCGAAGTAACTCATCACATAGCCATTGTTCTGCGCGATCATTGCCTCTCGCTCCACGCGGTAATAAGCCGGCAACCTATACCACGCCAATGAAGGTCTTTCATGGTGCGGCACATGCAGGTTGTTGTTGAGAAACAGGAATGACCAGAACAGCGAACATTCAACAATAATCGTGCGATGTGAAATATGTTCCGCCGCCTGATGCTCGCAATAGGATCGTACCAGTGCCAATGAAATACCGGGATAGGCAATCAGCACCAGATATTGCCATATGGGCATTCCGCACCAGATCACGAATGCAAAAACCAGTGCAATTGACAATGCAAACATCGTCCAGGCTTTGGCCTTATGGCCATTGCCGTTCATGACGTCACGCAAATCATCCGACCAGAAACGGATGATGCCAATGGCAGGTCCCATCACCATGCGTCCGGCCAAAGTGTGATTGAGTTGAAACAGCAGGCGTTTGGTACCCGGCATCACCGACCAACCCTCTGGCAGCAGGTAATAGGACTCAGGGTCCGTTTCGGGGTCCGTCAAATGCAGGTTGTTGTGGTGGACAAGGTGGGTGTCCTTGTAGCGGTGAAAGGGCAACCACATCGTTGGCGTCAAAAGAATCAGCGCTTCGTTTATGCGCCTGTGGCGCGTCGGATGGCCATGCAACACTTCATGTTGCAGCGATGTGTGCAACGCCGCGAAATAAGCGCCGACGGGTAAAATGATCCACCACGGCAAAGCCGCGTGAAACCAGATCAAGCCGCCAAGCACCCCATATACGAGGGCAATGACAGCAATGGTGGGCCATTCAACAGGCCGGGGTTTTTGTTTTTGAACCATGCAAAAGTCGCCTTGTGCACAGACTTTACATTGTTCAAGAGATTTGTTCCACTGTCACCGCTGTTGAAATATTTGGACCATAACCATGCTTGCCACGCTGCCCATGTATGATTTTCCGGAAGTGCGCGAGGCAACCGATGCGTTCTGGGCCGCCATTGCCAAAGCCTATGGGGTGACAGGAAAGCTGACCCGTGATGCGGACTGCACCACGACGTGGCACAACCCCAAACTTCTTTTCAGCCAAACCTGCGGCTATCCTTATACCCATGAATTCAGGGGCGTTCTGAACTACGTCGCCACACCACATTATACGGCCGAAGGCTGCGATGGGGCAAATTACCGGTCAATCATTTTTGCGCGCGAACACAAGCCGCTTCCCGCATTTGAGGGCACCATCGCGGCTTTCAACAACCGGGACTCAATGTCGGGCATGTTGGCCTTGAAACTGGTGTTTGCGCCCTTGGCAAAGCAAAGTCGTTTTTTTGGCAAAGCCATGGAAACTGGCGGGCATATCAATTCTTTGCAGTTTGTGCAGTCTGCCAAAGCAGACATTTGCGCCATCGACTGCGTGACGGTGGCTTACCTTGAACGTTACCGTCCATCTGCTCTTGAGGGTCTCGTTGAAATTGCAAGTTCGCCTCTGGTTCCCGCACTGCCGTTCGTGACGCGGGGCGGCGATGCTGAAGCTTTGAAAATTGCTTTGCTGGCCGTGTGTAATGACACTGGATACGCCGATATGCTGAACGCGTTATTTCTGAAAACTGTAACGGCCCTTCCCGCCAGGGCATATGACATCATCGTGACAAGAGAAGAGGCCTTGCAAGGCACAGGCGATCTCCATCTCTGGACCTGAAAATAACGGCGCAGCCTGATGGTTGCGCCTTAAAAATTGCCAATTCAATTGGCGTTGTTGCTGCCGTCGAAATCACCATTGTCATTTGAGCGCTGGTTTTTCTGTTGCGCGGTTTCGCCAACGAAATCGCCCACAGGGCCCCTCACGCGGCGGTTTGGCGCAGTCAACCCATAGGAACCGTTTGAGCGATTTGAAGTGTTGGCCTGACACTCAATATAGTCGCCGCCAGCAATGGCAAAGTCAGGGCAACCATTCAAATCTGTTGAAGTTCCCCGTCCCTCGGCAAAAGCAGCTGGAGTTAAAAGGCCAAGAGCGAAAATGGAAGCGGCAAGTGTTCGAGTAATTATGATCGTGTCTACTTGTTTGTGAAAGCAGCAAAATTGCTGGCTGGTCTGGATCGTTGCAGTTTCAACGCGGACCCCTGATTTTGGTTCCCGTTTTCTTGCTTGAGAGCGTCGGACGGTCAATTTAACTCAGGCGCGAAAAGACTGTCATTGCCGGACTTGTTCCGGCAATCCATCGTCGTGCGGGCGAGATTTTACAGGAAACATCACGCTTGCTGAACCATGGATTGCCGGAATAAATCCGGCAATGACAATATTGCGAGGGGATGAATTCAATTGACCGTCCGTTGCTTCAATCGTCCAGAAACACAGAAAATTCTGAAAAAAAGAGCGCGCCAAACCTGACGCGCCCATTGGGTTCTGTGTTTAGAAACAGTTAGTTGCTGCTGCGTTGGTTCTTTTCCTGGGCGGTTTCGTCAATAAAATCACCGATTGATCCCGAAACCCGGACATCACGCTCTTGTGTGCCTACAACCAGACCATAGCTGTTGGACGAAGAACCTGCCGCATCACCGATACAGTCGATGAAATCGCCGCCCTTGATTGGAAAGTCAGGGCAGCCGCGACCATTTGTAGAGGTGGAGCTGCCTTCAGCCAGCGCTGCGGACGCGATAAGGCCAAGTGCAAAAACGGATGCCGAAATGATACGAATGTTCATGATAATTCTCCTGAACTGAAAAATTGAAGTTGTAACTAGTTGCTTGAACGCTGGTTTTTTTCTTCGGTGGTTTCGTCAATGAAATCGCCGACAGAAACGCGCTTGCCGTTCTCGAAAACCACTGCCTTGAAGGCCTTCGTGGTCTGCAATACAGGCATGTCCTTGCGGTAGTGCTGGCCGTAGTCGGCATTGCGATTGTTCACTTCCGAACCTGCAGATTCGTCCGTTGCCATGGCGACTGGTGCCAAAAGGCCGATTGCGAGAAGTGATGCTGCTATTGTACGAATATTCATGATAGTGCTCCTTTGATTTACGTTGGTGATCACTGGTGTCGTCATGATCATGATGTAGTAACGGGCACCGCAGGAAAAAGGGTCGAATGTGGAGCAAACGTTATTGTGACTGTCTTCGTGATCACAGATCAAGTTTTTGTGATACCGTTACATTGAAAGACTGGCCACTTGAAATCATCCTGGATGATGATCACGTCACATATGTACATCGCGTTTGTGCAGATTGTTCTGTATGCTGACGGTTACGTCACGGACAGGCAGATTCACTGGTGCGGAAAAGTCGAAATTCCCTGTGTTCGCCTTTGGCTTGCACGTCAAATCGGGCATCGCCATCGCCAAAGTTCATATTGCTGTCGTTGTTGATGCGCAAACTGTGGTTGCCACGGTCAGTCACAGTGAATGATCCGCCGTCGCCCTCTACAAAACATTTAAGTTCGTCACCTGCTGCTTTGCACTCAACCAGGTTACCCTGATAAATGGGACGCTTGCGAAACCCCGCATCAACCCGGTCCAGCAATTCGAACGGACCATCAAGTCCCTTTCCCACACCAATTTGCAGCCGGATTTTTATAATGTCCTGCTTCCGGTGCTGCTTCAGGTAGCGCTTGTCATAGACACGCTCGTAGCAGCCTTTGAAAGCTGCTTCCGCCACTGGGGCATTCCACAGCAAAACGCCAATCAGGCTTAAAACCAGTTTCGCTTTCATCACAACGCTCCACCTGCACAACGTTCCACCTGAATGAGTCGCGCCATGTTGGCGCGGCGGGCTTTCTCTTGCAATGCATAAGGCCGTTGCCGCAAGGTCGCGTTGGCTTTAAACCCAAGGCATGATCAATCTGCATGTTCTTTCAAAACTCACAGCTTCAGCCCGCAGGGCGCTTCTGACGCGCACGGAAACCGACCTTTCGACCTTCACCGAAAAAGTGAAGCCGATCATCGCGGCGGTGCGGGCAGAGGGAGACGTGGCGCTGGCACGCTTTGCGCAGCAGTTTGACAAAGCCCTTGTGGCACCTCACGCCATTGCAGCGACACACGCAGATTTTGCCCATGCTGAAAAGACCCTGGCACCCGACATGCGTGAGGCCATGGAATTTGCGGCAGAGTCCATTATTGCGTTTCACAAGGCGCAAATGCCGGAGAGGCAGTGGATGCAGGAATTTCGTCCGGGCGTTTTTGCGGGTGACCGCACGTCAGCCATTCCGTCGGTTGCCTGTTATGTTCCGCGCGGCAAGGGTGCGTTTCCGTCATCCGTATTGATGACAACAATCCCGGCGACAGTGGCTGGCGTCAAAGACATCTGCATCATCACGCCACCCGGCCCCGACGGGCACATTGATGATGCAACTCTCGTGGCCGCAAAACTTGCAGGCGTCAGCAAGGTCTATAAGGCCGGAGGCGCACAAGGCATATCCGCAGTGGCCTATGGTACGGAGACAATTGCACCCGTGCGCAAAATTGTAGGCCCCGGTTCCCCTTGGGTCGCTGCGGCCAAACGCCTGGTCTCGGACTTCATCGACGTCGGCACGCCTGCAGGCCCGTCTGAAACCATCATCATGGCCGACGCCACAACATCCGGCAAACTTGCAGCGCTTGATCTTCTGATTGAAACCGAACACGGACCTGATTCATCAGGCTATCTCATCACCTGGGATGAAGCAGTAGCCCGCGATGCCATGGCGGCCTTCGCAGACTATTTCAAACACATGTCGGCATTGCGCGTGGACTATGCCTCAACAGTGCTTTCCGGTCCCTTGGGCGGCGTCATTCTTGCGGCGAATGAAAATGACGCCATCGCCTTCATCAACGAATACGCGCCGGAACATTTGCAAATTCTGTCCAAAGAACCCGAACGCTATCTCGACAAGATCCTGCATGCAGGTGAAATCCTGCTCGGTGAATATGCACCATCGACCTTGGCGAACTTCGTTGTCGGCCCGTCACACGTATTGCCAACGGGCGGCTGGGCGCAAACAGGTTCGCCGCTTTCAGTCCATGATTTTCTCAAACGTACATCCATCGTCAACATCACCAAAAAAGGCTACGACTTGTTGGCCCCACCCGCCAAAACTTTCGCGGACTACGAAGGTTTCGACGCCCATGGCAACGCAGTGTCAGACCTGCGCAAGCCGTTTCTGGGGAATTGAAATTTTTCGATGCCCGAGGATTGATGCGAATGCAGTGTCGAGGTCCGGCTGCTGAAACTGAAAACCAGAATCCAACGCCTTTTTTGGCAGCACATTTTGCCCACCCAGCAAAAGTTCGTCTGCGAATTGCCCAAGCAGCAGCCTCAAGGCAAAAGCAGGTATCCGCAAAAATGCCGGACGATAAAGTGCGGATGCAAGTTTGCCTGTGAATACTGCATTGCGCACCGGGTTTGGTGCTGTGGCGTTTACCGCACCCTCCAACTCACACTGTGAGATGCAATGAGCGATCAACCGGACCAGGTCATCACGCGTTATCCAGCTCATCCACTGATTGCCGTCACCCATGGGGCCGCCCAGACCAAATTCAAACGGTGTGAGCATGGACGTCAATGCTCCGCCTTGTGTGCCCAGAACAATGCCAATGCGCAGAACAACCGTTCGAACACCAAGCGCCTTCGCTTTCAACGCCTCGGTCTCCCATGCCGCACAGAGTTCATGACTGAAACAATCCGTGTGCTGATCGTTCTCGTCCAGCACTTCGTCCCCGCGCAAACCATACCAGCCAGTGGCGCTGCCACTGATCAGCACATCCGGTTTTTGAGGCAGGCGCGATATCAGATTGAGCAACCCGCGCGTCATTGTAATCCGCGATTCAATGGAATGCGATTTTCTGGCTGCGGTCCATCGCCCCGACGCAATGGGCGCTCCGGCAAGATTGATCATTGCATCATATTTTGCATCACTGGAAATCTGGTCAAGGTCGGTGACAATGCGGATGGGATGTGTCATTTCCGGCATGGTTTTGGTGTTGCGTAAAAGCGCCGTCACATCATGACCGGCAAGTGACAATGCCTCGCACAATCGCTTTCCGATGAATCCCGTGGCACCTGTCACCAGAATGTGTTGACGCGACGTCAGTGACTGCACCAGCGGTGCCGCGGGTGCGGGCGCCAAGCGATCAGATCGGTATGACGCCAGAAGATCGCGCCATCCAAAAACGGCCACACCCAAGGCCGAGAGCAAAGCAAAATAGCTGCGAAGTCCGTAATGCGTTGAAACGAATCCGGTATTTTGCTGTGCCCAATCCAGAAGCACCGGCATGACCAGCACCAGTATTGCACCATAGTTCAAAGCAAGAAGCGTGTGGTTGATCCGCTCTGTTGCGGGCAATCTGCGGCTCACATCCTCCTCGACAAAGTCCATCAAGGTGATCACCACCTCAATTGCGAGTATGAAAATCAATCCGTAAGCCAGCCAACCATAAACCTCAAACCAACCCAGTATGACGAAAATGAATGCGTAGAAAAAATTGCGCACCGCATGCAATTTGAGTTCATGACTTTGGGATGGCCGCCACGCCAGACGCTCGGTAAACTCATGATGATACAATGTATCAAAAGCCCCCATGAAAATCTGAATGGAAATCAGCGTCCAAAGCAAAGTGGAGTTCATGATGACGTATCCCTGAATACTGCAAGCTGGTGCACCAGTATTCCAAATACCGGATGTTCCAGATGTAGAATGAATTCAAACTGCCCGGCATCAATGGCGCGGTGTGTGATCGTCAAGTCGCCGGGGCTGAGCCAGCGCGGCAAGTGCAACCGCCGCTTTCCCAGCATTAGAAAATAATATGCGGAACGGAACAGCAATGCGCCCGCTTCAACGTCAATTCGCAACGCCATGCCAATACCGCCGCCGACGTATTCCTCAAGCCCTGTTGAGCCCTGAAAGCGTTTGGAGGAATGAATGACCTGCGGGAATCCCGAATGGCGGTTGTAGTGCCTGCTCCAGAATTGCCCATGCGTTTCGGGATCCTCGGTGACCGTGACAATGGCCGGTACATGATCATCGCGTGACAGCGGCAATGGCCCGCCGATCAATCGCGCCAGTTGCCCCAACAGCATGCCCGCCCGGTTCATATGCGTGTGAATGACTTCGCCTTTGTAAACCACGCTGCCAGTTCCGGCAAGGCGCTTCGAAAACCTCTGGCGCACCACGGGTGGCAGGCTGGCCCAGCTTTCAGCACTCAACAAAGCGCGAAAGCGCAAGTCACCCAAGGCAGAATCAGATGTTGGGAGACGTGCAGGCAATGCTCTTGTCTTTAACATGGTCCGTCTCCCTCTATTTGGCTCGCGGCAGGAAACTGATAATTTTCGCACCAAACTTCATCAGCATTTCCAGTTGACCGCGCGGTATGCGCTGCATGTCGCCGTACCAGGCGTCGAGTTTTTCAGTGAACTGTAACATGGCGTTCAGACGTTTGACGGTCTCGGGATTTTTCTCGACTTCGGCCAGAGCCACAGATTTCCGCAGCGCCAAAATCGCAGGATCAATCTCCAGTTCTTTGCGCCGTGCGGAAATGCGTCTGGCAATCTCCCACACATCGAGTTCGGCGACAAAATGATCGCGCCTGTCATTGGGCAGGGGTACACGGGTGATCAGGTCCCAACTCAGCAATTCTTTCAGCGAAGTTGAAATATTTGACCGCGCCAGCTTCAAGGCATCAGCAATGTCTTCGGCATTCAGCGGCTTCAGCGCCAAATATAAAAGTGCCTGGATTTGGCAGGTGGAGCGGCTCATGCCCCAGTTCACACCCATGTCACCCCAGTGCAATATGAAGCTGTGTTCGGCGGGCGTTATGTCTCGTGTGTCTGTCATGACAGAAATATAAGATATAACGGAAAAGACTGCAAGTGAAATCCGGGGTTCTGTGCGATGTGGTAAACAACCACTCACCCTTCCCATTGCAGCCCCGCTGCTCTAAGCCGCCCCCATCATGATCCGCATTGAATCCCTCTCCAAACAAAACGGCCACCAAATCCTGTTCGTCGAAGCCTCAGCCGCACTCAATCGCGGCGAGAAAGTAGGCCTCGTCGGCCCCAATGGTTCGGGCAAAACCAGCCTGTTCCGTCTGATCACGGGGCAGGAGGATGCGGATGAAGGCCAGGTCTCGGTTGATCGCGGCACCAGCATTGGTTACTTCAGCCAGGACGTGGGTGAAATGTCAGGCCGCAGTGCAGTGTCGGAAGTCATGGATGGTGCGGGCCCGGTCAGTGCTGTTGCGGCCGAAATGGCCAGCCTCGAAGCCGCCATGGCAGACCCCGGTCGCATGGACGAAATGAACGACATCATCACGCGCTATGGCGAGGTGCAGGCGCATTTCGAAAAGCTCGATGGTTATGCCCAGGACGCCCGTGCCCGTGAAGTGCTGGCAGGCCTCAGCTTTTCACAAGAGATGATGGATGGCGACGTTGGCAAACTCTCCGGCGGCTGGAAAATGCGTGTCGCCTTGGCCCGCATTCTTCTCATGCGGCCTGATGCCATGTTGTTGGACGAGCCGTCAAACCATCTCGATCTTGAAAGCCTGATCTGGCTTGAAGACTTTCTCAAAAACTATGACGGCTTGTTGTTGATGACATCGCATGACCGCGAATTCATGAACCGTATCGTCACCAAGATTGTTGAAATCGACGGCGGCGAACTCACCACCTATTCCGGTGATTATGAATTTTATGAAGGCCAGCGCGTGTTGAATGAAAAACAACAGCAAGCCTCGTTCGAACGTCAGCAATCCATGCTGGCCAAGGAAATCAAATTCATCGAACGCTTCAAGGCCCGCGCCTCACATGCGGCACAGGTGCAGTCCCGCGTGAAGAAGCTGGAAAAGATTGACCGCGTCGAACCCCCCAAGCGCCGTGAAACCGTGGCCTTTGATTTTGCGCCCCCACCCCGCTCGGGCGAAGATGTGGTAAGCCTCACGCACGTTCACAAAGCCTATGGCACGCGCAGCATTTATGCCGATCTGGATTTTCAGATCCGCCGCAAGGAGCGCTGGTGCATCATGGGCATCAATGGTGCTGGCAAGTCCACGCTGCTGAAATTGATCGCGGGCACCACGGAACCCGATCAAGGCAAGGTCGCTGTCGGCGCGTCCGTCAAGATGGGTTACTTTGCCCAACACGCCATGGAATTGCTGGATGGCGAAGAGACAGTATTCGAATTCCTCGAATCCTCTTTCCCGCAAGCCACGCAAGGATCGTTGCGCGCACTTGCGGGATGTTTTGGTTTTTCCGGTGATGATATCGAGAAAAAATGTCGTGTACTTTCGGGTGGCGAAAAAGCCCGCTTGGTCATGGCCCGCATGTTGTTTGACCCACCCAATTTCCTCGTCCTTGACGAACCCACAAACCATCTCGATTTGCTCACCAAGGAAATGCTGATCAAGGCACTCAGCGAATATGAGGGCACAATGTTGTTTGTATCGCATGACCGCCACTTCCTCGCCGCTTTGTCAAACCGTGTGCTGGAACTGACACCGGAAGGCATTCACCAATATGGTGGCGGCTACACGGAATATGTGGAACGCACAGGTTACGAAGCACCGGGATTGCGACACCCCTGAAACTTTCTGACACATTCACTCCGTGTCGTGAATCATCACTGCTGTGGCGAAAAACATCCCGTGCTACAGGCCGCCCATGTTATCACCGCGACATAACGCACAAAAACGACAGGGACCGCCATGACCGTGAAATCCGACATTGAAATTGCCCGCGAAGCGAAGATGCAACCGATCATGGAGATTGGCGCAAAGCTTGGTATTCCCGCAGCGGATTTGATTCCTTACGGCCACACCAAGGCCAAGGTGCAACTGGATTTCATCAACAAACAGGCATTGAAAAAAAACGGCAAGCTCATTCTGGTGACAGCCATCAACCCAACGCCGGCAGGCGAAGGCAAGACCACGACGACAGTGGGTCTGGGCGACGGTCTCAATCGCATTGGCAAGAAAGCCATGGTGGCCCTGCGTGAGCCTTCACTTGGTCCGTGCTTTGGCATGAAGGGCGGGGCGGCTGGCGGCGGTTATGCGCAAATCGTGCCGATGGAAGACATCAATCTGCATTTCACCGGTGACTTCCACGCCATCACATCAGCCCACAATCTGCTGTCGGCGATGATCGACAATCACATCTACTGGGGCAATGAACTGGGCATCGACACCCGCCGTGTGGTCTGGCGTCGTGTGATGGACATGAACGACCGGGCGCTGCGCGAGATCATATGTTCGCTTGGTGGCGTGGCCAATGGCTATCCGCGCGAAGCGTGTTTTGACATTACAGTGGCGTCGGAAATCATGGCCATACTTTGCTTGGCCAATTCGATTGAAGATCTGGAACGCCGCATCGGCAACATTGTCGTGGCCTACAAGAAGGACAAGTCGCCCGTATTGGCCAAAGACATCAAGGCCCCCGGTGCCATGGTCGTTTTGCTCAAAGACGCGCTGATGCCGAACCTGGTGCAGACGCTGGAAAACAATCCGGCCTTCGTGCATGGCGGACCATTTGCCAACATCGCCCATGGCTGCAATTCAGTGATGGCCACAAAAACCGCGCTTAAACTCGCAGACTATGTGGTGACCGAAGCAGGCTTTGGCGCTGACCTGGGTGCCGAGAAATTCTTCGACATCAAGTGCCGCAAGGCTGGCCTTGAACCCGCTGCCACAGTCATTGTCGCAACCGTGCGCGCGCTTAAAATGCACGGCGGTGTGGCCAAGGAAAATCTCAAAACCGAAAACGTCGAAGCTCTCAAAAAAGGCCTTGCGAATCTGGGTCGCCACATCGAGAATATCAAGAAATTCGGCGTTCCCATGGCCGTTGCTGTCAACCACTTCATCGCCGACACCGATGCTGAAATCGAAGCGGTGAAAGACTATTGCAAAACCCATGGCGTTGAAGCCTTCAAATGCACGCATTGGGCCCATGGCGGCGCAGGCATAGAGGAACTGGCACACCACGTGGCTATGCTCGCCGACAAGGACAGCGCACAATTCAAGCCGCTCTATGACGACGCCATGCCACTGTTCGAAAAGGTCAGGACCATTGCCCGCGAAATCTATCGCGCTGATGACATCGCCGCCGACAAATCCGTGCGAGACCAGTTCAAGGCCTACGAAGCCGCGGGCTATGGCAAATTCCCCATCTGCATGGCCAAGACACAATACTCCTTCTCTACCGATCCAAACCTCAAAGGTGCCCCCACCAACCACATGGTGCCGATACGCGAAGTGCGGCTGTCAGCAGGCGCCGAATTCATCGTCGTCGTCTGCGGCGACGTGATGACCATGCCGGGACTGCCGAAAGTGCCGAGTGCCGAGGTGATCGGGTTGGACGCAACGGGGCGGATTGAGGGATTGTTCTGAAGTCCCTCACCCGCCTCGCAAGGGCGAAGAAACATCAAACCCTCTTCCCTCTCCCCTCGCGGGAGAGGGTGCCGCGCAGCGGCGGGAGAGGGAAGTAAAAAGCGAGGACCTCAACCATGGCCACCATCATCGACGGAAAAGCCACAGCCGAAGCCCTGCGCATCCGCATCGCCAAAGCCGTCAGTACACTGAAGAATAACCACGCCCTCACCCCCGGCCTCGCCGTGGTGCTCGTCGGCGAAGACCCGGCATCACGCGTCTACGTCGCCAACAAGGCGAAACAAACCGTCGAGGTCGGCATGAACTCGTGGGAGCACAAGCTGCCTGTCGAGACCAGCGAAGCCGACCTGTTGGCACTGGTGACAAAACTCAACACCGATCCCTCCGTACACGGAATATTGGTGCAAATGCCGCTGCCCGGACACATCAACTCAGCTGCGGTTCTCAACACCATCAACCCCGACAAAGACGTTGACGGTTTTCACGTCGTCAATGTGGGTCGTCTCTCCACCGGTCAGGACGCCCTCGTCGCCTGCACCCCAACTGGCTGTATCATGTTGGCGAAAGCCACACTGGGCAAGCTGGACGGTCTGAACGCCGTGGTCATCGGCCGCTCGAACATCGTGGGCAAACCCGTGGCGCAATTGCTGTTGGCCGAAAACTGCACAGTGACAATCGCGCACTCGAAATCAAAAGATTTAGCCGCAATCGTGAGACAGGCTGATCTCGTCATCGCCGCAGTGGGCCGCCCGGAAATGGTGAAAGGCGACTGGCTCAAACCCGGCGCCTGCGTCATCGACGTCGGCATCAACCGCATTGAGCGTGATGGCAAGAACAAGCTGGTGGGTGACTGCGACTTTGCCAGCTGCGAAAAGGTGGCGGGAAGCATCACGCCAGTGCCGGGCGGCGTCGGGCCAATGACAATCGCCTGCCTGCTCTACAACACAGTCCGCGCGGCCTGTGCGATCAGCAACGTGAAGACACCAGACATGTAACCTGGCGATATGCGTTCTCCCTCGGCGCCTTCGCCGGGGGAGTACCCCGAAGGGGGGAGGGGGTGCGTCCGCGAGTCGCCTTTGCGCTCCGCCATACGGCGCACCGCATTTCCCCTTGCCAGCCCGCTGATAAAGCTTCACTCTCCCCGCAGGAGCTGCCCTGCGCAGTCCGTTCTGTTGTCCTTCAGGGCAGCCCCCCAATGCGAATGAATCAGCACGGGAGGGAATTTCATGAATGTTGCCAATGGCAGAGAACCTGCGGGTCCGCGATTGATTGCCATCGTCGGGCCCTATCAAAGCGGCAAGACCACGTTGCTTGAGGCACTGTTGTTTCGCGCCGGAGCCACAACACGGCAGGGCAAGGCCGCCGACAAATCCCTGGCGGGTGACGCCACGACAGAAGCCCGCGCCCACGCCATGGGCGTCGAAGCAAATGTGGCAGGCCTCACCTACATGGGCGACCACTTCAGCTTTATCGACTGCCCCGGATCAATCGAATTTTCGGAAGACGCAAAGGCCGTGCTGCCCGTATGTGATGCGGCAATCGTGGTGGTCGATGCCGATGCCAAAAAGGCCCCCGCGTTGCAGTTGATCTTGCGCGAATTGGACCAGATGGGCGTGCCGCGCATTGTGTTCCTGAACAAAATCGACAAGGCCGATTCAGCACCGCGTGATGTGCTGGCCTGGATGCAGCCTGCAAGTTCAAAGCCCTTGATGCTGCGCCAGCTGCCGATCTGGACCAACGGCGTGGTGTCCGGTTTCGTCGACCTGGCATTGGAGCGTGCGCATATTTATCAGGAACTGGCGGAAAGCCGTGTGGTTGACATGCCTGCAGACATTGCGGATCTCGAAAAGCAGGAACGTTTCACGCTGCTGGAAACATTGGCCGACCATGACGACGCGCTGATGGAACAACTGCTGACGGACATGGAACCGCCGCGCGACCAGATTTTCAAGGACCTCAAACGCGATGTGCGCGATGGCCACGTGACCCCCGTACTGTTTGGTTCAGCCGAACATGGCAATGGCATTGGCCGCTTGTTGAAAACCCTGCGGCATGATGTTGCCGGAGTTTCAGCTGTTGCTGATCGACTGGGCCTCGTGCCGACTGTTTCTGCCGTGGCACAAATTATCAAAACCGTTCATTCGCCGCAGGGTGGAAAACTGTCAATTGCGCGGGTGCTGGTAGGCGAGTTGGCAGACGGAACCGTGCTGCATGACGGCAAGGACCGTGAGTCCCGTGTGGCTGGTATTTCAATATTTGCAGGCATCACGTTGACCAAACAACCGAAAGCCATTGCAGGGCAGGTGGTGGCACTGGGACGGCTCGAACATGCGGCCACGGGTCAAACCGTGTCATCGGCGCGTGGAGCTTGTCCGCAATTGGTGCAGCGTCAAGCCAGCACACATGTCTATGGTTTTGCTGTGTCGGTGGCTGATCGCAAGGACGAAGTGAAACTCACCAGTGCCATTGCACGATTGGCCGAGGAAGACCCCTCGCTGCGGCTCGACCACAATCATGAAACCGGAGACATGGTGCTGTGGGGGCAGGGCGAAATGCACCTGCGGGTGGCCATTGAAAAACTGGCCAGCAAATTTGGCGTACAGGCAAACACCGCCCCGCGCCGCATCGCCTACAGGGAAACCATCCGCAAACCTGTGAGCTTGCGCGGCCGGCACCGGAAGCAGTCTGGCGGACATGGGCAGTATGGCGATGTGGTGGTGGATATCGCACCCTTGCCGCGTGGTTCAGGTTTTCAATTCACAGATACAATCACCGGAGGCGTGGTTCCAAAAACCTATATCCCTGCGGTCGAACAGGGTGTGCGGGACTGGATGGTAAAGGGCACGCTGGGTTTCCCAGTGGTGGACTTTGGCGTCAACCTTTCGGACGGCAGCTATCATGATGTGGATTCATCAGAAATGGCCTTCAAACTGGCAGCGCGTCTGGCCATGGTGGAGGGCATGCCGCAATGCTCCCCGGTATTGCTTGAACCCATCATGTCGATTTCCATTCACGTGCCAAGCGATGCAACCGCGCGCGCCAACCAGATCGTCACCGGACATCGCGGCCAATTACTCGGCTTTGACGCGCGCGAAAACTGGCCCGGTTGGGACACGGTCATGGCCCACATGCCGGAGTCGGAGCTCGCGTCCCTGATCATCGAAATCCGTTCGGCCACAGCAGGGGTAGGAACCTTCGAAATGAGCTTTGACCATTTGGCAGAATTGACAGGTCGTGCGGCAGACCTGGTGATCGCGCAGGGGAGGGCACAAGCGGCCTAAGGTTTCCCTCTCCGGATCGCGCCTTGGCGCGAGACGGAGAGGGACTTCCATACTCGCATCATCAATCGAACGCTGGCCGCATTGTTGCTGGCGTCGCTGTTAAGGCATTGATGCACATTATAGCGGTTCTTGATGAGCTGGATCTGTAGCGACATGGAAATGAGAACGAACACCAGCGCTCCGAACAGTCCCCTCCCTCTTGTGGGAAGGGCAATCGTATGTAGTGGGAAAGGGACCTCATCAGCCCTTCGGGCAGCTTCTCCAGAGGAGAAGCGACTTGCAGTTGGACCTCCCCAAATGCCTGATATTGAGGGATATCTGCAATCCAGTCGCTTCTCCTCTGGAGAAGCTGCCCGAAGGGCTGATGAGGTCCTTTGGCCACATGCGATTGCCCTCCCCACAAGAGGGAGGAAGAAGATGACTGATCACAACTTTCCCCGGACAGCCGTGCTCCTTCGCGGGAATGACGGAAATTTGGGATGCAACTCCAACAAACCTGGAACAGATCTAATCCGCCGTCACCAGGCATTTGCGTTCAATGCCGGTTTTGGACAGATAACTGCCCTTGGCTTCGTTGAATGACACATATTTTTTCTTGCAGTAAGCGGTCCACTCAGGCGAACCCTGCAGCAGTTTGGGTGCGGCTTTGGCAGCTTGTTGCGGCTCTGCTTCAGGCTTTGGTTTTGGCTCCGGAACGGCTGTGACCACCGGAGCAGTTGGTATCTTGGCCAAAACCTGTTTTGCCTTCGGCTTGATTTTTACGACTGGCTTTTCATCAGACGTGAAACGCAGCTGGCACGATGCGTCAGCATTGTCATATCGATGCTGCCATTGCGCATTTTGTTTTTCCACATGGTCAGCAAAATCGCGGGCATAGGCCGCACAATAATCGGCAACCGTCGCTCCGGATTGCGCCGCCGTAAAAACTGTAAAGCCCATTCCAACTGCCAGCCCTATGCAGGTTATGTATTTCATGTCCAGAACATGAAACCGGATTGTGGCCTGAGCTTGCCGTCAATATGGCAGGTTAAAGTAGTCAGCAGCCGCGATGGCGTAAATATCCACTGGTCCCGTTCGGCCGTTGCCCAAGGCATAGTTTTCATGGCTGGTGACCAGTGCCATGCCAATGCGGCGGGCCAATTTCGCCGAAACAAAATTCGCTACCATGACTTTGCTCCACACCCGCGTGGCATTCAAATGCTCAAAGGCAGTTGCCATCAACGCATGGCCGATTTCCGTGCCCATCCCCATGGACCACATGGCGGGGTGAACACCCCAGCCCACTTCATGACTGCCATCGCCATGCGCGATGACAAAGCCTTCGCCCACGACGTTGGTCGAGGATTTTTCTTCTGCTGCAAGATGGTAAACATGGCGGCGGCTGTCATTCTGGGCAGCAATCTGGCGGCGCACGAAGTCCTTGACCATGGACCCGTCGCGCAGCCGGTGCGCGATGTGTTTGTGATAACGCGGCTGGGTCATGAAGGCCGACAATTCTTCCACATCGGATCGCACGATTTCGCGCAGAATAAGATGCGGTGTTTCCAGGGCTGTCATGGACTTCAGGGTCGTCATGACAATAGCCTAACGGAGTCCAACGGTTTCGGGAAGTGCGGATTACAGGTTGAGGATAACCCCAAAAAGGTTGGCCCTGCAGGTGGCGTTCCGTGCAGGGCCGATGCGGCATCTTCAGCCGCTTGTTCCTTCAATGGGATGATGATCTGAATTGACAGATCAATCACAATATCAGAGATGTTACATCTGCCGTTTCTGTGCAGGTGGCGTCATTGTCTTAGACCTCTCTTGCTGCTTGGATTGATCTGAAGGTACCAGTGCAATGCCGTTGCTGCAAATCACAATGATAGTCAGCCTATGTGACTCATCTTTAACATCCAGTCTTTCACATCATGAGGGATTGCAGCCTTGTCGCTGTTAGTTTAGAACCGTTCTAAATTGAACAGGGGAGATTATGATGAACAAGATGGATGTGAAACCCGCTGGCAAATGCCCGGTCATGCATAGCCCGACGAATTTTGCTGTGCGGTCAAACCGGGACTGGTGGCCGAATCAGCTGAACCTGAAGATGCTGCATCAGAACTCGTCGCTTTCGACTCCGATGGGCGAGAGCTTCGACTATGCCAAGGCCTTTAATACACTGGATCTGGAGGCATTGAAAAACGACCTTCACGCGTTGATGACGGACTCGCAAGACTGGTGGCCCGCCGACTATGGCCACTATGGGCCGCTGTTCATCCGCATGGCGTGGCACAGTGCCGGAACCTATCGCACAGGCGATGGCCGCGGTGGTGCATCGTCTGGTACACAACGCTTCGCACCGCTCAACAGCTGGCCTGACAACGTCAATCTCGACAAGGCGCGTCGCCTGTTGTGGCCGATCAAGCAAAAATATGGCAACGCCATTTCCTGGTCGGACCTCATGGTGCTGACAGGCAACGTGGCGCTCGACTCGATGGGCTTCAAGACCTTCGGTTTTGCTGGTGGTCGCGCAGATATCTGGGAGCCTGAGGAAGACATTTATTGGGGCGCTGAAACCACGTGGCTGGATGACAAACGCTACACAGGCGACCGTGAACTTGAGAACCCGCTGGCCGCCGTGCAGATGGGTTTGATCTATGTCAACCCTCAGGGACCAAACGGCAATCCGGACCCGCTGAAATCAGCCCGCGACATTCGCGAAACCTTTGCCCGCATGGCCATGGATGATGCTGAAACCGTGGCACTTGTTGCAGGCGGTCACACTTTCGGCATGACCCATGGTGCAGGCGATGCGGCCCTTGTGGGTGCTGAGCCCGAAGCTGGCGCACTGGAAGCGCAAGGCCTTGGCTGGCTCAGCAAATTCGGCAGCGGTGTGGGTGGCGACACCATTTCGAGCGGACTGCACGGTGCCTGGACGTCGAACCCGACAAAATGGGACAATGGTTATTTCGATGTTCTGTTCGGCTATGAATGGGAACTCGGCCGCAGTCCTGCCGGTGCGCAGCAATGGCATGCCAAAAATCTGGCTGAAAAAGACATGGCACCGCATCCGGCTGATGCATCGAAAAAAGTGCCGATCATGATGTCAACCGCCGACATGGCCATGCGCATGGACCCGGCTTACGAAAAGATTTCGCGCGACTTCCACGCCAATCCGGAAAAGTTTGCCGAGGCTTTTGCAAAGGCGTGGTTCAAGCTGACCCACCGCGACATGGGTCCGAAGGTGCGCTACCTCGGGCCCGATGTGCCGAAGGGTGATCTCATTTGGCAAGACCCGCTGCCCGCGCCAATGTTCCCGCTGATTGGTGCTGCTGCGATTGCTGAGCTTAAAACCAAAATCGCAACATCAGGATTGTCCACAGCAGAACTGGTGCAAACCGCTTGGGCTTCAGCTTCCACCTTCCGTGCATCGGACAAGCGCGGCGGTGCCAATGGTGCGCGCATTCGCTTGGCTCCGCAAAAAGACTGGGAGGCAAACCAGCCTGTGCAACTGGCGAAAGTTCTGAATGCCCTTGAAAGTATTCAGGCTTCATTCAACGCTGGCAAAGTGAAAGTGTCACTGGCTGATCTCATCGTTCTCGGTGGTTGTGTTGGCGTGGAGCAAGCTGCAAAAGCGGGCGGTCATGATGTGACGGTTCCATTTGCACCGGGCCGCACCGATGCATCACAAGAGCAAACCGATGTGGCATCCTTTGCCATGTTGGAACCCGTCGCCGATGGCTTCCGCAATTATCTCAAAACCGAATATTCGATTTCGGCTGAGGAATTGCTGGTCGACAAGGCGCAACTGCTGACGCTGACAGCACCGGAAATGACAGTGCTTGTGGGTGGACTTCGCGTGATTGGCGGCAATCACGGCGGCACGCAACATGGTGTATTCACCAAGCGCCCCGGCGCATTGACCACAGACTACTTTGTCAACTTGCTGGGCATGGATACGAAATGGACTCCAGCTTCCAGTGCTGAAAGCAGCTTCGAAGGCCGCGATCGGAAGTCCGCTGCATTGAAATGGACGGGCACACGGGTAGACCTGCTGTTCGGGTCAAACTCGCAACTGCGGGCACTGGCGGAAGTCTATGCACAAGCCGATTCGCAGAAGGCGTTTGTCGATGCGTTTGTGAAGGCTTGGACGAAAGTGATGAACGCGGACCGGTTCGATCTGGTTTGAGGTAAACGCAGAAAAGGGACTGTTTGCTCTATCGCAAACTGTCCCTGATCTTGAACTCGGGGACAGCTTGCGAGAAAGAACAAGCAGTCCCCTGCTGTCTATTCGACCGACATTGGGAATACATCAAACAGGAATATCAGGCGTCAGCCAAAATCAGCTCCGCACCTTTCCAGCCAACGAGCATGGAGGGTGCATTGGTGTTGCCAGCAATCAGGTTGGGAAACACCGACGCATCGCACACGCGCAAGCCGTGCACGCCATGCACACGCAAGCGGCTGTCAACGACAGAGGTAGCAGCGTCACGTCCCATTCGCGCCGTGCAGGACGGGTGATAGACTGTGCCACTGCGCTGCCTGAAATCATGGATGAGATCCGCGTCAGATTGCACCTGCGGTCCGGGACGCAATTCCTCAGCCACCAGTTCCGCGAAGGGTGAGGCCGCTGCAATGCGGCGAATGAATTTTACAGCCGCCAACATTTCCTGCACGTCGTGATCCGTACTGTAAGCATTCGCCACGATTTTAGGGTGTTGCATCGGGTCGGCAGAGCTCAGCGTTATTTCCCCGCGTGACGTGGGGCGGCAATTCGACAAGCCGAGTGACAGTCCTGAGAACGGATCAGGGTTCAAGATTGGTCGTTCACCCGCACGCGGCAACAGGGTCGAAAAGGCCTGCATGTAAAGCTGCATGTTGGGGCGTGGCAGGTCCGGGTTGGTTTTGAAGAAGCCTCCACCGTGGTTGATCGACAGGCTCAAAGGCCCGGTGCGGAACAGCAGATATTGAAGTCCCGCTTTCAATTTTCCGTGCCACGGACGCAGCGCGTTATTCAACGTCGGCACCTTCATGCGGTAGGTATAGTTGAGGCCCACATGGTCTTCGAGGTTTTGCCCGACATTGGCGTTCGCTTGCTTGACGTCAATGCCAAGTGATTGCAAATGCGCAGCAGGGCCAATACCTGACAACATCAGCAATTGCGGTGAGTTGATGGCGCCGCCGGAGATGATGATTTCTTTGTCCGCCTTGACAGTTCTGGTTTCGCCATGCTGCTCATAGACAACACCCGTTGCACGCAAACCCTCAAAGGTGATGTGCGACACATGCGCGTTTTTCTCGACCCGGAGATGTCTGCGTTTTGCGGCGGGCCAAAGGAACGCGCGGGCAGAACTGAAGCGCTGACCTTTGCGGGTGGTGAGTTGATAGGTGCCAGCGCCTTCCTGCATCTCGCCATTGAAATCAGGATTGAACGGCAGGCCAACCGCTGTGCAGGCATCAATATATTTTTGTGTAAGCGGATGCACGTGTTGCGACGTATCGCTGACACGCAATGGACCACCTGATCCGCGCCATTCATTGCCGCCCGTTTCGGTATCTTCGATCTGCTTGTAGGCGGCGAGCACAGCGTCCCAGCCCCAATCCGGCCCCGCGGCTTCTCCCCAGCTTTGATAATCGTCCCTGTGGCCACGAATATAGACCATGGCATTGATGGAGCTGGAGCCTCCAATGATTTTGCCACGCGGCCAGTAATCGCTCTGACCGTTGAGGCCGGGATCAGGTTCAGCCGCATACATCCAATTGACAGCCGGATCGTAAAATGTCTTGCCATAGCCCAGTGGCATCTGCACATAAAAGCGCTTGTCGTGGCCACCTGCTTCCAATAGCAAAACCGTATGTTTGCCGCTTTCACTCAAACGGTTGGCCAGCACGCAGCCAGCAGCTCCGGCACCAATGATAATGTAGTCGTATTGAGTCACGTTAAAAGCCAATCTGTTCCTTCCCGTCGCAGGGACCTCATCAGCCCTTCGGGCAGCTTCTCCAAAGGAGAAGCGACAGGTTGAAAGTCCTCCCTGAATATCTGACCATTTGGGGAGGTCTCACATTCAGTCGCTTCTCCTTTGGAGAAGCTGCCCGAAGGGCTGATGAGGTCCCTTCTCCGCATAAGCGATAGTCGAATTTTGACCGAGCATATCTGCTTTCAAGTCTTTCGCACACATTTCAAGTGTTAACCGGGGTGAGAAATTTACACTGGCGGAAAGCCGCCAGCCTATTTGCCTTTCGTTGAAATCTTGTCAAAACAGACAAAAGGAATGCGTCCATGAAAATCAAGGATCTGAGAGTCTTCATCGTCGGCAATCCGCCGCCGGGCTGGGGTGGCCGTTATTTCACCTTTGTGAAGCTGACCACGGACACGGGCATCGTCGGTTACGGCGAATGCTATTGCGCCACCTTCGGTCCCAAAGCCATGACGGCGATGATCGAAGACACCTTTGGCCGCTACGTTGAGGGCATGGACCCGTTCCACATCGAAAGCCTGTGGCGCAAGGTATATGGGTCTGGTTTCACGCAGCGGCCTGACGTGAGTTTGATGGGGGTGCTGTCCGGCATTGAAATTGCGCTTTGGGACATCATCGGCAAGGCACTCAACAAGCCGGTCTACGAACTCATCGGCGGGCGCGTGCACGAAAAGTTGCGCTCTTACACCTACATCTATCCAGACCTCGCCAAAGGTCAGGACGACTCAATCTACTGGAATGCCGAAGCGTCAGCCGAACGTGCAGCGCATTATGTGAAACAGGGCTTCACCGGCATCAAGTTTGATCCCGCCGCACCTTACTCATCGTTCGATCCGCGCCAGCCGTCGCTTGAGTCGATGGAGCTTTGTGCGAAGTTCTGCAAACTCATCCGCGAGGCAGTCGGCAACAAGGCGGATTTGCTGTTTGGAACGCACGGTCAGTTCACGGCCTCTGGTGCCATTCGTTTTGCCAAACAGATTGAAGCCTACAATCCACTGTGGTTCGAAGAACCAACCCCGCCGGATCGCCCCGAGGAAATGGCACTGGTGGCGCGGGCGACTTCCATTCCTATCGCAACGGGTGAACGCCTGACGACCAAATATGAATTTGGTCGCGTGCTGGAATTGCGCGCCGCATCGATTCTGCAAATGGCACTGGGTCGCGTTGGCGGCATTTGGGAAGCCAAGAAAATCGCCGGCATGGCGGAAGTCAACTATGCGCAGATCGCACCGCATCTCTATGCCGGGCCGATTGAGGCCGCCGCGAACATTCAATACGGCGCGTCACTGCCAAACTTCCTGATCCTCGAAAGTATCGAAACCTTTGGTGGCTTCTATACCCAGCTATTGAACAAGCCGATCCGCTGGGAACAAGGCTACGTCATCCCGCCCACGGAACCGGGCTTGGGGGTGGAACTCAACGAAGAAGTGGCACTGGCACATCCCTACACGGGCACGAAACTGCATCTGGAAATGACGAATTATCCCATACAGTAGGCCCCCCTCCCCCCCTGCGGGGTACTCCCCCAACTTGTTGGGGAAGTGCCCAAAGGGCGATGGGGGCCTTTCTTTACCAGCAAGCGAGAATCAAAAATGAAATACGGCTACATCGGCCTTGGCAATCTTGGCGGACATATTGCAGCCAGCCTGCAACGCGCAGGCTTTCACATCGTCGTCAACGACATCGACAAATCCTTGGCGGAGCGGCATATCAAAGTGGGTGCGACTTGGGCCGCAACGCCAGCGGAATTGGCGGCGCTAGTGGATCACGTGTTCACGTGCCTGCCATCGCCCGCCGTCTCGGAGAAAGTTCTCACGGGCATACTCGAAGGCCTGAAGCCCGGCGGCACCTGGATTGAAAACTCCACCCTGGGCCGCGATGAAATGCAGCGCCTCGCCGCCATGGCAGAAGCCAAGGGCATTCGCGTGCTGGAAGCCCCCGTGACCGGCGGCGTACATCTCGCAGCACGGGGTGAAATCACCGTGCTCGTCGGGGGCGACGTTGATCTGTTCGGGCAACACAAACCCGCATTGCAAGCCATTGGCAACAAGATGTTCCACATGGGGCCCATCGGCTCTGCCGCCATCATCAAGGTCATCACCAACATGTTGGCCTTCATCCATCTGGTGGCAGATGCCGAAGCCCTGATGCTGGCCAAGCGCGGCGGGCTGGATCTGGGCCAGGCCTGGGCCGCCATCACGGCCTCCAGCGGCACCAGCTTTGTACATGAAACCGAAGGCCAGCTCATTCTCAACGGCAGCTATGACATCGCATTCAGTATGGACCTCGCGTTGAAAGACCTGGGATTTGCCATGAATTTTGGCCGCGAATTCGGCGTGCCACTGGATTTGGCGTCAATGACAAACCAGACGTTCATCAAGGGCAAGGCGGCCTATGGCGGAGCAGCGCAGTCCACGCAAATTGCCAAACTGCTGGAGGACGCCTTGGGAACGGATCTCCGTGCGCCCGGTTTCCCCGCCCGGCTTGAGTAAGCATGAATGAAAAACTGTCTTGGTTTGAACATGTTTTTCCGGCTAACCTTGGCACAGTATTCACATGTGGAGAGCTGTAAATGAAGAAGTTCCTGTCCGTCGCCTTGGGCGTTGCATTCCTGTCGTCAACCCTCATACCCTTGACAACCGTTCCCGCTGAAGCCGCAAGCAAAAGCTATTGCCGCAGCTATGCGAAAAATTACGCCAGCAAGAAAACCAGCCGTAAAGTTGTGCGCAATGCGCTCATCGGTGGTGTTGCGGGCGGCATTTTGGGCGCGGTTGTTGGCGGCAGAACCAGCACAGCCGTTGGCGCTGTCGGTGGTGCGGCAACAGGCGTGATCGTGGGTGACGCCCAATGGCAGAAGTACTATAACCGCGGCTATGCAAATTGCCGTCAGAATCTCTGACGCTTTAACTATAGGAAACAATATGACGCAGGTCCGTGTCGTTGGAGCAGGACCAGCGGGTTTGATGGCGGCTGAAATTCTGGCGACTGCCGGGTTGTCCGTAACCATCATTGATCATCACAAAAACCCCGCCCGCAAGTTTCTGCTGGCGGGTCGCGGTGGCTTGAATCTCACGCATGATGAGCCACTGGACCGCATGCTCGACCGTTACAGTTCCGGCCGTGCGATGCTCGAACCTGCACTGCGCGCCTTCCCGCCGGAAGCCTTGCGCGCATGGGCGCTGGGGCTTGGTATTGAAACATTTGTCGGGTCATCCCACCGGGTGTTCCCGAAAAACCTGCGTTCATCGCCATTGTTGCGGGCCTGGCTCAGAAGGTTGCAAGGTTTGGGCGTCACACTGAAATCGCAAACCGGGTGGAGCGGGTTTGATGACGTGCCCACAATTCTGGCCATGGGAGGTGCCAGCTGGCCGGAACTGGGATCAGATGCGACATGGGTCAAAATATTTGAAGACGCTGGCATAAATGTCACGCCGCTACAGCCCTCAAACGGAAGGCAGCTCGTGGCATGGAGCGAACACTTCGCCGCGCGCTTTGCCGGAACACCCCTTAAAAATGTTGACGTGACTGTGGCCGGCCGCACGATACGTGGTGAAATGATGATCACACGTGACGGCATCGAGGGGGGTGCCATCTATGCACTGTCACCGCAATTCCGCCAATCGAAAATCCTGCAAATCGATTTGAAGCCGGACATGACTGAAGCCCAATTGGCCGAACGCATGGCATTCCCGCAAGGCAAACAATCGCGCAGCAATTATCTGCGGAAGGCAGCAGGGCTGAACCCTGTGGGTATTTCCTTGCTGCGCGAGGGGAAGTGCGACTCGCCAAAGACTATCGCCATCACAACGCAGGGACCCGCCAACATCAACCGCGCCATTTCAACAGCAGGCGGAGTTGCTGCGTCAGAAGTTGACGAGAACTTCCGCCTGCACAGATATCCCAACACCTATGTGGTGGGTGAAATGCTGGACTGGGACGCACCCACCGGAGGTTATCTGTTGCAGGCGTGTTTCTCGACAGCCTATGTGGCGGCAAAGGCGCTGGCGTCTAAACTCTGAAGCATCCCGACCCGCCTGATTTTATTCTTCCACACCCACCACAAAAAGAACCGCAAAGTCCTGCTTGTCACACCCGCTGACAGCCGGCATGGCAGCGCCGGGATCCACTGGAAAATTATCCTGATTAACGGATGACGGCGTGCAAGCCTTGCCGCTTTTATCCGGCGTGTAGCGGGCGGAACGGCAGCGCAAATGCGTCACGTCGTACAGTACTGCACCATCCCCCAGTTCCCAAGCCTGACCACCACTTGCATCTTTTTCGTGAACAGTGAGAGTGGTCTGCACAATGCGGTCGCCCGTCACCAGATATCGGCCGGGCAAAACTTTGGCATCCGGCTGCTCCATCAGCAAACCATGTTCCTCCAGCCACCAGGATTTGGCATCGAACGCCCACCGGGCAGGAGCCACCCCAGCATTGGCCACCAACTGCGAAAAATTGGAAAGCCGCACGCCACGAGGGCCGGGATCAAGCGACCACAAACCCCAGCTCTCAGCACCAGTGCCACTCTTGGCCAGTGGATTTCCAAGGGCAGCGAGGAATTGCATGGGAATGGGCTTGAAGACAGTCGCGGCTTTGGACTCCGCAGCAAGTGCCAGAGAAGCCGTAGCGGCAACGCCTCGAAAGAAATCTCTACGGGTCATCATCATGGGCCTGCTCCTTCAAAGTCTGTACGATACGCCACTCACCGCAGATGCAAAACAAAAAAACCCCAGTGTCTCCACCGGGGTCTTGCATTCGTCGTCCGTGTGGCTGCCTCAGCAGCTATAATACATGTCAAACTCCACCGGATGCGGCGTCATCCGATACCGGTCCTGTTCTTCCTGTTTCAGTTCGAGATAGCTCTCGATCTGGTCTTTCGAGAACACACCGCCCTTGGTGAGGAAGTCGTTGTCGGCGGCCAGCGAGTCGATGGCTTCCTGCAAGCTGCCGCACACCGTTGGCACCTTGGCCAATTCTGCGGGTGGCAGGTCGTAGAGGTTTTTGTCCATGGCAGGGCCGGGGTGGATTTTGTTGGCGACCCCGTCAAGACCCGCCATGATG
>JAYUVC010000071.1:0-9298 GCA_043754325.1 Hyphomicrobiales bacterium
CATCGCTCTTGCGATGGGGGAGTACGGCGAAGCCGGGAGGGGGTGTTGCAACATGCTCCCTGCCAGACATTGCCTTGAAATACTGAATCAACTTGCGCAAACGGCAACTGGCAGATCATCTTCACGATTGAGGATGGTGCCGTGAACAATATTGATCTTGTCGACTATCATTAAAGGAGCAATCTATGCCGATGAAAAATCCACCCCACCCCGGAGAAATGATCGGAGACGCTCTCGATGAACTGGGCATATCAATCACTGCGGCTGCAAAAAGCCTTGGGGTCACGCGTCAGCAGATTCACAATGTGATTGCCGGTCGCAGCGTCATCTCGCCGGAAATGGCATTGCGCCTTGAGAAAGGCCTTGGCAGCTCCGCCGACACATGGCTTCGCATGCAAATGAACCACGACCTCGCGTTAGTCCGCGCCCGCACTAAGTCAATCAAGGTGGCGCGGCTTGTGGCGGCGTGACATAGGTTTGGGTGTGTTGTGATTTGGCAGAAGAAAAGGAAGCGTCCGCGATTTCGCCTGGTACAAAAATAGAACAATTTATTGAGTTTTGACGTCAGATGTGCAAAAGCATGAGTAAGGAAACACAATGGATTCTGTTGAAACTGAATTTTTTCAAGCACGTTCTCGGGCATTGCTATCATGCAGTGACGCTGCCCTTTTGCTCGAAGTATCGCTAAGCGACATCGAAGAACTGGATTCTGGAATTGCGCAGCCACCACCAAGACTTCTCGCAGCGCTCAGGGGCTTCGGCAAAGCCTCAATTGGATCGGGATCAAAAACAATCAGCGAGGCTCAATTTAATCTGCCTATTAGCGAAATAAAAACAGTTGCCCGTACCCGAAAGTCGGAACTCGGACAATTTTTTACACCAAAACCAATTGCTGATTTTATGGCAAATCTGTTTTCGCAACCAACTGGAAATGTTCAATTGCTTGACGCGGGCGCAGGCGAAGGAGTGCTCACGTCAGCTTTCGTAACGAAGTGGCAAGGGTCGCTCGGTGCTGACCAAATAACCGGCTGTGCATTTGAATGTGATGAACAAGTATTGGCGACACTGAGAAATCAATTGTCGAGTTTGAGCGGAAGTGGCTGCACTGCCATAGCAGGAGACTTTCTGGAGAATGCGGTTGCAAGGTTGAAAGATCAATCAGTTGAGAAATTCTCACATGCAATTTTAAATCCGCCCTACAAGAAAATTGGAATAAATTCGTCGCATCGCACGTTCGCACGCGAAGTGGGATTT
Source organism: Hyphomicrobiales bacterium (assembly GCA_043754325.1). GTDB lineage: Bacteria > Pseudomonadota > Alphaproteobacteria > Rhizobiales > Aestuariivirgaceae > Aestuariivirga. Next base: position 1,255 of record JAYUVC010000071.1, read on the forward strand.
GAGACGGTTAATCTTTACTCGGCTTTTGTAGGCGCCGCCTTGGCATTGTTGGAGGAAGGTGGCGAATTGGTCGCGATCATTCCGCGCAGCTTTTGCAACGGTCCTTATTATGAGGGTTTTCGAAAATTTATTTTAGAGCGTTCGTCTCTCAAACATATCCATGTGTTTGGAAAGCGCAATGAAGCTTTTGCGGCAGACCGAGTGCTGCAAGAAAATGTCATCTTAAAATTGGTTGCGGCAGAAAATCAGGGTCCAGTTGTGGTGTCTCGCTCTTCTGATCATCGATTTTCAGATTATCTGGCAGTGACGCACCTTTTCTCTGACATTGTGGCTCCGGATGACAAACAGATGTTTGTTCACATTCCCACAACGGAGGCATTGGCAGCACGTGATTTCAATGCGGCAATGGAAAATCTGAATGATCTTAACCTCACCTGTTCAACTGGCCCGGTCGTAGATTTTCGAGTTAGATTGGCACTTCACCCGGATTGGGTTGATGGAAGCGTTCCACTGCTCTATCCGGCGCATTTTTCTAGTGGCCGATTGATTTGGCCCAAGTCTGGATTTAAGAAATCCAATGCCATCGAAAATTCCGAATTGACGCAAAGTTCGCTCTGGCCATCAGGTCACTATACGGTTGTTCGGCGATTTTCCTCAAAAGAAGAGCGACGGAGAGTTTACGCCGCAGTTGTTGAGCCACACAAATTGCCAACAGGCATGATCGGATTTGAGAATCATCTCAATGTTTTTCACAGCGCCAAGAAGCCAATCGACGTTAATCTTGCATGGGGACTGGCCGCCTATCTCAACTCGACACGCGTCGATGATCAAATGCGATCATTCAGCGGTCACACGCAGGTAAACGCGACTGACCTTAGAAAACTGAAATATCCAAAACCAGAAAAATTGGAACTCATGGGCAAATGGTACGCCAGTTCAATCAAGTGCGATCAAAAAACACTTGACCGCCATGTTGAAATGTTTCTTCAATGAGCAACCCAAAAATTGCAAATGCGAGGCTCGTGCTGGAACAGCTGGGCTTGCCGAGGGGTCAACTAAATGATCGATCTGCGCTGACACTTTTGGCGCTATTGCAGTTGGAACCAACAGCGAATTGGGAAGACTGTAAACAACCGCTATTGGGCGTGACACCAATCATGGATTGGATATCGAAACACTATGGTTTGAAATACGCGCCAAACACACGAGAGACTATCCGCAGGCAAACTCTGCACCAATTTTTGGAAGCAGCAATTGTAACATATAATCCAGACAATCCGTCGCGTGCAGTCAACAGTCCCCGCGCAGTTTACCAGATATCCACCCGTGCTTTGAAAGTATTCAAGACTTTCGGCACTGACACTTGGCAATCCTCAGTAGTTAGATTTCAAAAGCAAGCTGGCGGGCTCGCAAAAAAATATGCCTCACCCCGCAGGCTTAAGCAGATTCAAGTCACAATTTCCGACGGTCAGAAACTTTCATTCAGTCCTGGCAAACACAGCGAATTGATTTCGTTGATCGTGTCTGAATTTGCGCCCAGATTCGCACCCGGATGCAAGTTGGTATACGCTGGAGATACGGGGCAAAAATTCGCATTCTTTGACGAAAAGGCACTCTCTGGATTAGGGATCACCGTCAACATCAAAGGAAAAATGCCCGATGTCGTGCTGTATTTCGGCAAAAAGAAATGGCTCCTACTGATAGAAGCAGTTACCTCACATGGACCAGTTGACGCCAAACGTCACGCCGAACTTGCAGAAATCTTCAAGCAGTCGAAAGTCGGACTCGTCTATGTTACCGCATTCCCTGATGGGAAAACCTTTTCAAAATACTTGCGCGGAATCGCGTGGGAAACCGAGGTTTGGCAGGCCGATAACCCAGACCATTTGATTCACTTCAACGGCAAAAGGTTCTTGGGGCCGTATTGAAATCACCCCGCCACTGGCAAAAAGAAAAACGCGATGGCAATCAGCAGATACATCCCCAGCAGCATCGCCCCCTCCAGCCAGTTCGACTCGCCGTCGCGCGACACACTCGCCGTGATCAGTGTTGCCCCGACCAATGCGGCCAGTTCCTGCGGGCGGTGGATGACGAGGTCCAAGGCTTTGCCCATGAAGTAGGGCACGATGACCAAAATCGGTGCCACCAGCAATGCGATCTGGATTGCGGCTCCCAACGCAATCTGAATGCTGATGTCGGGTTTGTTCTTCACCGCAAACAGACTGGCCGAATGTTCCACTGCATTGCCGATGATGGGAATGATGATCAGGCTAGCAAACACTTCCGACAGGCCAAGCCCTTTGCTGAAACCTTCCAGCGACCCGACAAGGGTTTCCGACAACCACGCCACCACCAGCGCGCAAGTCACCAATATAGCGACGGAGTGACCCACCGCCCATTATGGTCCGTCATGGGCGTCACAATAGGTTGAAATCGAACCCTTGTACGTCACCAGACTGAAAACCAGAACAAGTCTGTAGCAACAAACACCATCCCCCTTTCTTTTTACAGGGCAAATAGCCATTGTGATGGCACCATGACTCTCAATGATTTTCTGTTTGGCGCGCTGTTGTATCTGGCGGCCGCTGTTGCTTCCGCCCCGATTGCAGGTGCCATCATTGGGCCATCTGCGCTGAATTCGGCGTTGTCATGATGTTGTTTCTGGTTGGCCTCGAACTACAGCCGTCAAAGCTGTGGGATTTGCGCAAAAGGATTTTCGTGTTGGGCCTGCTGCACGTGCTGGGCGTAACGGCAGCTCTGGCGCTCGCGTCGCTGCCCTTCACGCAATTCTGGCAGGAAAGCCTTGTCATCGGACTCGTATTGGCCATGTCGTCATTGGCTATGTCGTCAACAGCCATCGTGCTGCAAAGCATTGGAGAACAGGGCCACAACACTGTGGTGCTGGACCAGGATTCGTCGCAAGTTGAAACCCTGCGCAAATTCGGTTTCAAGGTTTTCTATGGCGATGCCTTTGTATTCGCAGCGGATAAAAGCAGCGAAACGAAAGATTCAAAATGACTGAAGCCCAATCCAATCTCCACGACATCAAAATCGACCCGCGCAATCTCAACATCCTGATTTCGGTTAATGGCCAACTGGTACCCCGCGCTGAAGCCATGGTGTCAGTCTTCGACTCAGGTTTTATCCTCGGCGATGGTGTTTGGGAGGGTCTGCGCCTCGTCAACGGCGGTGTGCCGTTTTTGCATGAACATATTGAGCGACTCTATGAAGGGGCCAAGTCCATTTTCATGGATATTGGCTTGACGCCGGATGAGCTGGTGCAACGATTGTTCAACTGTGTAGACGGCAACACCATGACGGATGGCGTGCATATCCGCTTGATGGTGACGCGCGGTGTGAAGGCCACGCCCTATCAAGACCCGCGCGTGACCATTGGCAAGGCCACCATCGTCATCATTCCTGAATACAAGGAACCCAACCCGCAAAAATTCCGCGATGGTCTGTCGTTGCATACAGTCCACGTGCGCCGTGGCGCACCCGACGTGCAAGACCAGAAACTCAACTCCCACTCCAAACTCAATTGCATCACTGCCTGCATCCAGGCCGCCAATGCAGGTGCTGATGAAGCCCTGATGCTGGACCCCCATGGCTTCGTGGCGACCTGCAATTCCACCCACTTTTTCATCGTCAGGCGCGGCGAGTTGTGGACGTCTTCCGGGCAATATTGCATCCCCGGCATCACCCGCGCGGCCATCCTGCGCGTGGCAAAATCCTTGGGCATTGCGGTGTTCGAAAAACAGTTTTCGCTTTATGATGTCTACGGTGCAGACGAAGCCTTTGTAACCGGCACCTTCGCAGGGCTGATCCCCGTGCGGATCATAGATGGAAGGCAAGTTAGGCATCCTCTGTCGATGGAGGATTGGAAGGGAGCAGGTTCAATGTCGAAAGCCCTGTCGGAGGGGTACAAAATGATGGCGCATCGTTGCGCTTCACGACAATTGTAGACCCTTTTGATTTGTGGTATTGAGTCATACATGATTGACGTTGCCGAAATAGCCATCCGCCGTGTTAACGATCTGCCAGACGATGACAGAAATCGGATTCTCAACATGGTGTTTTCATTGTTGAGTGATGTTGAAATACCAGAGGAAATTCACCCTGATGATCGAGCTGCGGTAGAAGAAGGAATTCGGCAACTTGATGCAGGTCAATTCGCCTCAGAAGAGGAAGTGGAAAAAATTTTTAGACGCTTTCGAAAATGAGATTGAAATATTCCCTTCAAGCGATAGCAGATATGGACTCAATCGCCGCATTTTTTGAACTGCAAAATCCTACTGTTCTACCAAAAATATTGTCCGACATTGAAGCCAAGCTGTCGCTGATCTCGGATTACCCGGCAATTGGCAATCAGCAGCAAGACAGGACTGTAAGAAAAGCGGTGACCCGACGCTACCGTTACATCATCCATTACAGAATACTGAGGCAAGCAGGTGAGGTGCAAATAGTTTCAATTCGGCATTTCAAGCAAGCACGAAAATTTCAAAACAACTGAAAGCCCCCATGACAATCCTCGCCATGTGGTCCGGACCACGCAACATCTCCACCGCCATGATGTATTCCTTCGCCAATCGCGCCGATTGCGAGGCATGGGACGAACCTTTTTACGGCTTCTCCCTCCAGCACAAGGGCAACGACCATCCCATGCGCGACGAGATCATCGCGTCGATGGAAACCAGCTGGGACAAGCTGGTGACGAAATGCACCATGCCCGCCGCACAACCCCTGCTCTATCAAAAGCACATGACCCATCACATGCTCGACGGTTACGACCGTTCATTCATCCTTACACTGACGAATGCCTTCCTCATCCGTGATCCGGCCCGCGTGTTGGCGAGCTACACCCAAAAATGGGCTGACGTTGATCTGCGCGCCATTGGCTTCATCGAACAAGCCGAAATTTTTGACATGGTGGCACAGAAACTGGGCCATGCGCCGCCCGTGGTGGACTCTGACGATATCTTGACGAACCCGCGCAACACACTTGCAAAACTCTGCGCCGCCTGCGGCATTCCCTTCGACGCCGCAATGTTGAACTGGCCGAAAGGTCCAAAATCCTGCGACGGCGTTTGGGCCGCGCATTGGTACAACGCGGCATGGGCGTCGACAGGTTTCAGCGCAGCTCCCAAAAAAGCCATCACCCTTCCCGTCGAACTGCAACACATTGCCGACGAGGCCCGTCCCTATTATGATCGCCTGAAGGCCCACGCCATACCCGCCTGAAAAGGACGCAACGTCATGATCTTCGCCATCATCATCGCCGCAATCACTGCATTCCTGTATTACGTCTCGCGCAAACCTGACTCTTTCACGCTTGAACGCCAGATCAACATCAACGCGCGTCCCGCCGATATTCTTCCGTGGATCAACAATCTGAAAAACATGAACCAGTGGAACCCGTGGTCCACGCAAGACGCCAAATCCGTTATCGCCTATGAAGGACCGGAAGAAGGTCCCGGTGCCGTCTACACATGGGCCGGCGGTAAAATGGGCCAAGGCAAATTCCAGATTGTTGATACAAAGCCATCTCAAATCAACTGCCGCCTCCTGATGATCAAGCCCATGGCGGCCGACAATGTGGTCACGTTCAAGCTCACACCCTCAAGCGGCCCTACCACTGTGACATGGAGCATGTCTGGAAAAAATGGCTTCATGAACAAGCTCATGCACACCGTCATGAACATGGACAAGATGGTGGGCCGTGAATTTGACAAAGGCCTTGCCAGTTTGAAGTCCCTCGTCGAACAAAAGAAACTGCATTGAACATCAAACGGGCTGTAATCCACGTCATCCTCTGCCTGTGGAGTTTCATCTGCATTCTCCCCCTCTATTGGGTCTTCATCGCATCGCTGAAACCCGAAGACGCCATCATCCACGGCCCGCGCTACCTGCCCTTTGTTGATTTCACACCGTCAGCGGAAGCCTGGCGTTTTATCCTGTTCGACAGCAGCCAGAATCTGCTCCGTCCATTGTTCAACAGCTTTGTCATCAGCGCCATTGCAACGCTCATCGTCATCGCCAGCACATGCCTGCTGCTCTATGCCCTCACCAGGTTCGGCAAACTCCAGCCGTGGTTGCTCACGCTGGTCTTGGCCACCCGCATTTTGCCTCCCGCCACCGTGGTCATTGCACTTTACATGATGGCACAAAAAACCGGATTGCTTGATACCCGCACATCTCTCGTACTGACTTACGCTGCAATAAATCTACCCGTTGCCACTTGGCTGCTGCTTCCCGTTTTCGGCAAACGCGCAACGGATCAGGAAGAGGCAGCCTTGCTTGAAGGCGTCAGCCACCTCTATATTCTCTGGGATATTCTGCGGCCCATGATCATGAACAGCATCGCCGCCGTGGCCCTCATCATTTTCGTGCTGTGCTGGAACGAATATCTCTTCGCTGCCATCCTCACAACCGATCATGCGTCAACACTGACACCATGGATGGTCGGTCAGCTTTCCATCAAGGAAGCACAGGTTGGCGGCGAGGCTGAAGAATGGGCGCATCTATCGGCGGCAACGGTTTTAATGGTCACGCCACTTTTGCTGTTCACCGGCGTGGCCATGCGCATGCTGTCGAGCCGCAGCACCAGCAGATGAAAAAGGCCGGATCACTCCGGCCTTCGAAACTCTATCGCGCAATCGCCTGCCCGATCATGGCACCGGGTGGTGGTGCCAATGGCAGCGGCTTCAACGAGCCACCTTCTTTTTCGACAAGCATTTCGACTTTACGTAATTCGGACTCTTCATCCTTGACCCGCTCCATCACATTCTCATGCTGGTCACGCAATTCACCCACAGACCGTAACAAATTTTCAAGTCGCACCCGTGATGACTTTGCCGCCATCGAATAGTTCACATGCTTGACATCTGTAATGCCGGTGCGCTGTTCTTCAAACTTGATGTGTAGCTCAAGGTCATCATGCTTGCGCATCAAGTCCTGAATCATCATGTCAATGTCTGCCGCCTGGCGCCGCACATCGTCGGTGCGGAAACGGTGGAGCCTCAAAAGGCTGTCCCTGGAACGCATGGTACCCTCACTTTACTCAACTAACTCGTGCCAAACTTTGAAACACAACCTTGCATGAGTCTAGCCACGTTTGGGCGAATCAACTAGCAAGGGCTCAAGGAGTGGCCTTCGCGTATTATGATGAACAAACACATTTAAGACGCGGTAAACCGGAGGCAGCAGGCGTGAAATTTATCATTCACATCGTCGGCGGCAAATCTCACCCCATATCTGGTGCGTCCGCGTAAAGCACCACCAGATATAGTAAGTTGAAAGGTACAGTTCGACGAAATGGGCTTAGGTTTTGTTAACCTTTATCAGTCTATCTTAAGGAACAGAGTTAACGCTTCGTAGTTGCAGCTTCCGGTCACGGTGGCGCGATGAGATGGTCAGTGTTCCGGCAGCGACACCGGAATCGAAGAACAAGGGGATAAGCATGCGGGTTTTGCTGATTGAGGACGACACAGCCACAGCTCAGTCGATTGAGTTGATGTTGAAGTCCGAAGGCTTCAACGTCTACACCACCGATTTGGGTGAAGAGGGCGTTGATCTGGGCAAGCTCTATGATTACGACATCATATTGCTCGACATCAATCTTCCGGACATGTCGGGTTATGAAGTTCTCAAATCCCTGCGCGTCTCGAAAGTGGGAACACCCATACTGATCCTCTCCGGCCTGGCCGCGATCGAGGACAAGGTCCGTGGCCTCGGTTTCGGCGCCGATGATTATATGACCAAGCCGTTTCACAAGGACGAGTTGGTCGCCCGCATCCACGCCGTGGTGCGCCGTTCAAAGGGCCACGCCCAATCTGTCATCCACACTGGCGAATTGCTGGTGAACCTTGATACCAAAACCGTTGAAGTGGGCGGCCAGCGTGTGCATTTGACAGGCAAGGAATACCAGATGCTGGAACTCCTCAGCCTGCGCAAGGGCACCACCCTCACCAAGGAAATGTTCCTGAACCACCTCTACGGCGGCATGGACGAACCCGAACTCAAGATCATCGACGTCTTCATCTGC
>JAYUVC010000072.1:0-8186 GCA_043754325.1 Hyphomicrobiales bacterium
AAAAGGGCTGGCTCGTTCCGTTGACCGAGGTTGATGATCCGGCTGACCTTCTGCCCGCCATCGCCGGCGGCCTCACCGTTGACGGCAAGCTCATGGCGGCACCGTTCTATGGCGAAAGCTCCATGGTCATGTACCGTACCGACCTTATGGACAAGGCCGGCATGAAGATGCCTGACGCACCAACATGGAAAGACATCCGCGAAGCCGCCGACAAAATGAACGACAAGGCATCGGAAACCTACGGCGTTTGCCTGCGCGGGAAGGCCGGCTGGGGCGAGAATGCAGCCTTTATCACAGCAATGTCGAATTCCTTCGGGGCCCGTTGGTTTGATGAAAACTGGAAACCCCAGTTTGATCAACCAGAATGGAAGGCCACACTGGATTTCTATCTCGACCTCATGAAGGCTGATGGTCCTCCAGGAGCCTCGTCGAACGGCTTCAACGAAAACCTGGCACTGTTCAACGCCGGCAAGTGCGGCATGTGGATAGATGCCACGGTTGCGGCATCCTTCGTCACCGGCAAGGAGTCGACGGTGGCTGACAAGGTGGGCTTCGCACTCGCCCCGGACAACGGCCTCGGCAAACGTGCAAATTGGCTTTGGGCCTGGTCGCTTGCAATTCCTGCTGGCACGCAAAAGGAAGAAGCTGCCCAGAAATTTATTGGATGGGCCACCAGCAAGCGCTACACGGCGCTCGTAGCCGAAAAGGAAGGCTGGGCCAACGTTCCTCCGGGCACGCGTACATCGCTGTATGCAAATCCCGAATACGCCAAGGTTCCATTTGCCAAGATGACCCTGGACTCAATCAACTCTGCCGACCCGACCAAGCCGACTGTAAAGCCGGTGCCTTATGTTGGTGTGCAGTTTGTGGCCATTCCTGAATTTGCAGGCATCGCAACCAAGGTTGGTGAACTGTTCTCGGCAGCCTTGGCTGGTCAAATGACCGCTGATGACGCACTGGCACAAGCCCAGACCTACACGACAGACGAAATGACAAAGGCTGGTTACATCAAGTAATCGTCCTCCCGAAGGCCCTCCTCGCCTGAAAACGGGGAGGGCTTTTTCGTCTCTCTCGCAGATCGGGTATGAATAAAAAGGCCCTCATCCGTCTCGCTTGCTTCGCTCGCGATCCACCTTCTCCCGCAAGCGGGAGAAGTGAAGAACGACCACTCGTTTCACTTCTCCCGCTTGCGGGAGAAGGTGGATCGCGCGCCAGCGCGAGACGGATGAGGGCCTTTCTTAGGCCATATGCGGAAGAGTGTGTTAATTTGTAATAAGCGCAATCTTGGAACCAGATCATGGCAACGCGGCAAGCTCAAAGATTGGCAAGACTGGCACTGGCACCGTCGATCGGTGCACTTTCCTTGCTGGCATTTGTGCCCTTGGCACTGGTGGTTTACTTCGCTTTCCTCCGTTACAATCTGCAGGATCCTGAGAACCTGCGCTGGTTCGGTTGGAATAATTTCTATTACTTCCTGAAAGACCCCTACTTTGTGAAGAACCTCATCAACACGTTGCTGTTGGTTGGAGGTGTTATCGTCACGACAGTGGTGGGCGGCATTGCACTTGCCATTCTGTTTGATCAGCCTTTCTGGGGCAGGGGCTTTGCCCGCGTCCTGATGATCTCGCCTTTCTTCATCCTGCCCACCGTATCATCAATGGTGTGGAAGAACCTGATCATGCATCCGCAGTTTGGTTTGTTCTCTGAAATCCAGAAGTGGTTCGGCGTTACGCAACCCTTCCGCTGGTTCGAGCAGGCACCGCTGTTCTCTGTCGGTCTTATTGTGGCATGGCAGTGGTTGCCTTTTGCCACACTGATATTGCTGACGGCCATGCAGTCCCTCGACGAAGAGCAGAAAGATGCAGCTTCAATGGACGGCGCCAAATCGTGGAACTTTTTCTGGCACATCATCCTCCCGCACCTGGCGCGTCCCATCACGGTGGTGGTGTTGATCCAGACCATTTTCATCATGAACACCTTTGCGGAAATCAAGGTGACGTCGGTGGGCGGATTTGCCGGCAACCTCACCTATCTGGTGTTCTCGCGGTTACAAAACGACAATGACGTGGGTGCCGCTGCCGCAGGCGGTGTGATCGCGGTCATCCTTGCCAACCTCGTATCAATCTTCCTCGTGCGCCTCATGGGCAAGAATCTGGAAAACTGATCATGGCTAAAAAAATCTCGCGTCGCCGCTCCATCGCCTTCGGAACCCTTGCGTGGATCATTGGTCTTTTGATGTTCTTCCCCATCCTGTGGACTGCACTTGCATCTTTCAAGGCTGAAGCTGACGCCTATGCCATGCCACAGACCCTGTTCGTATCGCCCTGGACGATTGAGAATTTTGGCGAAGTGCAGCGCCGTTCCGACTACGTCAGATATCTGAGCAACACACTCATCATTTCATTGGGCTCAACATTGCTGGGACTTGTTTTCGCCGTCCCCGCCGCATGGTCCATGGCCTTTGCACCGCGCGGTGAAGCTGCTGGAAAGCTCAACGGTTTCACCTGGCTTGGTATCATCCTGGGCTCCATCGCGCTGGCTTTCGCCATTCTCTATTCCAACGGCTGGGTCGTCACCAATCCGTTGCTGGGCATTGCCATGCTGCTGCTGGTTTTCATTCCCGCCACCGCATGGGTATGGACACGCAACACCAAGGATTCCTTGCTCTGGATTCTCTCCGTCAAAATGATGCCGCCAGCTGGCGCGCTCATTCCCATCTTCCTGATCTTTGGTCGCAGCGGCATCGTGTTCGACAATTGGGGCGAGGGCTGGGACTGGCGTGAATACAATATCTTTGACAGCTTCTGGGGCATGATCCCCTTGATGATGCTGATCAACCTGCCGATCATGATCTGGATGCTGTATACGTATTTCAAGGAAATTCCGGGCGAAATTCTCGAAGCTGCTCGCATGGATGGTGCTGGCCTGTGGGACGAACTGGTGCGCGTGCTGACACCCATGGCAATCCCCGGAATTGCCTCCACCTGCCTGCTCAGTTTCATTCTGGCCTGGAACGAAACCTTCTGGACGCTGAGCCTCACCACGAAATATGCAGCGTCCCTCGGCTTCCTGATTTCGGAATATTCAAATCCGCAAGGCCAGTTCTGGGCCAAGCTGTCTGCGGCCTCGATCATGGCCATCACCCCCATCCTCATCATTGGCTGGTTCTCGCAACGCCAGCTGGTGCGCGGCCTCACATTTGGAGCGGTCAAGTAATGGCGCATATTTCACTCAAAGGCGTACGCAAGATGTTCGGCGAATCCGTCATCATTCCCGGCGCTGACCTTGACATCAACAAGGGCGAATTCGTGGTCTTCGTTGGCCCCTCCGGCTGCGGCAAGTCAACGTTGCTGCGCATGATCGCAGGCCTTGAAGATACAACCTCCGGCCAGATCATCATCGACGGCAGGGATGTTTCCGACGTCGGCCCCTCCGAACGCGGCCTGGCCATGGTGTTCCAGTCCTATGCACTTTACCCGCATATGAGTGTGCGCAAGAACATTGGTTTCCCCTTGCAAATGGCCAAGTTGCCGCAAAGCGAAATCGACGACAAGGTGCAGAAGGCTGCCGCGACCCTCAACCTCACGGATTACCTTGACCGCAAACCCGGTCAGCTCTCCGGCGGCCAGCGCCAGCGCGTTGCCATTGGCCGTGCCATCGTGCGCAATCCCAAGGCGTTTCTGTTTGACGAGCCGTTGTCCAACCTCGATGCAGCATTGCGCGTCAACATGCGCATCTTCATCATGCAGTTGCACAAGGATCTGGGCTCTACAAGCGTCTACGTCACCCATGACCAGGTCGAAGCCATGACCATGGCAGACCGGATTGTGGTTTTGAACAAGGGCGTGATCGAGCAAGTGGGCTCACCGCTGGAACTCTACAACAAGCCCCAGTCCCTGTTCGTTGCTGGTTTCATTGGCTCACCCAAAATGAATATCCTGGAAGGCAATTCCATTGGTGTCCGGCCAGAGCATATTTTGCTGTCGGAAAAGAAGGGTGAATGGCAGGGCACCGTCAAGCTTACCGAACATCTGGGATCAGACACTTTCCTGCATGTCGATGGTGGTCAGCGTGGCATGCTGGTGGTGCGTGCTGCCGGCGAAAGCACTTACAATCCCGGCGATCAACTCTGGATGACGGCAGAGAAAAGCCGCGTCCACCGCTTCAATGACACAGGCAAGGTCATTGCCAAGTGAATGACAGTTATGACTACATCATCGTAGGTGGCGGCTCGGCGGGTTGCGTCGCCGCCTGGCGTCTGGTCAAAGAAAAATCGGCACGTGTATTGATGCTTGAGCGTGGCCCGGCACAGGCTCCGGGTCTTTCAAAATATCTGTTGCCCATGCCCGCCGCATGGATGAAGGGCATTGCAGGCAGCGCCGTGGTGGAAATGCACGAACCCGTCCCGCAAAAACATCTGAATGGCAGAACGCCCAAGGTGGGCCAAGCCAATATTCTGGGAGGCGGCACGTCTGTAAACGCCATGGTCTACACGCGGGGGCAGGCTGAGGACTATGACAATTGGGACCGCTACCTTGGGGGCAAGTCCGGCTGGTCTTACAATGGCATGCTGCCGCATTTCAGAAACATGGAATGCAACCACACCTTCAACGACGCCTTTCATGGTGTTGATGGACCGCTGCATGTGTCAGATACCGCCACAAAGTGCCAGATCACCGAAGACTATGTGCTGGCGGTGCAAGGTCTGGGCGTGCCGTTCAATCCGGATTTCAACGGTGCGCAGCAACGCGGTGTGGGCACCATGCAATATACGACATGGAACAAGCGGCGCTGGAATGGTGTGGAAGCGTTCCTGTCGCTGATCATGAATAATCCGCGCTTCACGGTGAAGACTGATTGCACAGTCTCGCGGGTGATCATCGAGAATGGACGTTGTGTCGGTGTGGCCATTATTGAAGCGGGACGTGAATCCGAAATCCGTTGCAGCTCGGTATTGATGGCCGCTGGCACCTACAACACGCCAAAAATTCTGATGCTCTCCGGCCTTGGCCCTTCAGCACAGTTGCAGCAACACAACATCAAAACCCAGGTCGACCTTCCGGGCCTCGGAGAAAATCTGCAAGACCACCATGAAGTTCCTGTCGTGTCTGCGACCACAGGACACTACGGATATTTCGGTGAGGACAAGGGCTTGCGTGCGTTGAAGAACGGCTTGCAATATAAACTGTTTGGCACGGGCCCTGTCAGCAGCGGTGGCGTTGAGGCCTGCGCCTATATCGATCCCGATGGTGGCGAACGCCCCACAATCAAAATGTACTGCGTGCCATCAGTCTATCTCGATGCTGACGTGAAGAACGTGACCCCGCAAGATGGCGTAACGTTGAACGCCTGCCTTCTCCGGCCAAAGTCGCGCGGCACTGTGAAACTGCGTTCGGCCAATCCGTTCGACAAACCTGTCATCGACAATAATTATCTCGCCGAGCCTGATGACCTTAGGCTGGAAATTGCAGGCCTGCGCTATGCCCGCGACATCCTCAAGCAAAATCCATTGAGCAAGCGCATCTCCCACGAAATGTTGCCGGGCCGTGATGTGGTTGATGATGCAGGATTGGCAGAACATTGTCGCCGTTCTGTCAAAACCAACTGGCATCCCGTTGGCACCTGCAAAATGGGACCTGATACAGACAACATGGCCGTACTCGATTCACGACTGCGCGTACGTGGCATTGAAGGCCTTCACGTCATTGATGCCTCCGCCATGCCCTTTATCCCCTCAGGCAATACCAATGCGCCCACAATGGCTTTGGCCAGTCGGGCTGTGGAGTTTTTATCATGAGGCTCAAAGGCAAAACCGCAATCATCACAGGTGGCGCACGCGGTATCGGAGCCGCGATTGCCGCCGCCTATGTACGCGAGGGGCCCCGCGTGTGCGTCGCCGATATTGAGTTTGATGTGGCGAAAGCCACAGCAGCCCATATCGGCGGCGCATCCTTTGCAGCTCATCTTGATGTCACCAAACTCGACTCGATTGAGGCTTGTGTCAAACACGTCGAACACATCGCAGGAGGTGTTGACATCCTCGTCAACAGCGCCGCAATTTTTGACATGGGACCGTTTCAGGATACCACCGAAAAAAGCTACGACCGTCAATTCGCAGTCAATGTGAAGGGCACCCTGTTCATGATGACGGCGGTGTCCCGCTCCATGATAGCGCGCGGCAAGGGCGGCAAGATCATCAATTTCGCATCGCAGGCCGGACGCCGTGGTGAAGCGCTGGTGGTGGTTTACTGCGCCTCAAAAGCCGCCGTGATTTCGATGACGCAATCAGCAGGCCTCGCTTTGATCAAGCATGGCATCAACGTCAATGGCATTGCCCCCGGCGTTGTCGACACACCAATGTGGGACGTGGTGGATGGCCTGTTTGCCAAATACGAAAACCGCCCGCTTGGTGAAAAGAAACGCCTCGTCGGTGAAGCCGTTCCCTTCGGCCGCATGGGAAAGCCCGACGACCACGTGGGGGCCGCAATTTTTCTGGCGTCCAGTGAAAGTGACTATGTTGTTGCCCAGACATTGAATGTCGACGGCGGCCAATGGATGAGTTGACATGACGAAATTATCATTAGCGACAGTACGCAGTCTTCGCCCTGATGTGGCTACACCGCAATATGCCCGCGCATCACTCACACCGGGCATTGTGCATTTCGGCGTCGGCAATTTTCATCGCGCACATCTGGCTGTCTACCTTGATGAACTGTTCAACATGGGGCTTAACCACGACTGGGCCATCATCGGTGCAGGCGTCATGCCATCCGATGAAATCATGCGGGAGAAACTGGCGGCGCAGGATTACCTGACAACCGTTGTCGAGCAGGATGCAAACTCTTCCGCAGCCCGCGTCACCGGCCCGATGATCGATTTCATTCCGCCATCAGAGCGAAAGCGCCTGCTGGAGGTGTTGGCCGATCCTGCCATTCGCATCGTGTCACTGACGGTGACCGAAGGTGGCTACATGATCAATCCGGCCACCGGACATTTTGATCCCAACCATCCGGCCTTGCAGCGCGATGCCAAAAATCCTGACGATCCGACAACAGCTTTTGGTTTGATCCTGCACGGCCTCAAGGCCCGCAAGGCCGCAGGCGTTCAGCCCTACACGGTGATGTCATGTGATAACGTGCCCCACAATGGCGTGGTTACGCGCAACGCCGTGGCGGGCCTCGCCCGATTGATGGATGCAACACTAGCAGACTGGGTTGAAGCGAACGTGGCATTCCCCAACGCCATGGTAGACCGTATCACCCCCGCCACGTCAGACCGTGAACGGAAAATTGCGTCTGAAACATTTGGCATTGAAGACAATTGGCCGGTGTTTTGTGAAGAGTTCAAGCAATGGGTTGTCGAAGACAACTTCCCGACAGGCCGCCCTGATTTCGAAAAAGTCGGCGCGCAGTTTGTGGAGGACGTAACGCCGTTCGAATACATGAAAATCCGCATTCTCAACGGCGGCCACGCCGTCATCGCTTACCCCGGTGGATTGATGGATGTACATTTCGTGCATGAGGCGATGCAGCATCCGTTGATCCAGGGTTTCTTCGCCAAGGTTCAACAAGAAGAAATCATCCCCACCGTCATGCCGGTGCCCGGCACCAACATCCAGGATTATTTCAAACTCATCGAGCGGCGTTTCTCCAACCCAAAAATCGGCGATACAGAAAGACGTTTGTGCTTTGACGGCTCGAACCGCCAGCCGAAATTCATTGTGCCCGTGATTGCAGACAACATCAAAGCAGGCCGCAGCATATCCGGTCTGGCACTCGAGTCAGCGCTGTGGTGCCGCTACTGCGCCGGGACTTCTGACTCAGGCAAAGTCATCGAACCCAATGACCCGTCGTGGGATCGCTTGCAGGCGGTGGCCCTGAAGGCGAAGGCCGATCCGGTGCAGTGGTTGAGCATGGATGATGTTTACGGTGACGTCGCAAAGGATGAAGGATTCCGCGCGGCGTTTGCTGGATGGTTGAACATGCTCTGGCGCGATGGCACTGCGAAGACGTTGACGACATATATCGGGGCCTAAGGGACCTCATCCGCCCTTCGGGCACCTTCTCCACGCTGAAGAAGCGCGGAGAAGGGACTGCATATGGACCTCCATCAAAGTCGTTAAGGGAGGTGCAAGTATAGTCCCTTCTCCGCGCCCTCTTGCTTGGAGAAGGTGGCCAAAGGCCGGA
>JAYUVC010000073.1:0-12012 GCA_043754325.1 Hyphomicrobiales bacterium
GTCATTGCGGCATGTCTTCCCCAACTTGTTGGGGAAGTGCCCGAAGGGCGATAGGGGTCTTTTGAGGGATATGCGATTGCCCTGCCCAAAACGGATTGCACCCCAAACAAAAACGGCGGACCATGTCGGGTCCGCCGTTTTCAATCCGGATTGGATATGCGTTACTTTTTCTTCGCTGCAGGCTTGGCAGCAGGAGCGGCGGCGCCCTTGGCAGGTGCAGCGGCCTTGGCCGGAGCGGCGCCCTTGGCTGGGGCTGCTCCCTTGGCAGGGGCGGCAGCGGCAGCGGCTGGGGCTTTTTGGTTGCTGGCTGGAACTTCGGCAGCAACGGCAGCACCTTCAGCCACTTCTTCTTCTTTGGCCTGGGCCGAGATGGCGCAGAGTGTGACGTCATCACGTGATACGGCTGTTACGCGGTCTGGCAGTTTTACTTCCGAAATGTGGATGCTCTGGCCGATCTGCATGCCTGTCAGGTCAACCGTGATGTCGTCTGGAATAAAGTCCGCCGGGCAATACAGGTTGATGGAGTGCGAGATGATGTTGAGTGCACCACCGGCTTTCAGGCCTGGTGCCGCTTCCTGATTTATGAAATGCACCGGAATGTTGACTGCAATGCGCGAATCCTTGCCGAGACGCAGGAAGTCGACATGGATGATGCGGTCCTTCACAGGTTCAAACTGCACGTCGCGCGGAATAGCGCGAATGGTCTTGCCATCGATTTCAAGGTCAACCAGCGTGGACAGGAAGCGGCCCGTTTCAACATGCGGCAGCACGTTCTTGTAGGTCAGCGTGATCAGCTGCGGGTCCTGCTTGTCACCATACACGACGCCGGGAACATTTCCCTCACGACGGACAGAACGAGCGGCCCCCTTGCCAGCCTGACTGCGTGCAGCAGCCTTGATCGTTACGATTTTAGCCATAATAGTCTCCGATATAAAATGAAATCCGGCCTTCCTCCAGGGGTGAACGACGCCAGACGGCGCGGGCTATAGGGCAAACGGGGGGGAATGGCAAGGATGGCGGGGTTAAAGCGTTATGGCATTTTCACCGAGGTTAACAAGACTCAGGTAGACAGCTTGCTGGGTTCGCCTGTCGCGCAAGAACTCTTCCTCAGAAATTCCTGATACAAAAGTCAAAGCATCTTGCGCTGCATCACGCATTTGCAGAAGGTGAATACGCGCCCTCTCGTCCATCAAAGAGGCTGGGCCTCTGCCAGTACCTTATCGCGGAAATATTTTGATAGGTCACCGGGCGTTCGCACGTCTACCTTGACGGCAAGCTGTTCTTCCAATTCTTCCTGGAAGCCGCCCAAGTCAAAAAGCGATGTTCCCGGCAAAGCATCGACCAACAGGTCGATATCACTCGTTTCGGCGTCCTCACCATGCAGCACCGAGCCGAACACGCGCAAGTTTCGAACACGATATTTGCTGGCAATCGCCAGAATCTCTGAACGGCGCTCAGCCAGGATTTGAGATGGTTTCATAAACTGTCAATACCACGCAATGCCATCACTCTCAAGTCAATCTCACTTTCCCAGTTGCCAAGCTTGCAATATGTATCATGTAGTGATACAGGGCGCCATGATCATCAGCACGAAAGGAAAATTTGCCGACAGCGCTGTTCAAGATCGTTTCGGAAAAGGTTTTCCGCCGACCCTGATTAACCGGACGCGAGCCATGTTGTCTGCGCTTGATGCCGCCGTGGTCTTGGAAGATTTGCGTTTCCCGCCGGGAAACCATCTTGAAGTCTTACGCGATGACCGGGTCGGTCAACATTCAATCCGCCTCAATGACCAATGGCGGATATGCTTTTTCTGGACTGCACGAGGCCCGGCAGACGTTGAAATTGTCGACTATCATTGAAAGGCAACAGCATGACATTGTTGAAAAACCCATCCCATCCTGGCGAAGTCCTCAAGGAGCTTTACCTTACCCCGCTTGGCTTAGGTGCCATTGCATTGGCAAACGAGCTGCATGTGCCACGCACCCGGATTGAGCGTTTGGTGAAGTGTGAAACCTCAGTTTCAGCTGACACTGCCATGCGACTTGCAAAATTCTTCGGCACCACACCGGAATATTGGATGA
Source organism: Hyphomicrobiales bacterium (assembly GCA_043754325.1). Taxonomy (GTDB): domain Bacteria; phylum Pseudomonadota; class Alphaproteobacteria; order Rhizobiales; family Aestuariivirgaceae; genus Aestuariivirga. The sequence goes on from JAYUVC010000073.1 coordinate 2,082, forward strand.
ACCTGCAACGCGCATGGGATTTGGCGAGGGCACGCGAGATCACTGACGTTTCGGATATTGCGCCGCTGGTGGCGGCGTAATGATTATCTTCGTCAGCCGCCGACCATGAAGTCCGGATTTCCGCTAGGCATCCCGCAGCAGCCGTATAAACACCGTCCGCACATCCAGGACCGCGCGGGGGCATCACGCAAAATGCGGTCAAACGCTGCCGTCACTGCGGGACGCGGCCCTTCCAGCATTTGCAGATAAAGATCAGCCCGGCAAATCAACGCTCCCGTAATCTGGTCGCGTGCATTGTTGCGCCGTGCCGCCGACAGAATTTGGTTCAAGGTCGGGCTGTCAAATCCAAACGGGGTGCACGCATAGATCAACTGTATCAGGCTCATGGGTGAAGTTTCACTGGGGTAAGCATATACAATTGAAACTGTTTGGAATCAGATAAAACGACCAGCCTGTGGCAATCCCATGAAAACCCAATTCACGCGTTGGGCTGGCCGTGACCTTTACCGAAAGCAATGCGCCGTGTTCGGGGATCGCGGATTTTGTCACTTACAGCTTTGGGCGGTGGCAAACCAAGAATACCTGCTGCCATCGCATGTGCGCCTGCAGGATGATTCAGGATTGATGCTGCTTTGGCAAGCGAATAGAGCGCTGCCATCCATACACGGTGCGGAAAATGTTTCCGCATGAAACGCATCCGGCTTTTCATTCCAAAATAATTTGCAAAGGGGGATGAACGCTGGTTGGTCGTTGCTGATCCGATTGAAGTTCCACCGTAGTGGTAAACCACCACATCGCGTGCAAGTCGCACAGGCAGTTTGCCTTTGGCCATACTCAGGTCTGTTTCTTCGTAATACAAAAAGTAATCTTCATCCAACGGGCCGGCCTGGCGCAGCAACGTCCGGGACAAAAGCATACAAGCACCGCTTACAAAATCCAGTTCGGCATCTGCAGGCAATGCAGACGTGGCAACGGCAGCCCTTGCGTTGACTGAAACACACACTCCAAACCGCCGATCCAGACGAAAGCCGTCAGACTGGATCACGTCGGGCGTTTCATAGAATATTTGTCGCACACCAATCATGCCATAGGGGCCTTTGGCAGCGCATTGAAGCATTCCGAAGGCTGCATCGCCTGGAAGAACACAGTCTGGATTGAGCAGCAAAAAGTCTTCAATTGTTTCGTCTTTGAGAAGGATGTCCAGACCACAATTTACGCCAAAGGCAAAACCGCCATTCAAGTCGTTTCGCACAATGGTCAGCGGTTTGGAGGGTGCTTCCCCCAGTTCTGATCCGCGCATTTCAAAATCGATGGATTTCTGATGCCGCGCACCCATCACAACCGGCGAAGCGGGGCCGGGATGGACCTCGCGTGTTCCATTCGCCCAATTTACAATGCCTTCAACTGTGGCATCCTCGGAGTTGTTGTCTACAACCACAACAACTGGGGTTACTCCTTCACTGCGAAAGACAGATTCCAGGCACTCCAACACGTAGTCGCCAGAGTTGAACGTGACCACGACTATTCCGATTTTCTTCATCGCGCTGAACTGACTGCAAAAATGGTTTGCTTCACATACATAGTTCACGGATGCAGCATTTCAGGTTCGCAAACAACTGGTAACTGAATTATATCATAATGATTGGTAACGCGACAGCAGAGAGGTCATGTTGATTGAATTTCGCAGGGCAGATCGGTCTGATTGGACCAAAATCTCTGCCTTTGTCAGCCGGAACTACGGTGGTTATGCAAAATTCAAGCATCGCGAAAGATTTGAGTGGCAACTCCAAACCGATCCTTATTCTGGCAGCTTGCCTTACGTCAATTCGTGGCTGGCAATATCCGACGATAAAGTTGTAGGCCAGATCTCGATCCAGCCGGGCCGCATGCATTTAGGGCAGACACAGGTTGATTTCCATTGGATCGTTGATGTGATGGTGGACAAGTATTGGCGGCGACAAGGTGTGGCACAGCAGCTCTACAAATCGATCTACGAGTCTGGTGCCACATAGGTAACCCTCACCATGGCGCAGACGACACGGCGAATGGCAGAAAAACTGGGCGGCGTCACCCTCAGGCCGGTTTATCAGTTGTTGCGCCCCAACAGCATTTCGAGCCGAACGCTGAACTATGTCATCAAGGAACGATTGCAAACCCGCAGACATTTAAAATGGCTTGTGAACGCGACAGGCGTTGCTACACAAATGCTGCTTCCATTTGCCAGACTTGCCATCAGGGCAAATAGATTTCTTGCAGCCCGCACACCACCAGCTTCGCCACTCATAGAAGTTTCCCGGCACGATCATGTTGACATAGACACTTGGACCAGTCTGTGGACAAAATTCAAAGCCGTCATGCCCGCAACATGTGACCGGTCATGGCAATTCTACGAATGGCGCTATGAACACGTACCAGACCTGCGATATGGTTTTTCAGTTGCAAAGCGAAATTCAGAGGTGGTGGGCATATTGGTTTGGCGCAAGCCACTTTCGGATGAACTCAATGTGGGAACAATTTTCGATATCCTGGCGGACCCCAACGACCTTGACGTTGTGACGGCCCTTTTGGGTGATGCACTGGACGTGCTGTCAACAACTTGCGAATCTGTTGTGGCAAGGACATCCCACAGGGCGCTGCTTGCCGTCCTGAAAAACGCTGGCTTCTTGCTGGTCAAGCGTCACAACCCCACTGTCGTTTCGGGCAATCATGATACGCGGAGATTGTTCGAGAACCATGCCGAGGCTATTCTTTTCTCGAAGGCAGACCATGATTGGGATCAAATCCACGTTGCGATTTAAACTTATCGCAGCAAAGCCTGCATCAGTTTTCTGGCTTGGAATCGTCCCCCTCATCCGCTAGCTCTTGATCATTTGAAATTGGCGCGGTGCGGGGAAGGGACTGTTTGCTCTATCGCAAACTGTCCCTGGTCTCAAGTTCGGGGACAGCTCGCAAGAAAGAGCAAGCAGTCCCCCAAGCCGCCTCAAACAAAAATGATCGCGCTCTAGCGCAATTTTGTCACCGTATTTTCAGCAGGTGATCGATCTCTGTCAAATACAAAGACACGGAACATCAGCCAGATTACAGTCTCCCGTCGCGTTTTGCCTTGAAGCAACTTGGATCAGCGATGCATTTCCGCATGGCAGTTTCCAAGGCTCGGTCGGGCTGACCATTGATCTTATAGTCGCTCAAGCCATTCTTCAACCTTACCTGCACTTGCAGCACTTCCCGCTTTGACATCTTCGGGAAACTTTTGCTCCACAAGGCCAGCGCACCACTGGCATCACTACCTTTGGCCATATTGGTGATACGCCGCACGATCATACTGGTTGGCACATCAAAGCTGTAACCTTTGTCCATGGCGCGCTTGAAGGTCTCTGCTGCATCCAGATAAAGGCCCTCCTTTTCCTGGCTTGATCCCAATAACCTGTATGCAAGCGGCTCCATCGCATAGGGCTTTCGGATTTCCAGATCCTGCAGGATTTCAATCGCCTTCCGTCGTTGACCATCTGTGGCCAGCAGCGAGGCATATGTGGCGAGCGGCGCGGCTGGAGCATACCATACGATGCGTGCCCCAAGCCAATGATCAAATTTTTCGTCCGCTCTCCTAAAAAAATACTCTGCTCTTTTTTGATCCCCGGCGCGCCATGTTGCTCCCCCGCAATCGGCAAATGCGGCGAAATCGATATGATCGCCCGTTTCCATTGTCTTGCAGAAATCTTGTACGCGGGCAAAATCATGCTCAATTGCGCTATTCACAGCAGCCATAGCCAGCAAGCGCGAATCTCGCGGATTTTGCGCCAAAGCCTCCTCGATAAGTTTGCGCGCTTCAAAATACTTTTGATTCATTTTCAGCTTCTCGGCCATGAGAATGAATGGGTCAGCATACGTGACATCATCAACCATGGCTTCGCGCCACAGTCCTTCGCCGCCGTCAGTGATGTTGGCCATCTCAGGCATCAGACTGGGATTGGTCGCAAGCAACAAGCCCAGCTTGGTTTTTATTTCCGCACGTTCGCGCTTGCCCAAAAGTTTATGCTTGAGATCGAAGGCGCAGGCACGCGCTTGTGCAGCGGTGAACCACCTGTAACTACCCGGCTGGCAAACGCCAAGTGATTGCGCTGCAGTGAGGTGCATGAAAACACTCCATGCCATAACAGCAAGAAACCAGAATACGGAACCTCTTCTCATCATATCCTCATACACATATCATCAAGAACGCAAGCATCAACGCCGGAACTAATGGCGTCGGAATATTCATCATATGTATTTCCGTCGTAAAACCCAAACTGGACCAGTTGGGTCAACACCTGACCACGGACGAACGGGTCCATCTGCGCAGCCTGAACAATAAACGGTTTGGCGCGCTCGACTTCGCCCATGCGCAATTGTGCAAGTCCGGCATAAAAAATGGTTCGCGAAAGATCTTCGTTGTCCAGCGGTTGCTGACTGGCTTCTTGCGCCGCAGCAAAAAGCTCTTTGTTTCTCTTGAGCTCCACCAAAGCATCCAAACGCGTCATGTGGGCGTCCAAGCAACCTCTTTCAAATGGCCGACCTCGACATAGATCTACTGCTCTTTCAGCAATTTCGAGTTGGGGAATCAATTGTCCGAGCTTCAAATAGGCACGTGCAAGTTGCGATTGGGCGTAAGTAGAGTTGGGAAAACGTCTTGCAATTTCTTTGGTATCAACCAGGGCCTCGTCATTTCGATCGCTGGCCAGCAATTTACCAGCACGCTCGTTTAGAACCAATTCATAGAAGCTTTTGGTTTGCAGTCTATTTGTCCACGGCGCGATCTCCGTTCTGTTCAATTCAGTCTCGCCAAAATCTAGAATGTCACTTAATTCCTGAATTGCCTTCTCGGCAACGGGATGCTTTTCGTATTCGATTTCCACCAGTTTGAAACGTGCAAAATGAAACGATGGGTCAATTTTAAGCGCTTGCCGCAGTGCTGTTTCACTATTGGCGTTTCCGCCTGTTGTGGCGTAAAGATAGTGCAATGCAAAATAACCTCTGACATTGCGCGGATCCTTCGCAACCATCTCAGAGAAATCAGCGAGAGCAGCATCTCTGCGGCCACTCATCACATTTGCCCAACCCCGCCTGAGCAAAGCCAACATGTTATCCGGATCAGCTTCAAGGGCCACATTGAGTGAGGACAATGACAACTCAAAATTCTGTGACCAATATTGCGCCGCTCCGAGGCGAAAAAAAACCTCGCCTTTCGCTTTCTGTCCATCCAGCTTGAAATCTTGGCTTGAAGCAGCAGAACAAAGCAAAAGTGCCTCATCTGTCTTCCAGTATGGGTCAATAGCAAGACAGCTGCCGATTTGCGCATTTGCGGCGAAACCCTGTGCAGCAAAACCAGCAATTGCACAAAACGCAAGAACCGCTCTTTTCATGAACTCCCCCCGCTTTTCAAAAGCATGATGACACAACAACGTTGCCTGCGGCCTAAGAAAGGCGGTTAACAGGAACATGAAAAAACCTGTCACATTGTAGTGTTTTGTGCGGGAGGTCGAACTCTGTTGCCATTTTGAACAGCGACAATAGCGTAGTCAGTAAGAATTGCGGGAACTATGGTAACATAGTATTTAACTACCCTCACACCGACATCAATTCATGGCTGTATTAGACACTCTGCCACCAAAACTCTGCCATTCAAGCCCTTCCTCGTCTTCGCACCATTGTCCAGATTCTGATCGTCACCCACAATCCCCAACGTCGTCTTCATGATCGGCTCAAAACTATTGTTGGGACTGACAGAAGTGGTGAACCAGTTCTGGAGTGTGGCAAGGGATAGCAGAATGACCGCGCGGTGTCAGGTGCTAATTTCCTATTGTTACTTCAAAATTCCATTCTTCAATGAATTCAATCACAAATGGCCTTGCCGTCGAAACAGGGTTGGAATCGCCCCTCTCATCAGCTACGACACCCCAAATCGGGATCCCTCATGCCAAAGCGTACAGATATCAAATCCATCCTCATCATCGGGGCGGGGCCTATTGTCATCGGGCAGGCTTGCGAGTTTGACTACTCCGGCACGCAAGCCGTGAAGGCTTTGAAAGAAGAGGGTTATCGCGTCATCCTCGTTAACTCCAATCCGGCCACCATCATGACGGACCCGGACTTGGCAGACGCCACCTACATCGAGCCCATCACCCCGGAAGTGGTGGCAAAGATCATCGAGAAAGAACGCCCCGACGCGATTTTGCCCACCATGGGCGGGCAAACGGCACTCAACACGGCGCTGTCGCTCAACAAGATGGGTATTCTCGAAAAATTCAATGTCGAACTGATCGGTGCAAAAGCCGAAGCGATTGACATGGCGGAAGACCGCGAATTGTTCCGCGACGCGATGACCAGGATCGGTCTGGAATCCCCGCGCTCAAAACTGGCCAATGCCTCCGTCGAGAAGGACAAGGACAAGGAACTTTACGCCAAGGGCAAGGCCGAAGCGGCAGATCCCGAAGCGTTCGAAAATAAATGGGCCGATGGCGAGCCGGAGCGGCAGAAAAAATATCGCGACCGCGCCATGGTCGAAGCCTATGAAGGCATGTTGGCCATCGGCCTGCCCTGTATCATCCGGCCTTCGTTCACGCTGGGCGGAACAGGTGGCGGCATTGCTTATAACCGCGATGAATTTTTCGATATCGTGGAAACCGGGTTGGACGCCTCTCCCACTGCTGAAGTGCTGATCGAAGAGTCCGTGCTCGGCTGGAAAGAATATGAGATGGAAGTGGTGCGCGACACCGCTGACAATTGCATCATCATCTGCTCAATTGAAAACATCGACCCCATGGGCGTGCATACGGGCGACTCGATCACAGTTGCCCCTGCCCTGACGCTGACCGACAAAGAATATCAGATCATGCGCAACGCCTCGATTGCGGTGCTGCGCGAAATCGGAATCGAAACCGGCGGCTCGAACGTTCAATTCGCCGTGAACCCCGTTGATGGCCGCCTGTTGGTCATTGAAATGAACCCGCGCGTTTCGCGTTCCTCAGCACTCGCGTCAAAAGCCACCGGATTTCCGATTGCGAAAATCGCGGCGAAACTCGCCGTGGGCTATACACTTGATGAGTTAGGCAACGACATCACCGGCGGTGCCATGCCCGCGAGCTTTGAGCCGACGATCGATTATGTCGTCACAAAAATCCCACGCTTCACTTTCGAAAAATTTCCCGGTGCCCAACCCTATCTCGGCACCGCCATGAAATCCGTGGGCGAAGTCATGGCCATTGGCCGCACCTTCCAGGAGTCATTCCAGAAAGCTTTGCGCGGCCTTGAAACCGGACTGAGTGGCATGAACGAAATCGCCATTCCCGGCATTGGCGAAGGTGACGACAAAAACGCGATACGCGCCGCCTTGGGCTTGGCCACACCAGATCGACTGCTCAAAATCGCGCAAGCCTTCCGCCACGGTGCGACGGTTTCGCAAATTTATGAATCATGCAAATACGAACCCTGGTTCCTGCGCCAGATCGAAGAACTGGTGCAGATGGAGGGGACCATTCGCCAGAAGGGCTTGCCGAACGATGCCGTGAATTTACGCAAGTTGAAAGCCATGGGTTTCTCGGACAAGCGTTTGGGCGAACTCGTTGGCATCAAGGAAGCCCGCGTCTCGGCCTATCGCCGCAAGCTGAAGGTGCGCCCGGTCTACAAACGCATTGATACCTGTGCCGCCGAATTTGCATCGCCCACGGCCTACATGTACTCGACCTATGAAACCGGCCTTGCCGGATCACACGGCAACGAGGCGCAAGTCAGCGACAAAAAGAAAGTCATCATTCTCGGTGGCGGACCCAACCGCATCGGCCAAGGCATTGAGTTTGACTATTGCTGCTGCCATGCGTGTTTCGCGATGCATGACGCTGGCTATGAATCGATCATGGTCAACTGCAATCCGGAAACCGTATCGACGGATTACGACACCTCGGATCGCCTGTATTTTGAATCGTTGACCGTTGAAGACGTGCTCGAAATCATCCACGCCGAAAAGCGCAAAGGCACCTTGCATGGCGTGATCGTGCAATTCGGCGGACAGACTCCGTTAAAGCTGGCGCAAGCCCTCGAAGATGCAGGTGTTCCCATTCTCGGTACCACGCCCGATGCAATCGATTTGGCCGAGGACCGTGACCGTTTCTCGAAATTGGTGCGCAAGATCAAACTGCGCCAACCCGAAAACGGCATGGCATATTCCGCTGCGGAAGCCAAAAAAATCGCCAGAAAAATCGGCTATCCCGTTGTCATCCGTCCGTCCTATGTGCTGGGCGGCCGCGCCATGGAAATCGTGCGCGATGATGTGCAACTGCAACGCTATATCACCGAAGCCGTCGTAGTTTCGGGTGACTCGCCCGTGTTGATCGACAGCTATTTGTCCAACGCCATTGAAGTAGACGTAGATTGCATTTCCGATGGCACCGATGTGTTCATTGCGGGCGTCATGGAGCATATTGAAGAAGCAGGTGTGCATTCCGGTGACTCCGCCTGTTCCCTGCCGCCCTACTCGCTGAAACCTGCCATCATCGCCGAGCTTGAAGCACAGTCGAAAAAACTCGCCCTCGCACTCAATGTTGTTGGCCTGATGAATGTGCAATTCGCGGTCAAGGACGATGTCGTCTACATTCTTGAAGTGAACCCCCGTGCGTCGCGCACCGTGCCGTTCGTGGCGAAAGTCATTGGGGAACCTGTGGCCAAAATTGCGGCCCGCGTCATGGCGGGAGAAAAGCTTGCAGACTTCAAATTGAAAAACAAGAAGCTGAACCACGTCGCAGTGAAGGAAGCCGTGTTCCCCTTCAACCGTTTCCCTGGAGTCGATGTTCTGCTCGGACCCGAAATGCGTTCAACCGGCGAAGTCATGGGCCTCGACAAGACCTACGACATGGCCTTTGCGAAAGCGCAACTTGGTGCAGGCATGCGGATTCCAAAAGCGGGAACGGTTTTTGTTTCTGTGAAGGAATCTGATCGCGGCAAGGTTCTGCCGTCGATCAGGAAACTGGTGGAACTCGGCTTTCACATCAAAGCGACGGGCGGCAACCATGCGTTCCTTGAAAGCAAGGGCGTGCCTTCGACCAAGATCAACAAGGTTCTGGAGGGCCGTCCTCACATCGTTGATGCCATCAAGAATGGTGATATTCAGCTGGTGCTGAACACCACTGAAACCCGGTCGTCACAGTCCGATTCAAAATCAATTCGCCAAACCGCTGTCATGCAGAAGGTGCCTTACTACACCACCCTGCCCGGCATCATAAGTGCCACAAAGGCAATAGCAGCGCAGAAGGCGGACACGATTACGGTGCGGCCGTTGCAGGATTATTTCAAGTAACCGGGAGTTAAGCACATGCCGACACCAGCGCAAAAATCCGTAACACTTTCACCTTCGGGTCTGACCATCCCCGCCATTTGTTTTGGCACAACCGCACTTGGCGATATGCCCGACACCTATGGATACTCGGTGGGTGAAGACCGGGCGCGTGCCACACTCGACGCGATTTTTGATGGTCCCATCGGCTTTCTCGACACATCGCGGAACTATGGCATGGGCGAAAGTGAAACCCGCATCGGCAATGCCATTCGCGCCCGCGGCGGCCTGCCGAAGGGGTTTGTCATTTCATCCAAACTTGACCGCAACATGGACAGCATGAAATTCGATGGTGATCGTGCACAGCAATCGCTGGAGGAAAGCCTGAAGGCGCTGGGTGTGTCTTCGATTGAACTGCTACACCTGCATGACCCCGAATATGCATCTGACCTTGATGACGTCACAAAAAAAGGCGGCGCACTCGACGCGTTGTTCCGCATGAAGGAACAGGGCCTGTGCAAGGCCGTCGGGCTTGCTGCGGGTCGCACTGACGTGATGATGCCACTGTTGCGCGACTATGATTTTGACGCGCTGATCAGCCACAACCGCTTTACCCTGTTGAACCGCCAG
>JAYUVC010000074.1:0-8739 GCA_043754325.1 Hyphomicrobiales bacterium
GATCGGGCCACGGATGGTGAAGGGAGCCGTCATGCCGTCAAGCCTGAGGGCGGCAATGAAGGTTATGGTTTTCCAGTGGCCAGACGTCACCTTGCTGAGCAGAGCATGGCCCTTCTGGAACCAGCCCCTGAGCCTGGTCATATTGGTCTTGACCCAGGTCTCGTCGATGAAGACAAGGCGTGAGGGTTCAATGCGTGTCTGGTACTTCTGCCACCAGTAGCGCCGTCTTGCGATATCAGGGCGGTCCTGTTCGGCGGCGTAAATCGTTTTTTTTAAAGCTGAGGCCGCAAGCCTTGAGGAACCGCCACAGCGTGTCGAGGCACACAAGCTTGCCTCGGGCATGGACCTCCAAAAGCAAGACGGCAAGCGTCAGATCAGGCTTCTCGGCCATCCTCGCCATCAACCACTCGCGCTCGCCCTCCAAAAGCCTTGGGCGTTTGCCGCCCATCTTGTCGGGTGCGGCACTGCCGGTTTTCCGCTTGCGCCGCGTCCACTTGATGGCGCTTGATTCACTTACCGCAAAACGTTCCGCTGCCGCCTCGCACGACAATCCACCCAAAACCGCCTCAACAACCCGTTCGCGCAAGACCAAAGAATATGCTCGTGCCATGACCGCTGACCTCCTTCAGCAGGCATGTTGAATCAAACATCAACTGATTTGGAAAGCCCAAAAGAGTCAGACTCAATCAGAGGGACTCTAGTTGCAGCGGTGGATTTTCTCAGTGAGGTAACCAAGCGTGTCAAATCGAACGACATGAGCGATGTGGAAGCAAGCTTGGTCTGCCAAGCAACAACGCTCAATTCCATGTTTTGTGAACTCAGTCGCCGGGCTGCAAACAACATGGGTGAATACATCGAAGCGTCGGAACGCTACTTGCGAATGGCCCTCAAAGCCCAGAACCAATGCCGGATGACGCTTGAGACATTGAGCAACATTAAAAACCCGCCCGTGGTCTATGCCAAGCAAGCCAATATCTCGAATGGCCCGCAACAGGTGAACAACACCCTTCACGCGCGCACGGGCGAAAACAAAAACCAGCCAAGCAAACTTTTAAAGGCAACCCATGAAGCGCCAATGGACACCGGAACAAAGGGCAGTGCATGCCCAAAGGATTCACCACTGGAAGCCGTGGCAGAAATCAACAGGCCCGAAAACCAATGAAGGGAAAGCCATTGTTGCGCGCAACGGCTATCGAGGTGGCCAGCGCATTCAATTGAGAGAAGAGACGCGGCAATTCAATGCCGTGTTGAAAAGCTGTGGTGAGTTTGTGGAATTGCTCAACTTTTGAAAACTAGCAACGAGTTGCGGGCATTCATGCAGTCCCTTTCAATAATATTTTTTAGTCAGGAATTTGTGGTGGCTTTTTGGCGGTGAAACCGAGGAAAATCCATCGAATCAAAAAGCCAACTGCTAGGAACGCCAGTGGCACCATAGCAAACCAAACTGCCGTTAGAAGTGCGTAGCGCATTTCGTCAGCGGTTTGACTCACCTTTGCCCTGTGCAAAGCTTTAAAGCGTCGTTTTAACTCATTTTTTGCTGCTGTTTGTGTCGCTGTTTTTACTGGGCCATACTTTTCAAATTTGTTCCAAGTCAGTGCGTCAAATTTTTGGTCCAAGTCGTATTCTGATGCGTTTACTCCAACTTCAACTTGTTCGTTTGTAAACGGGATTGTGAGAGGTTTAAATCCCCAATAACGCTGAATGATACCGTCCGAAATCAACACCGATCCGCCAACAAGCAACCAGATGCTTGTGCCCGCAATCCAAAGTCTTAGAAATCCTCGGGCGAAGTTCACATCTCACCTTTTCGCTTTTCACTCGTGAAAACCAATTTCAATTTCTTCAACAAATCGACCCCGCACCTTTTTGAACGGCTTTCTGCCAATCAGGCCCCAAGACTTGTCTCGCGTCAACTGCATTAGCCCCTTGTGGATCATTGGCCTTAAACATTCTCAAGGTAAGTTTTTGATCGTGTGACCCGCCTATGATGGGTTGCCCGCCTGAGACATAGGTGTTGGCAGTCCCTGAATAGGTTGCCCGATTGCCGTAAGCATTGATTGTGCCGTTTTGATAGGTGTTGGCCGTGATAGGCGTGTGACCAACAACACCAACATTGTTATCGGCTTGAGCGCCAAGAATGGTGTAGCTGTCATAGCCACGGCGCAAGGTTTCGATTGCAGCGGTTTTGACGGCAACCTGTTGCGCACCTTGTGAGCCGCATGCAGGGGCAGCTGACGTCCTAATCTCAATGGTGTTGCGGTCAAGGTCCATAACGCTACTTGAGGCGCAACCTGACAACAGCAAGCCGACAATCAACATATGCCTTGCAACCAACATGCGAAGCTCTCCACAACTTGAAGGTAACAGTCGGCAGATTTATGTCAAGGCCATGTAAATCAGCACCGCTGGAACCCCATTGGAACCCCAACGCGACAATCCACCGCAACAAAACTGCTAAGCTATTGAAAAGATTGGCGCGCCCGAAAGGATTCGAACCTCTGACCCCTAGATTCGTAGTCTAGTGCTCTGATCCAGCTGAGCTACGGGCGCTTGTTGGCGTGTCATTAGGCGGAAGTATTGGCAAAGGCAAGCATGTTCCTCACCTTGTATCAGGCCTGCTTTTTGTGGCGGGCGAGTTCGATGATGCGGTCCGGGATGACCACACAAAAGCAGGTGCCTTCCGCGCTCGAATTGCGCACGGAAAGTGAGCCGCCGTGGGCTTCGGCCAACTCCCTGGAGATGGCAAGGCCTAGCCCGGTGCCGCCCGGTTTGGCGGCAGACTGGAAGGCTTCAAACAGGGTGTTTCTGACTGCTTCCGGAATGCCGGGGCCATTGTCGGTGACATCGATTTCCGTGACGCTGCCACGGCGCACTGCCGTGATTGCGATTGCCGGTGGACAATCATCCCTTGGCCCGAATTGTTCAAAACACTGGGTGGCGTTGCGCACCAGATTGGTGAGGATTCGGTGCAATTGTTCACGGTCTGCATCCACTACGATGGAAAGGTCAATGCTGTGGGACAATGCAATGCGGTTCTGCACAATGGGTTCAAAGGTCAGCAACACGTCTTTGGCAACATCATGCACATTCAGTCTGCTACGGTCGGGCGGCAGTTCTGCTGCCTGACCATATTTCAAGGTCTGCGTCAGGAAGTTGATCGCACGGTCCAGCGAAGTTATGAGTCGCGGTGCAAAACGCTGCACTTGCGGATCTTTAACTTCGCCCAGCGAATCCGAAACGACTTGTGCCGTGGTCAGCATGTTGCGGAGATCGTGACTGACCTTGCTGACGGCCAATCCCAAAGCTGCCAAATGGTTTTTCTGTTGCAGCAGGGATTGCAATTGTGACTGCATGTCATGCAACTCGCGTTCGGCTGTGCCAATTTCATCGGCGCGGGCCGTTGGGCTGATGATGCGGGATGCATCTTCCGGCTTGTCGCCAAAGGCCGTCATGTTGGCGGAGAGCCGTTGCATGGGGCGCACCAGCACGCGGTTCAGGGCTGCATAAATCATGGCGGCCACAATGATGGACAGGAACACAGAGAGGTAGAGAATATTCAAACCATAGCTGCGCATGGCTGTGGTCAGCGGTTGTTCGTGCAGTGACACCTCAATCATTTCACCCGACATGTTGGGGGGAATGTCGATGATGTTGATAATGCGGTCTCTGGAACTGAGAAGGGCCGACAGTGCGTCCCCCAAGGTCAGCCACGGCATGCCGGGGCGCAGATCATAGGTTTGTTCCGACATGCCCTCTTCATTGTTGCGCAAGATCAGTTGCCGGGTACCGCCGCGTTTCAGGGACACCGCCATGACGCCCGCGCCTTTCAGGATTTCGGTGCGAAGGGCATCGTCCAGAATGGCATCAGGTGCGGCTTCGGCAGCAAGCGAGGCGATCTCGGCCTGGGCGATACGGGTTTTCATCCACTGGATGCGGAAGTTGGCGATGGAGGGAATGAAAATCAGGATCTCGCCCAACAGCACGAAGATGATGGTGAGCAACAGCACTTTGGTGGAGAGGCCACGAAAGCGGCTTTTCGGTTTTGGGACTGCTTCATTCATGCTGCGATGTTAACCGAAAACTTTCAGGAATCCGATGAGTTTTCGGATCAGCGGTTTTTCCGTCACCCCTGCATAGTAGGTGATGGCAGCGCGTTTTCCGGCTTCACCAAATGTCGGGTATGGCAGAACCATGCCCGCGATGGCGGAGACTTTGAGTTTTTGCGTGATGGCCAGCGTCCACATGGCGATCAAATCTCCCGCATTGGGGCCAACGATGGAGCAGCCGAGAATGCGGCCGTTTTTTGCTGTGACCAGTTTGACAAGGCCCTTGGTTTTACCTTCGGCAATGGCCCTGTCATTTTCATGGAAATGCCAGCGCAACACGCGAACAGAGTCACCATGTTGGGCTTTGGCGTCTTTTTCCGTGAGGCCGACATGGGCCAATTCAGGGTCGGTGTAGGTGACCCAGGGAATGATGTCGGTGCGGTTTTTGACGGGCAATCGAAACAGCGCGTTTCTGATGATGAGCCCCGCATGATAGCCCGCGACATGGGTGAATTGCAGGCCACCTGCCACGTCGCCTGCGGCATAAACGCGTTTGTTTGAGACGCTACGAAGACCCTGGTCCACGGTGATGCCGCGCTTGGTGAAGTCGATGCCCGCTGTTTCCAGGTGCAGTCCTTCGACATTTGCAACACGTCCCGCTGCAACGAGCAGATGCGACCCCTCGATGATGTCATTTTCGGCGGCGACAACGCGAAGACCTGATGTGGTTTTTTCGATGCGTTCAATCTTGATGCCGCCACGAATTTGAATGCCTTCTGACGCCAAAGAGTCGAGCACCACTTTCGCCAACTCCGGATCATCCTTGCCCAGTGGCTGAAACGCTTCGAGTACTGTCACCTCAGCTCCCAGCCTGCGATGCGCCAACGCCATTTCCATGCCGATGGGGCCACCGCCAATGATGATCAGATGTTTCGGCAACACGCGGCTTTTGAAGATGGTTTCATTGGTGAAGAACGGCACATCGTTGATGCCGGGAATGGGTGGCACGCCAGCACGCGAACCCGTGGCGATGACGATGCGGCGGGCGGTGTAGCTGGTGCCATTGGCCTCAACCGTATTGACGCCCGTAAAGCGCACAGCGGCGCGGACAACAGTGACGCCCAGGCCTTCAAAGCGTTCCTGGCTGTCCAATGGTGCGATGGTGGCAATGACACTTTCGACATGCGCCATGGCTTTGGCGAAATCGATTTTCGGATCGTCGGGTGTGACACCAAATTGCGCTGATGAGCGATGCGCCTGCGCTGCCTTCGCAGCAGCAAGCAACGCCTTCGAGGGCACACATCCGGTATTCAGACAATCGCCACCCATTTCTCCCTTTTCAAACAGCACCACCTTTTCGCCAAACTGTGCTGCGGCTGCGGCCACTGACAGGCCCGCAGAGCCTGCTCCGATAATGGCGAGATCAAAGTACATTGCGGGCTTTCCATTTTTTCAAGGCGACGGGAATGAGGGCGACGACACCGAGCGCTGCAAAGGCCAGCAGCAATTGCGGCGTGATGATGGACGACACTGAAAGTTCATAGGGGCATTCGGCCAAAGTTTTTTGCGCGATGCACTGGGCATGGGCCGCCTGCTGCCCGGTGATGATGGAATCAAGTCCTGCCCCCACGAAAGCAAAAGCGAAAGTGCCGGGAATGATGCCAATGAAGGTGGTGGCAATGAATGTGCGCAGCTTCACATTGGCTAGGGCTGGCGCAATATTCACCAGCCAGAACGGGAAAGCCGGAACCAGACGGAGGAACAGCAGATAATTGAAGGCATCATCGGCAAAGCCCGCGCTGATCCTGGTCAGAAACGGTCCGGCTTTTTTGGCCAACACATCGCCGAATGAACTCTTGGCAATCTGGAACACGATTGTTGCCCCCATTGTGGCCGCGATGATCGCAGCAAGACCGCCCAGCAACCAGCCAAACAACAATCCCGCCAGAATGGTGAGAACGGTGGCACCCGGAAAGGACACGGCAACAGCCACGGTATAAATGGCAACAAATGCCAGCAGCGACAGCGCCAGATGATCGCCAGTGTAAGCGGCAAGGGCGGACCGGTTCTCGGCAATTGATGTGAGGCTGAGATAGTGATGCAAGCCCCCCGCGTAACCAAGCGCCAACAAGGCGAGCAACCCCAAAGGCCCTGCCAACCTGCGCCACAGGGGCGTTGTTTTTGTGTCTGTCATGGTGATGCGTCCAGCCGTCATATCGTCCTCGCGTTACTCACGCTATACAATGCAATATATGAACAAGCAGCGGGATTACGGCAGTTCTCACCGTGTCGTGAAGGGAGTTTTAGTTTTGTGTTGTGGGGTGATTGGTAGCAGATGTTCATTCAACACATGCAAACCGATGATTCCGGGAGGGGTAACAGTTTGTTGTTTTGACCAGAAGCGAACCAGCAGTTCACAGCGTCCCCGCTCGTTTCTTAGCTGCATCACCAATTATTGCTGGCTCGTAGCGCGAATTGAACAACTTGCCTATTTGTTCCGAATTTTTGGCTTCATTTTCATCTTCTGCCCAAGGCCAAACCAGTGGAAGTAACCCGTCGATAGGATTGACGGTCTCAATGCTATCTAAGATGATATACCAACGGTCTGCTTTGCTGTCATATTTGTGCTTAGCGCCAATTGCCCGTGCTGCATGATGGGCGTCAGGCCCAAGTCTTCTCGTTACTGCGTAGGTGAGGCCGCCAGTCGCAGTGGTAATCGAGAAAGCTTTTATCGCCTTGCCAGTTGATGATATCTCCTCGCGCAGATTTAGAATAATGGCTGACAAGTCCTCAAGAGCTGCGCTGGAAAAGTCATAAAGATCTACCACTACCGATGCGATGCGTGGATCGGCCGACTTGAGTTCAGCCAAGAGTTCGGACATGACGGGAATTTGCAGGCGTTCAAGGACGCCTAGAGGTCGATCAGTTCTAATATCGAGGTCTGCAGCTATCATAAAGTCGTCAACAACAGTTGCAAAATCGCGGTCAAGAAGCATTCCGTCAGCGTCAGGATGCAATGCCAGTTTCGACCGGATGTGAAATCCAAGGTAGTTGTACTCACTATCTGAAATTACACTGTCGAAAACGTCGGACCGACTCTTGAGGTAAAAGATCATCTCGATAGGAGTAGGAAGAAGGCGCGCAACACAATCGAGAACTCCCAAATCCCATACAACAGGAGCGATATTGCCGCCCCTTTCGAGCATGTTGCGAGCAAGCAAGGTTGCGGCAGGGAATGGATCACTCAGCACAACCATTGGGAAAAACCTCGGTAGTGAATGGAACGCAAGTTCCTTGCCGTCTTTTGTAAGACACTTCGCGCCCGATTTTATAAGTTCGATGCATTTTATTGCCTGATGATAGGGCGCCCTAATAGCGCCCTCGAAGTCATTTTTAAGAGCAGAGCTGTCACCAGAACGTGCTGCGAGCGTTACACGTTTTGACTTTGCCTGCACAACGATGACGAACTCGCCATATCTCACAAGCACGTCGATTTCTCCGGCGATGTGACTTACATTTTGCTTTAAAGTAACATTCTCAAAGACATTTTTTTCCCCGAATACTGATCGAAGAATATGCGTAGCGGTTTTCTCAAGATATCTACCTCGATGAACAGCCTCAGTATCGGCGTAAGTCCTGTCGCCAATCATCCAGTAGAATGGACTTTCGTAGATACTCTCAAATAGACGGTATTGATTGGGAACATACAAGTGTTCACCAAGATCTACGATTGGTGCAATCATTATTGCATTAATTGCAAAAGGACTGCTGAAATGTAGATTTGAATCAGTGATTGGGATCGCAAATTTCTTCAAAAATGCGTCAACTTTCACGCCGAATTTTCTCCTTAGATCAGCCTTCGCAATGAGCAGACTATTCGTAAGGTCGCCATTATCAAAATTGTGACCCTCATTACGTAAATGTCCAACAGTAGTCATTTGGTTGTTTATGCGGCCACCGACGAATTTCGCTATATCTATCATTGATCTGATAGACATGCCCGCATTCTGGAGGAGCCAAGTCGCGTCTTCGCGATACCGCAAACGACTGAAATGGGAAAACTGATGTAGGTAAAAGCTATCGGAACCATAATAGATTGCCTCGCGAGCGAACATGCCTATTGAGTCTGGATTATTGTTAACATCCCCCGTCAAACGATCAAAGATCGGGACACCATCAAACAATACTCGGTCATGAAACTCGCGTAGAAGCTGATCTGCTCTAGCTGCGAAATTATCATCTATGTTTTGCACAGAGTAAGTTCTATCGTCCGTACACTGAATTAGCAAACCAAGCAGAAGCATAAGTTCGTTTTTGTTGAGCTTAGTCGTAGACCAACGGCGCTCAGGATCATCGATTACCTTGCCAACTTGAACATCGATTGTGAGCACCCAATCCCGATAAATAATGCCTGAAATCTCGTGAAGAGCGCCATCCGACTGCGCCAGCTCTCGAAGATCAGCGAATATCGCAGCAGCCGACCGAGGCACGGGGCATTCAGGTTCTTGATCGATGTTCATTCTCTGATTTCCATCTTGCATACAGCTCAGCAACTTAGGCAGCGGTAATCATTATATCAATCCAACCACAGCAAAGTAAGCGTCCGGTCTGACCCGCCTTGTTTGATTTTGTTTTTAGGGCTTGAAGGTTGTGGATTGAGACGGTGATTGTATCGTCGCTTAAATGGTTCTCA
>JAYUVC010000075.1:0-7553 GCA_043754325.1 Hyphomicrobiales bacterium
TGAGAACCATTTAAGCGACGATACAATCACCGTCTCAATCCACAACCTTCAAGCCCTAAAAACAAAATCAAACAAGGCGGGTCAGACCGGACGCTTACTATAATACCAATCGTTGAAAGAATTCAGCCTTCTTCTCTCCTCCCTTTGTGGGCAGGGCTATCGCATATAGCCAAAGGACCTCATCAGCCCTTCGGGCAGCTTCTCCAGAGGAGAAGCGACTGGATTGTAGATATCCCTCAATATCAGGCATTTAGGGAGCACTCACATCAAGTTGCTTCTCCTCTGGAGAAGCTGCCCGAAGGGCTGATGAGGTCCCTTCCCGCCATATGCGATAGCCCTGCCCACAAGGGGTGGGGAACTCCAGCGGGGTGCGCCATGAAATGAATGGGTCAATTTAGATGACTGTTGATATTTGTGACTCTCTGATTGAAATTGATCATTCACTCCCGTCATCGCTCACCACGCCACCGGCCCCGTTGACGCCCGCACCACCAGATCCACCGGCCACAACTCCTGTGCCATCGGAGCTTCATGGTCGGTCAATTGTGTGATCAGCAGCTTCACCACCCTTTTCCCCGCATCCCCAATCGAAGACTGCGTTGCCGTCAGGGGGGGATCAAATGTCTCCGCTCGGATTTCGTGCAGGCGGTCGTCGTGGGCGATGAGGGAGATGTCTTTGCCCAGCACAAACCCGCGCTCCCGCGCCACGCGCTGCACGCCGATGGCTTGGGCGATGGATGAGCAGAGGAAGGCTGTGGGCGGTTGGACCAAGTCGAGCAGGCGTTTGGCTTCTTCCAGGCCTGATTGTTCGTTCATGGCGGCGTCGCTGATGATGGCGTCGTCGCGGGCAATGCCAGCCAGCGTCAGTCCGTGCAGGTAGCCGTTGAGACGGTCATTGGCAAAGTTATAGCGCATGTCGAAATTCAGCAGCGCGATGCGCTTGTGGCCGAAGTCCGTCAGCAACTTGCTGGCTTTCAGAAATGCGCCTTCATTGTCGATGTCGAGATAGGGGTAGGGGATCGACGACGTGGTGCGGCCATGCACGATGAAGGGCATGTTGAGGCCGCGCAACAAGTCCAGCCGGGGGTCGCCCAATAATGGGCTGGAGAGGATCATTGCGTCAACGCGGGCGGAGCGCACGGCGCGGCGGTAGACATGTTCTTCCGATTGTGCGCCGGATGCCATGGCAAGCGTGATGTCGTAGCCGAGGTCCGAGGCTTGTTCGACGCAGCCGCCGAGGAACTCGGTGAACAACAAATCGCCCAGCATGTTGCGTTCCCTAGGGAACACCACACCAAGCGTGCCGGATTGTCCTGTGGCCAAACGCCGTGCGGCAGCCGATGGTCGGTAGCCGTGCATCTCTGCTGCAGCGCGCACACGGGTGCGGGTGTCTTCCGAAACTTCGGGAAAACCGTTGAGTGCGCGGCTCACCGTGGTTTGCGACAGATTGAGGATGGCTGAAAGGTCACGCAGATTCATGGCTTTGGAGCCTAGTGAAATTCCAAAGCGCTTTCAAGTGCAGTGTGATAAATGTATCAGTATAGTTTTCGCAGGTGCAGCAAAAATTATTGCAATGCAGCATAAACCTATATAGATTGCAGTTATTTTCTGCTTCCCTCTTGACTCTTGAAATTCGTGGCGTTAATCAAAAATCTCCAAAGCGCTTTGGAAGTTGAATGACCCTAAGTGCTGGAGACGAAATACTGCATCAATCATCATGGGAGGAATTCTGATGAAATTGCGTTTGGCCGTATCGGCAGCTTTGTTTGCCTTGGCGTTGGCCGCGCCCGCTCTGTCCGCTGATCTCAAGTACAAGCCAGGTGAAGGTCCAATGACCTGGGCCAACTTCGACGAATTGAAGAAGGTTGACCTCAAGGGCGAGACCCTGACAATTTTCGGACCCTGGCGCGGTGACGACGAGATCAAGGTACAGATCGTCCTCGAATACTTCCGCCAGGCCACAGGCGCTGATGTGAAATATGCCTCTTCTGAAAATTATGAACAGCAAGTCGTGATCGATACGCAAGCTGGTTCGCCATCCAACATCACCGTGTTGCCACAGCCCGGCCTCATCGCCGACCTTGCTGCCAAGGGCTTCATGGCTCCACTCACCGATGCCGACAAGGCTTGGATGGTAGAGAACTATGGTGCCGGCCAATCATGGGTCGACATTGGTACGTCGAAAGACAAAGACGGCAAGGCCCAGTTCTTTGGTTTCTCCTACAAGACCGACGTGAAGAGCCTTGTGTGGTACAGCCCGGAAAACTTCAAGGACGCTGGATATGCCATTCCTGCGACCATGGAAGAATTGATCGCTCTCTCTGACAAGATCGTCAAGGACGGTGGCAAGCCTTGGTGCATTGGTCTGGGTTCAGGCGGTGCCACCGGTTGGCCCGCAACCGACTGGATGGAAGACATCATGCTGCGCACCCAGAAGCCGGAAGTTTATGATGGCTGGGTGAACAACACGGTGAAGTTTACCGATCCCGCAGTCATCAACGCCATGGAAATTTTTGGCTCGTTTGCCAAGAACGATGCCTATGTCGATGGTGGTGCCGCAGGCGTTGCCTCAGTTGACTTCCGCGACAGCCCGAAGGGTCTCTTCTCGTCGCCGCCAAAGTGCTACATGCATCATCAGGCCTCGTTCATTCCAGCCTTCTTCCCTGAGGGAACAAAGCTCGGAACCGATGCTGACTTCTTCTACATGCCAACCTATGCGGCAATGGCTGATCTCGGTAAGCCAGTACTCGGTGCAGGTACACTGTTCACCATCACCAAGGACTCAAAAGCCACACGCGCCTTCATCGAATTTCTGAAGATGCCATTGGCCCATGAAATCTGGATGATGGATGGTGGTTTCTTGACGCCACTCAAAACCGCAAACCAGGCCGCTTACGGCAGCGATGCCGCAAGGAAGCAGGGTGAGATCATGACATCGGCAACCACGTTCCGCTTCGACGGATCGGACCTGATGCCAGGCAAGATTGGTGCAGGCGCATTCTGGACCGGCATGGTGGACTTCGTTGGTGGCAAGTCCGCCGCTGACACGGCCGCTGGCATTCAGAAGGCCTGGGATGAATTGAAGTAATTACAACAGTAGTCTGTTGATCTTTCTTCTCCCTCCCCACAGGGGGGGAGGGGACTCCTTCGGTTTTCGAAATCCTCCCGAAAACCTTGGAAGCGGCTGGTCTCAACCGCCGGTCGCTTCCCTTTTTTCCACATGTCTGATGTTGCCTGATTGCGTTCAACTGCGTGATGCTGGGGAGATGTTGCCATGACAGCACAATTGCTATCCGCCCTTATGACCGTGATCATCGGTGTCGGTGGATGTCTGCTTTACTTTTATGGATCGAACACACTGCTGGACAAGATGCTGCAAGTGGATGCCAGCAATGATGATCGTTCAATTCGAAATCTGAAACTGCAATCATCCATCCGCCCTTGGCTGTTTCTCGGCCCGGCTTTGATCTTGCTGACGCTGTATCTGGTGTATCCCGTGATCCAGACGATATGGCTGTCATTCCACGACAATGCCGGTGACAAATTTGTCGGCATGAAAAATTACACTTGGGCCTTCAACGACACACAGTTCCGCACGTCCATTTTCAACAACCTGTTGTGGTTGCTGGTGGTTCCTGCCGCTTGTACATTCCTTGGTTTGATCATTGCTGTGCTCACCGATAAAATCTGGTGGGGGCAATTGGCCAAGAGTTTGGTGTTTCTGCCGCTCGCCATTTCATTCGTTGGCGCATCAGTGATCTGGAAATTCGTTTATGACTATCGTGCCGAGGGCCAAGACCAGATTGGAATTCTGAACGCCATCGTCACATGGTTCGGTGGTGACCCGCAGGTGTGGATTTCCATGCCATTCTGGAACAACTTTTTCCTGATGGTGATTTTGATCTGGATCCAAACCGGCTTTGCCACAGTCATTTTGGGTGCTGCCTTGCGCGGCGTTCCTGAAGACACAATTGAAGCTGCAACAATTGACGGCGCTGGTCCGTTCAAGATTTTCTGGCGCATCATGGTGCCGCAAATCAAGACCACAATCATCGTGGTCTGGACCACCATCACCGTGCTGGTGCTGAAAGTATTCGACATCGTGCTCACCATGACCAATGGCCAGTGGGACACGCAAGTTCTTGCCAACCTGATGTTCGATTGGATGTTCCGTGGCGGCGGTGACTTTGGCCGTGGTGCGGCCATTGCCATCATCATCATGCTGGCCGTTTTGCCGATCATGATCTGGAACATCCGCCAGGCCAATGCCGAACAAAAGGGAGGCCACTGATCATGTGGGATCGCATCAAACTCGAACCTTCAAAATTTGCATTGCATCTGGCGGTTCTGATTATTGTTGGCATCTGGACGTTTCCAACAGCGGGCCTGCTGGTCTCGTCGCTGCGGGACAAAAACCTGATCGCCACTTCCGGCTGGTGGACGGCTCTGTCCACCACTGACCGCTCCGCCCAAGGCCGCATGGCTGAACCTGCCAAACAGGTCAGCAAGGACGGCAAGTTTGAAATCAGTGGCAGCCTGTTTGAAGGCGCTGAAACAACAGGCGTCGTCAAAGCCTTCGGCTTGAAAGTGCAAAAGCCGGATGAATTTGTGGCAGGGACAACGGCCACAACTGACGACGGCAAGACCTTGACTGTCCAGTCAGATGGCAAATATGTTTACACCTCACCCGTTGCCTTCGAAGGCGACAGCGGCAAGCGCCTGTTCTACATCACGTCAGTGCCGCCGAAGTTTACCACCGACAATTACAGCAATGTGTTGTTCTCGGAAGGCATTGGCCGTTCATTCGTCAACTCTTTGACGGTCACCATACCAGCGACCATCATTCCCATCCTGATTGCAGCCTTTGCAGCTTATGCTTTGGCCTGGATGAAATTGCCGGGGCGTGGTTTTATCATCGCGGTCATTGTGGGCTTGCTCGTCGTGCCGCTGCAAATGTCATTGATTCCGCTGCTTAAGCTCTACAATGCCACAGGCTTTCTGTCGAAAACCTATCTCGGCATCTGGTTGGCGCACACGGCCTTTGGCTTGCCCTTCGCCATCTATCTACTGCGCAGTTACATCGCAGGCCTGCCGCGTGACCTGATTGAATCAGCGCAAGTCGACGGTGCCAATGACTTCAAAATTTTCCTGCGCATTGTACTGCCGCTGTGCTTTCCGGCGCTCGCCTCCTTCGCCATCTTCCAGTTTCTCTGGGTGTGGAATGATCTTCTCGTGGCCATTGTGTTCCTGGGGAGCGGTGCTGACCAACTGGTGCTGACAGGCAAACTCAACGGACTGCTTGGTTCACGCGGCGGCAATTGGGAAATTCTCACCGCATCGGCCTTCATCACCATCATTGTGCCGCTGACTGTGTTTTTCGCATTGCAACGTTATTTCGTGCGCGGCCTTTTGGCCGGTTCAGTAAAGGGAGGCTGACATGGCCGATATCAAGTTGACCAAGCTCAACAAATCCTATGGCGCTGTCCATATTCTGAAAGACGTGAGCCTCGACATCAAGTCAGGTGAGTTCATGGTGTTCGTCGGCCCCTCGGGCTGCGGCAAGTCCACGCTGCTGCGCGCCATCTGCGGCTTGGAAGCAATTTCTTCGGGCACGCTTGAGATTGATCATGCCGTGGTCAATGAAGTGCCGCCCTCAAAACGCGGCATCGCCATGGTGTTCCAGTCCTATGCGCTTTATCCGCATATGAGTGTCTACGAGAACATTTCCTTCGCCCTTGAAAACCAGGGCCTGCCGAAAGACGAGATCAGGAAAAAGGTTGAGAAGGTGGGTGAACTTCTGCAACTCACACCTTATCTCGCACGCCTGCCCAAGGCCCTCTCCGGCGGTCAACGTCAACGCGTCGCCATTGGCCGTGCCATTGTACGCGGTGCGAAAGTGTTCCTGTTCGACGAACCGCTGTCGAATCTCGACGCGGCACTGCGTGTGCAAACCCGCATGGAAATCGCCAAGCTGAAACGCGACATGCCCAACACGACAATGGTCTATGTGACGCATGACCAGGTTGAAGCCATGACACTGGCAGACCGTATTGTGGTACTGCAAGCAGGCCGTATCGAACAAGTCGGAACGCCGATGGAGCTTTACGAAAGCCCCGGCAACACCTTCGTTGCAGGCTTCATCGGCTCACCCAAAATGAACCTCGTCACAGGTGCGCCTGCCACGCGCGAAAAATGCACCACCATGGGTATCCGGCCTGAACATCTGGAGGTGGTTGCAAAAGCCTCAGCGGGAACAATTACAGGCAGCGTTGAGTATACGGAAGTGCTGGGTAGCGATAGTTTCATATATGTGACCACTGATCATGGGATAATCACAGCGCGGCAAAACGGCCGCACCGAGGTCAAGCACGGTGACAAGGTACATCTGAAAGCCATGGACGGTCGCGTCCATCGCTTCGACGAAAACGGAAAGAGAATTACAGGCAAATGACAATACGCACGCTAATATGGCACGAACACCGTCACGAAAAGACCAACAAACTGGTGGCCTCGCTTTATCCTGAGGGCATGCATGGCGCGTTGAAGAAGGCGTACAAGGGCGACAAGGAATTCGTTGTCGATCACGCCTTGCTGGACGACGATGAGGAGCACGGCCTGTCGCAAAAACGTCTCGATGAAACCGACGTGTTGCTGTGGTGGGGCCATGCCGCCCACGGCGATGTGAAGGATGAAATCGTCGAGCGGGTGGCAAAGCGCGTGTGGGAAGGCATGGGGCTCATTGTTCTGCACTCTGGTCACTATTCGAAAATCTTCAAGAAGCTGATGGGAACGCCTTGCTCGTTGAAATGGCGCGAAGCGGGCGAGAAAGAACGGGTGTGGATCATCAATCCAAACCACCCGATTGCCGCGGGTCTCCCCGAAATGATTGAGATTGAAAACGAGGAAATGTACGGCGAACCCTTCTCGATTCCGGAACCGCTGGAAACCGTGATGATCTCGCATTTCGAAGGCGGTGAAGTCTTCCGCTCCGGCGTCACCTATCGGCGCGGTGCCGGCAATGTGTTCTATTTCCGCCCGGGTCACGAGGCTTACACCGCCTATCACAATCCGCTGGTGCTGAAAGTGATCAAGAACGCCACGCGCTGGGCCTATAATCCGACCAAGGCCTGGACGGGCATTCATCCTTCACCCAACGTCCCCGCCGACAAGGCCCCGGTCCCCCTTGAAATCAAGGGTCCGCGCCTGCATGAAGATGGCAAAGAGGGCTACCGTTGAGTATTGCAATGACCAAAAAAATCCGCCTCATGATCCTCGGCACTGGCGGCATGGCCAAGGCCCATGCCACTGCGTTCAAAGACGACCCGCGCTGTGAGCTTGTGGCCGCAGTCGATGTGATGCCGGGCCGCGCTGAAACCTTTGCCAAGGATTTCGGCATTGCCAATTACTTTGTCGATCTCGACAAGGCCATTGCCTGGGGCGAGTTTGACGCTGCAACCAACGTGACGCCGGACTCCATTCACTACCCCACCACCATGAAACTTCTCGCTGCCAAAAAACACGTGCTCTGCGAAAAGCCCTTGGCCGAAAATTTC
>JAYUVC010000076.1:0-22111 GCA_043754325.1 Hyphomicrobiales bacterium
GAAAGCTTCAGCCAGATCGCCTGGCTGGACAAGCGCACCACATCGGGCAGCTGGCGCGTTGCCAAGGACTTCGCAGGTCTTCCCGCCTGGATCGTGAAAGCCGTGGGTGGCTCCACCACGCACTGGGCTGGTGCATCGCTGCGCTTTCAGGACCATGAATGGAAGGCCGCAACAACCTATGGTGCGATTGCGGGTGCAAACCTGTTGGACTGGCCGATTGGTCCCGACGAAATGGCGCCTTGGTATGACATGGCCGAAAAGAAAATGGGCACCACCGGCACCAACGGCATCCCAAGGCTTCCCGGCAACAACAATTACAAGGTGCTGGAAGCTGGTGCCAAGAAACTGGGTTACAAGGAAGTCCACACCGGCAATATGTCGATCAACTCTGAACCCCGCGACGGTCGCGGTGCGTGTCAGCAGATCGGCTTCTGTTTCCAGGGCTGCAAATCTGGTGCAAAATGGTCAACCCTGGTGGCCGAATTGCCAAAAGGCGAAGCCACGGGCAATCTTGAAGTCCGCCCCAATTCGCATGTGCTGAAAATCGAGCACGATGATACGGGAAAAGTGACGGGCGTGATTTACGCCGACAAGGCAGGTGTCCAACATCAGCAAAAGGCCCGCGTCGTCTGTGTGGCAGGCAACACCATTGAAAGCCCAAGGCTGTTGCTGAACTCGGCTTCCTCCAAATATCCTGACGGGCTGGCCAATTCATCGGGCCAGGTGGGCAAGAACTACATGCGCCACATGACGGGCTCGGTTTATGCATCGTTTGAAAAGCCGGTCTATATGTATCGTGGCACCACCATGGCAGGCATCATCCGCGATGAAGCACGCAATGATCCATCGCGCGGCTTTATTGCCGGATATGAACTTGAAACCCTTTCACTGGGCCTGCCCTTCATGGCCGCCTTCCTCACTCCAGGTGGCTGGGGCCGTGACTTTGCGGCGACCATGGACACCTATGACCACATGGCCGGCATGTGGATCGTCGGCGAAGACATGCCGCAGGAAACCAATCGCGTCACCTTGCACGCCACGGAAAAAGATCAACACGGAATGCCGGTACCAAACGTGCATTTTGACGATCATCCCAACGACGTGGCCATGCGCGAACATGCCTACAAGCAGGGCTTTGCGGTTTATGAAGCGGCAGGCGCCATCAAGTCGCACCGCACCCCGCCCTACCCGTCCACCCACAACCTCGGCACCAACCGCATGAGCGAGAAGGCGGGTGACGGCGTGGTTAACAAGAACGGCCAAACCCACGACATCGCCAACCTGTTCGTGTCAGACGGCAGCCAGTTCACCACCGGTGCGGCCGAAAACCCGACCCTCACAATCGTGGCCTTGGCCTGCCGCCAGGCAGCGTTTATCGCGGACCAGATGAGCAAGAACACGATCTGAACCGCCACCGAAAACAACTCAAAGCCCCGCCATCTTTGGCGGGGCTTTTTTGTGGGTGGCCCCTTCTTTTCCTTTCATTAACCACGTTGAAACCTCTCACCCCCTAAAACCTGAAAAGGACGGAATCCCGCCTCTGGATTGCCGCATGTTCAGCGCAGGTTCCGGGGCACACATTCGACGAGGTTGCAGCATGATCCGCAGAGCTTTATTCGCCACAGCCATTTTCACCGCAATAGCGGCCATGGCTGCGCCCTCCTTTGCGCAGCAGACGGGCAGCATCTCAAAAAAGCAGCGCCGCAACACCGAAACCTATTCCACCGAAGAAATCATGACCAAGGGCCATGAGGCCTTTGGCAAGGCCAGCCGCGGCATTGCCCAGGCCGTTGAATATGCCTTCCAATCCCAGGGTGAGCCTACGGCCTATATCGTTGGCGAAGAAGGTGCGGGTGCCTTTGTGGGTGGGCTTCGTTATGGCGAGGGCACGATCTATTACAAAAATGGCACGGAACAGAAGATTTACTGGCAGGGCCCCTCGATTGGCTGGGACTTTGGCGGCAATGGCTCGCGCACCCTGGTGCTGGTCTATGGTTCTGATCAACCGGAGGACTTGTATGACCGGTTTGCGGGCGTTGAGGGTACTGCGTATCTTGTCGGTGGTGTGGGCGTAAACTTCCAGCGCCGTGACAACATCACACTGGCACCCATCCGCACTGGTGTAGGTGCCAGGCTTGGGGCCAATATCGGCTATCTGAAATACTCAGCCAAGCCAACCTGGAACCCGTTCTGATCACTTTGGCGAATTAACCACAGCTCTGCACTGGCAAGCGCATTAACTTTGCGTTAAGCCTAAGTGGTCCGCTCCTTGCAGTTTTGCCATGTATCGATGGCTGAAGGGGCGAAGTGGGTGGTGTGATGTCTCAAACAGAGACTTTATTGTTGTTCGTATTGGGTTTTTGCGTGGCACTGTTCGTGGTGCTGCTGTTTGGCCGGGGCGTTTGGGCGTTGATCGGGTCATGGTCGGGCTGGCGGGAAACCCGTAAAGTGCCTGCCGCCATTCGTGAATTGCAGGCCGAGCGCGATGGTCTGAAGGCTGAAAAAGCCATGATGGCCCAGAAACTCGAAGCCTCCATCAATGACATGAAAATGCGCATGGCCGAGCAGATGGCCGAAGTCTCGCGCAACCGGAACCGCCTGCTGGATCTTGGCCAGACCCTGAAAGAGCGCGAGGCGACCATCGGTCATGTGCAGTCGCAGACCGAAGACAAGACCTCACAGTTGGGTTCGCTGCAAACGCAAATCGAGGAAAACGTGAAAGCCATAAACCTAGCCTACGCCAAAATGGCCCAACGCGAGGACGAGCACAATAAAATGCAGAATGTGCTGAAGGAAGCACAAGCCACGTTGAAGTTGCGCGACGAGAAGATCAGAAACCTGATGGACGAAACCAGGGCACTGCGTGAACTCGTGACCGGCCGGGCGGGCGAAGCTGCCGAACGTCCCTTGCTTGCTCCCGTATTGGTTTCGGCATCTTTGGGCAACAGTTTTGAACAACGCTTTGCCAACAGCAACAGTGGCAATCCACTCGTGGACGCGCACGAAAGCGATATGCCGGATATCGATGATTTAAAAACATCCGCAGAGTCCGATAGTCTGGATCGCGGAGTGTCAAACGTTTTATCTCTGGCAGAACGTTTGCGCGGCCTTCAATCCGGCATGAAGAAGGCGTAAACCGGAGGCCGCTGTCAAATCCCGGCATACCATTCATAGCCGCGATCCGCCCAATAGCTGCCTTGGCCCTGTTCAATTTTGCTGAAGTCCGAAATCACTTCGATGCGGCGGATGTATTTTGCCATCTTGTAGCCAAGCTGGCGCTCCACACGAACCCGCAAGGGTGCGCCGTTTTCGACGGGCAATGGCTTGTCGTTCACGGCATAAGCCAGAATTGTTTGCGGGTGGCGGGCGTCGATGAGGTCGACTGATTCATAATACAGGACCTCGCCGCTCAGGCCTTTTTCAATGGCATCGAAACAATGGAACATCACAAAGCGCGCTTCCGGTTTCACCCCGGTTTGTTCAAGAATGTGTTTCAACGGAACACCTTGCCATTTCGCAATACAGCTCCAGCCCTCCACACAGTCATGCCGCGTGATCTGCGTGCGCGACGGCATGGCTTTCAAGGCATCCAGCGAAAATCGCATGGGGCGTTCAACGAGGCCATTCACCTCCAATTGGTATTCTGCGAAATTCTTCTCCTGCAGCGCCAGATAGTCATCGGTATCGGGTTCAGTCGAACCATTGGGATGCTGGTCTTGGCGGATGTCGGCCGCTGAAAATTCCGGTGCCAGTTGACCTGGTGATAGCAGCAGGCGCTGTGTCTTGTAGGTCAGCCTGTTCAAGCTGATCATGAATTCGCGCATGGCATTGTCGCGTTCCCGCAGGAAGTCGAATGCCTCGCATCCGCCGAGTGGAAGTGTTGCAGCAGAGGCAAGGCCTGCCCGCAAGAGTGACCGACGCGACAGAATGAGCTTAGACATCAGACGTCTCCTTCACAGACTTGTTCACAGACTTGTTCACGGACTTGGGCGACAGGCGATAGCGGCCCGTGATGATGGAGCGCAATTCATTGACGGGGCCAGCAAGCAAAATCATTGCCATGTGAACGATGAAAAACAGCACGAGCAAAGCCATCACGCCAAAATGCACGGTGCGGGCAGATTGCCTGCCGCCGAACAATTCTGGCAACCATGGCAGCACGGCGTTCATGCCGGGAGACATCGACAGGCCCGTGACAATGATGAGCGGAAACAGCACAAACAAAACGCCACCATAGGCCAGTTTTTGCAAAGGTGAATAACGCACGGTGTGAACGAGCTTCAATCGCAAATGATCACCAACATCGGACCCGAAATTTTTTACATCTTTGGCACCAGGCATAAGATCCTTGCGAAGATGCCGGTTGCGCAGCGAGGCGACAAGCCAGACAAAAAGTGTTGCCACAAAAATCCACGCGAAGAAGAAATGCACAACCCGGCCTGTGGCCAAATCCTGAGTTGAGGGAATGGTCATCCAGCCGGGAAAGCCGTCGATTTCAAAAATGGCGTTGTCGTAGGTGAAGCCCACCTCGTCGCCAAGATACAAGGCGGAATGCGCATTGAAAATCTGCAACCCGGACAGCAACAGAAAAAACAGGCATATCGCCCAGATCCAATGGGTGAGGCGCGTTGAAAGTTTCTGTCGCTTGATCAGGCGACCAGTGACATTGGTTGACGCTGACATGATGATATTCCCAAATTTATAAATCTCTCCGGCTGGCCCCCGCCGCCGGAGAGATCGAGAGTTGACGACGCTTTTAGCTTTTTGGCAAAAGCACCGTATCAACCACATGAATGACGCCGTTGGATTGCTTCACATCGGCAATTGTGACACGGGCCACGCGGCCATTTTCATCAGTGATGCGCACTTTGCTGCCCTTCATCGACAGTTTCAGCTTGCAGCCGCCAACGGTGTTGACAACATGCACGCCGCCATCATCTTTTACCATTTTCTTGATGGCAGAGCTGAGGGCTTTTGCCGGGATCACATGGCAGGCCAAAACCTTGACGAGTTGGTCCTTGTTTTCAGGCTTCAACAAATTGTCGACAGCACCTGCGGGCAAAGCGCCGAAAGCTTTGTTGACGGGGGCGAGAACAGTGAATGGGCCAGCGCCTGACAATGTATCAACCAGGCCTGCGGCCTTCACTGCGGCCACCAGCGTGGTGTGATCCTTTGAATTTACGGCGTTCTCGATAATGTTCTTGTTTTCAAACATTGCAGCGCCACCCACTTTTGGGTTTGCGAATGCAACAGTTGCTGTACCGGCAATCAATGCGGCGACGAGGCTGAGGCGAATGGTGTTCATGATTGAAGCTCCGTTTAATCTGTTTGTTTGAGTGATCCCTTGCTTGGGGTCGACAGCAGCCACGCACAGGGTGAACGAATAGTTTCAGTTTGTATCTGCAAGGTTGATAACGACTGCGTGATCACGCAACGGCGCAAAAAAACTCCCCCGACCGTCCCGGCCGGAGGAGTTCCTTCAGTGCTTCACGTGACTGGCTTTACATCTTCGGGAGAAGAACCTTGTCGATCACATGGATAACACCGTTGGATTGTTTGACATCGCCGATTGTCACCTTGGCAGTGCCGCCGGATTCATCGGTGATCATCACAACATTGTCTTTGACCGACAGCTTCAATTTGCAGCCGCCAACAGTTGTGACTTCGTGCATGCCACCATCGGCCATCGCCATCTTGGCAACATCAGCGGCCATGGCGTTTGCAGCCACAACATGGCAGGTCAAAATCTTGGTCAGCGTGGCCTTGTTTTCAGGCTTCAAAAGATTTTCGACGGTGCCGGCAGGCAGGGCTTCAAAGGCCGAATTCACGGGCGCAAAAACCGTGAACGGTCCAGCGCCCATCAACGTGTCAACCAGGCCTGCGGCTTTGACTGCAGCAACCAGCGTGGTGTGATCTTTCGAGTTCACGGCATTTTCAATGATGTTCTTGTTTTCAAGCATGGGTGCGCCGCCCACATCGGGGTTGGCGGCAAAAGCTGTGTTAGCACTGATCGACAAAAGAGCCGCGAAAAGGGCGGTGCGAAGGATGGTCATGAGGTTTCTCCGTTTGACTTTATGATGGGATCCCGGTTGCGGGAACACTTGCAGTTACGGAAGCTGCTTGAATTAAGTTTCAGGACATCATGAACAAGGTGATAACGAGTTCGTGATCAAACACTGGTCAACTGCCCGGTGGCGAGAACCGCACCCGTTGGCGCACCGGTTGTTGATCCGCCTTGCGGTTCATCGCTGATGGCCAAGGTGCCACCTTTGAGTTTGGAGCGCAGGTTTACAGGCACCAGAACCCTGCCGTTGTTATCAGCAGGCAATAGCCCCAGCGAAACCGGCGCATCTGATCCTGCAATCAACCAGAGCTCAAAACTGCGGCCAGCCACAGCTGAGCCTTCGGTGCGATTAAGCCGAAGTTCACCTTTGGCCGCGTCATAATAGGCAACCAGTGTCACGGCCTTGGCTTCGCCCGCCACTTGTGCCACCAGCCCGGTGCCAGCGATATCAGTGATGGGGCGAAGGTTCCACGCACCCAGTGCTACAACTGCGGCAAGCGATGCAACGGCAAGGCCGCGCCAGAGGCCCAGACTGTTCCAGAGCGATGTTTTTGCCTCTGGTGCTGACGCGAACAGACGTTTTTCGAGTGCCGCCTCAACGCCGCGCGGTGGCGACACAGACGCGATATCTTCAGCAATGCTGGCGAAGTGCTCATCCCATTGCCGCACCGCTGCGGCAAGTGATACGTCCTGCGCCATGCGGCGGGCAAATGCATCGCGTGCATCGCCTTGTAAAACCCCAAGGGCATATTCGGCAGCGAGCAGGCCGTCCTCTTTTGGCAAATGTGTGCTGTCGGTCATGGTGACAGACATTCTTTGAGAGAGATCAAACTGCGCCGCAGCCAGGTGCGCACGGTATTGATGGGCTGGTTCAAACGATCAGCCAGTTCCTGGTAACTGTATCCTTCCATGTAAGCCGCCTTGACGGCCTCGGCACGACCGGGGGAAAGTTTTTCAAGGCAGAGCCGCAGGCGTTCTACCTCACCGCCCAAAACCACATTCTGTTCAGGCGTTGGATTCCGGTCCGCAATCTCTTCGGCCTCGCCCAGCTCAGCAGAATCGGGCCTGCGCGCCCGCAGGCGATCAATCGACTGGTTGCGCGCAATCGTCACCAGCCACGTGATCGGGCTATAACCCGAAACCTGGTACTTGGCGGCGTTGTGCCATATCTTGACATAGCTCTCTTGCAACACGTCTTCTGCATCCGTTCTGTTTTTCAAGACACGCAGGCAGACGCCAAATAGTTTCGCTGACGTGGCTGTATAAAGCGCACGAAACGCCACGCGATCGCCCAAGGCGATGCGGCTGATCAGGTTTTCAATATCACGTGGAGACATGCATATGGAGTAGCGAAGTTTTAGACAACTTACCAGTGGTGCTCCCTACGGGAGTCGAACCCGTCTTTGCAACGTGAGAGGCTGCCGTCCTGACCGATAGACGAAGGGAGCGTCCCGAGGCAATGCTACAAGTGCTGTGGAGGTAAAGGCAAGGTATAAGCGATTGGGGATAGACCTTTGTGTTGAGGCCCTTTCTTCACCCCTACCCGCTTGCGGGGAGGGGTGATTGGTTGTAGCCGCCAGTCAGATTCAACCGCTATGGCTTGCCACTCCGCATGATGATTTTACGTTTCGCCACGTCAATCACCACAATCTCGCGGTCAGTCGCTATGGCCAGGGTATTTCCGTCCACGGCCAGATGCTTGATGCTGGCGGGATCAATGCCCAGGTCCATGACCACGTCAGTTACAGGTGCCGGTGCCTTGTGGGTGGCTTTCCAGATGATGCCGCCGATCAGTCCCAGAAACAGCAGCACCAGCACCACCCCCATGATTTTGACCAGCCGCAATAGCGCCAGTGAAGGTCCTTGGTGGACGGGGGGCGTGTCTGTGCTATCGCTTGCCATATGACGTCATCTCCTGAACATTTATCCGCCGTTTCCGATCAACCCGAACGCCTTGACCGCTTTCTGGCCCGCAGCTTTCCTGATATCAGCCGCGCCCGCTTCCAACGACTTATCGCCGAGGGACAGGTGAATGTCGAGGGCAAGCTTGTTGATGACTCCGGATTAAAACTAAAGCCATTACAGCGAGTCGATATTATCGTTCCACCAGCAAAGCCGGCCGAGCCCGAGGCTGAACATATTGAACTTGATGTGGTTTTTGAAGACAAGCATGTCATCGTCATCAATAAACCCGCAGGACTCGTGGTTCACCCAGCCGCTGGCCATGACAGTGGCACTTTGGTCAACGCGTTGCTGGCACATTGTGGCGAGTCGCTATCAGGTATTGGAGGAGTCAAACGCCCCGGCATTGTGCACCGTTTGGACAAGGACACCTCCGGCCTTTTGGTGATTGCCAAAAATGATGCAGCGCACCAAAGCCTGT
The DNA here is from genome assembly GCA_043754325.1 of Hyphomicrobiales bacterium. Taxonomy (GTDB): domain Bacteria; phylum Pseudomonadota; class Alphaproteobacteria; order Rhizobiales; family Aestuariivirgaceae; genus Aestuariivirga. The sequence goes on from JAYUVC010000076.1 coordinate 8,448, forward strand.
CCGACCAGTTCCAGGCGCATGGCCGCGATGGTCGGCTGGAGCGGGCTTATCTGGCCTTTGTCTGGGGGGTGCCGCAACGCCCGGCAGGCATGATGACCACGGGCATCGCCCGGTCCACCACCAACCGCCAGAAAATGGCCGTCAGCACCCGCAGCGACGCCAAGGAAGCCATCACCCATTATGAAGTGCTGGAACGCTTTGGCGACATCGCCAGTTTGGTGCGCTGCAACCTCGAAACCGGGCGAACCCATCAAATTCGCGTGCATATGGCGCATATCGGCCACCCATTGTTGGGGGATGATGTGTATGGCGGCGGTTTTAAATCATCGCTCGCCAAGCTGTTGGAACCTGCAAGACATGCCGTTAACGCATTGAAAGGACAGGCTCTTCACGCCACGATTCTTGGTTTCGAGCACCCAAAGACAGGAAAGCCGCTGCATTTTGAAGCTCCGCTCCCAGAAGCCATGTCACAACTTCACCATGAATTAAAGCTGCAATCCGCAGGGAACAAAGCGCCGTAGACAAGGTTATCTAATCTGCAACTTCTTTTGTGTCTTTAAAATCCAAAGCCGCATCCCATATCACGGGTTCGGGAGCCTCCCTGGAGCGGGGAGGGAAAGGAAATACAATGGCAAAGTCCGTATCATTGCCTGCAATTGCTGCAGGCGAAGGCAGTCTTAATCGTTACCTTCAGGAAATCCGCAAGTTCCCCATGCTGGCGCCTGAGGAAGAATATATGCTGGGCAAGCGCTGGAAAGAACACGGCGACACTGAGGCTGCACACAAACTGATCACCAGCCATCTCCGCTTGGTGGCCAAAATCTCCATGGGTTATCGTGGTTATGGTTTGCCCGTAGGTGACGTGATCTCCGAAGGCAATATTGGTCTCATGCAGGCTGTGAAGAAGTTTGAACCGGACAAGGGCTTCAAACTCGCCACCTACGCCATGTGGTGGATCAAGGCGTCAATTCAAGAGTTTGTCTTGCGCTCATGGTCACTTGTCAAAATGGGCACGACCGCCAACCAGAAGAAGCTGTTCTTCAACCTGCGCAAGGTGAAGGGGCAAATTCAGGCGCTGGAAGAAGGGGACTTGAAACCTGAGCACGTCAAGCTGATCGCCACCAAATTGGGAGTCAATGAAGACGAAGTCATCTCGATGAATCGCCGCTTGGGTGGTGACACATCGTTGAACGCAACCTTGCGTGCCGATGGGGATGGTGAAGGTGAATGGCAGGACTGGTTGGTGGACAGTTCCGACAGCCAGGAAGAAGTGCTGGCGCAGAACGAAGAAACCTCAATGCGCAATTCTTTTCTCAACGAAGCCCTGACCAAACTCACCGACCGCGAACGCCGCGTGATTGAAGCCCGCAAACTGCAGGACGATCCGGCAACGCTTGATGATCTGTCCAAGGAATTTGAAGTGTCGCGTGAACGAATCCGGCAAATTGAAGTGCGGGCATTTGAAAAGTTGCAAAAGGCTGTGAAGAATGCGGCGCAAAGGGCATTGGCAGGTCCACGGCAAGCACTTTCGGCTCCGGCGATGTAAAGTGAGGCTCGAAAATGTCTATGATTGTGTCGATGCCACTCACAGTGTCATTACCGCACTTGTTGCGGTAATCCATCGTGGTGCTAGCGTGATTTATCAGTACAACTCCACTCCTGTTGAACCATGGATTACCGCAACGAGTGCGGTAATGACAACTTTTGTGAGTTCGCCACTAAAACAACAGTAACCCATTTCCCTAACCGACAGCAGTGGAACAAATCAGGCAATGACGGTATTTTAAAATCCAATTTCAACTTATTTTCCGACACTTCAGTTCGCTATCTCGCCACCCGTCATATTGGTTTTCACCACAGGTCCCGAAAAAACCTGTACCGCATAAACATCTTTCCCCCTGCTCACCACGCCAACGGCAACCATGACGTAACTCCGGTTCACCATATTCTTGCGGTGACCGGATGACTTGACCCACTGTTGCACGATCGCCTGGGCTTTTGCTGAATCAGACAATCCGGAATTTCGCAACCGCGCCGCATTTTCAGCCATGACCGGAAGAAACATCTGGCCAGGGTGAAACGCCCGGATGCGCGACTCGAAATCATAACCATTGCCGGACACATGCCCCATGCCACCCTGCATCAGCAAATCCATGGCCTGCGCCCGTGCCGCTTTCAACAATACAGCATTGGCTGGTTTCAGGGGCTTGAGCCCCTGTGATGATAAATAGGCATTGGTCGAGCGAAATACAGCCGCTTCCAAATCGGCCCGAACCTCAGCACCTGCCGGTGGTGAAGCCAATATCCGCTCGGCAAACTGAGTGTAGGTTTCCCGCGCCCCGGCATTTGCAACAGTAGAAACAATCAAGAGAAGAGCCAATGCAACGGCTTGCAACCCGTTGCGCGAAAAACCAAGGTAACTGAGTATTTGCATGGTATTTTGACAATTGCCCTTCAAAATTTACGACTGCTTCACATCCCGCCCGTTAAGCTTTGAGTCAATTGATTTGCATCGGCGCTCCCACACATGACAACCGAACTCCAAACCGAACTCGAACAACTGCGCCGCCAAAAGACACGGCTCGAGCAGGACGTGAGCCGCCTGTTGACGGTGGACCAGCTGACGGGTCTGCTCAACCGTTCCGCCTTTATGTCGAGGGTTGATGCCCATTTCAAGGCGGCGGGGGATAATCCACCACTCGCCACCATGATCGAATTTGGCCTCACAGGTCTGCCGCGCCTTGCAGGCTCCTTGGGACGCCATGTGGGTGATTATGTGGTGTCAGCCCTGGCAGCCCGGCTACATGCCATCGCTGAAACCAACACCTTGTGCTGCCGCCTCGACTATCGCAGTTTTGCGGTTTTCATTCCGGCATTGACGGACCCCCTGGAGGCCATGACAAGGGCCAAGTCTTACCTCAACCGCTTGATCGAGCCTATCGACTGGGTTGACCGGAAACTGACAATTGAGATTGGTGCAGGCGTTGCCCTGTCAAGCCCGACCGACCGTGATGCTGTCACACTTTTGCAAAACGCGGGCCTCGCCTATAAATCGGCAACCGAGCGCGGCGGACCGGGCTACGCCTTTTTCAACCCGACACTATCGCAAGCATCGCGCCGCAAGGCCGATGTGCTGACCGCCGTGCAGGAGGCTTTGGAGCATCACTATCTCAGCCTGAACTATCAACCGTTTTTCAACAGCCAATCGGGCGAGCTGTCGGGCTTTGAAGCCTTGCTGCGGCTGAAACATCCGGCCATGGGTTTTGTTTCCCCAGCAGAATTCATTCCGGTGGCTGAAGATGCAGGATTGATCAGCAAGATCGGTGCCTGGGCCATGGCAGAAGCCTGCCGCACTGCCGTGCATTGGCCACAGCATCTGACCGTTGCCGTCAACGTGTCACCGGAGCAGTTTCTCGACGGCACCTTGATGACGGACGTGCACAACGCGCTCGAACTTTCCAGCTTCCCGGCCTACCGCCTTGAAGTCGAAATCACGGAAAGCACCATGATGGGCGACGCCGATGCGGTGTTGTCGCAACTCGAAGCCTTGCGCGAAATGGGCTGCCCGATTGTGCTTGATGATTTCGGCACCGGCTATTCCAGTCTCAGCTACCTGTGGAAATTCCCCTTCTCAAAACTGAAGATCGACCGCAGCTTCATCACCGCCATGGAACAAAAGCCGCGGGTGCGCGGCATGCTCTCGTCTATCATGAGCCTGAGCCGCAATCTCGGTTTGAAGGTCACAGCCGAAGGCATCGAAACGCCTGAACAGGCCGCCATCATCCAGGACATCCAGTGTGACTATATTCAAGGCTATCTCACCGGAAGGCCAGTCGCCGCACAGGATATCTCCGCCTTCATCATGACGCGCTTTGCCAAGGAAATCCAGGCGAGGGTGAAACCGGAAGCAGCCCCCCAGGCACCGAGCATGAAACTGGGCGGCGGGTTTGGGTGATATTCGACCAATCTGAAATTACCAACTCGCCACCTTGGTCACTTCGACTGCATCGACCAAAACCCGATACGCGATGACTGCCCTGCGCTCAAAGCCCAATATGCGCAGCCCTTGCTGCAGATCGTCTCGCGCAACGCCCTGCATTGAAAATTTCCAAGCCTTTCACATTTCTCATGAATGCGGTTTACAAAATTTTCTGCAACAGTCGGATAGCTGGGCCGCGAAACAATCCAGTCGAAAATATCTTGGATGTCGTGATGTGCTTGCGCCCGCTGACAATGTAAGCACCGAGATAACACAAAACCCGCCGGAGCATTTCTGCTTCGGCGGGTTTGGTTTGATTGATCAATGAATGAAGCTCTGTTTTTCGAAAGGCCTGGCGGCGACCTGCTCTTCCGCGCGTTGAGACGAAGCACCATTGGCGTTGAAGCGATTTGACGCCAAGCCGACGAAAAACAGAAGTGTTAGAGAATGGCAATAGGGAAGAAAACTCCCACTGCTCAATATTCAATTCAGTTGATACGGACTCTCAAGGGTAGTCAGCTTGTCATCCTTGAATTGGCATAACAACACGGTAATTCAATTTCACTGAGTTTATGCTGAAGACAGTGTGGAAATCGTTGCGCCATTCGTGCAGATCGGAACTTGCCCGACAAAGAATTTCGCTACCCTGGGACCGCTATGGTTTCGGCCGCCGCCTGGCAAACAATCTCATTTGACTTCAGTCACTGTCAAACGGCCGTTGACGCGTGAGGCCATGAACTTCACTTTCTGACCGGCCTTGAGTTTGGTCACATCGACAGCATCGCCTGCCGCAAACACCATGGTCATGGCTGGCATTTCAAGGTCTTTCAATTCGCCATGCTTGATGGTGATCTTCTTCTGTGCAGTGTCAATCTTCTTGATCATGCCGTCGGTCATTTCAGCAGCCCATGCAGACCCCGTTGTGGCCAATGCAATAGCAGTCGCGGCAAAAAGTGTTGTCAGTTTCATTTTGGTATGTCCTTCAGTTTTCAGTTGGGTTTAAGTTGCAGTTCGGTGTGTTGCCCCGAAACCGGATTACTTGTTCACACTGATTTTTCCGTGCATGCCGGCTTCGTAGTGGCCGGGAATGAGACAGGCGAAGCTGTATTTGCCGTCCTTGGCGAAGGTCCAGATGATCTGGCCTTTTTCACCTGGGGTAAGGCGCAGTGAGTTGTCATCAGCGTGAATCATGTCAGGGTTTTTCTCCATGACCACTTTGTGTTTTTGCACATTGTCTTCTGTGTCCATGACAAACTCATGATCCACCTTGCCCTTGTTCGTGAAGTTGAGAACAACTGTCTCACCCTTTCGGAACATCAGCACCTTTGGCTCGATCAGCATCTTGCCGTCTTCGGTTTCACGCATTGAAACATTGAGTGTGCGCTTGGCCTTGGCTTTTTCACCTTTCATGCCAATGAGGTATTCGTCGTGGCCACCGTCATGTTGACCGGCGGCAAAGGCAGTATTTCCCAGCGCCAACACGGCAGCCATGGACGCAATAGCAAGCAACTTCATCATTTTCTCCTTGGTTGATAATTTTCGAAAGTTTTAGATTGCAGTAATCAACCTGCCGTTTTCTTTGCAGGTTTTACGGGTGGCACGGTCTTCGCATCGCCCGACTCGACTGGCTCAGGCACGTCACCCTTCCATTCATAGGCAACCGTCCCTTCGGGATGCTTGTACCAGCCTGGATCGGCGTAATCGTTGGCAGACAGGCCTTCGCGCACTTTGACCACAGAGAACATGCCACCCATTTCGATGGCACCGAACTGGCCAAAGCCCGTCATCATGGGAAGCGTGTTGTCAGGCAACGGCATTTCCATCTCGCCCATGTCGGCCATGCCGTTTTCACCCATGGGCATGTATTCTTCCTGGATTTTGCGAATTTTCTTGGCGATTTTGGATTTGTCGGTGCCAATGAACGTCGGAATGTCATGTCCCATCGCGTTCATGGTGTGATGCGACTTGTGGCAGTGGATGGCCCAGTCACCTTCATACTTCGCATCAAACTCAAAAGCCCGCATGCCACCGACCGGCAGGTCAATCGTCACTTCCGGCCAACGCGCTTCAGGCCGAACCCAACCACCGTCTGTGCAGGTCACCGAGAAGTCATAGCCATGCATGTGGATGGGGTGATTGGTCATGGTGAGATTACCGACACGCACCCGCACCTTGTCGTTTTTTCCAACCACCAGATGGCTGATACCGGGGAATGCTCGGCTGTTCCATGTCCACAAATTGAAGTCGGTCATGGTCATGATCTTTGGCATGTAGGAGCCGGGGTCGATGTCATAGGCATTGAGCAGGAACACAAAGTCCCGGTCCACCCGCATGAACTTCGGGTCTTTGGGATGGATGACAAAAAAACCCATCATGCCCATGGCCATCTGGGTCATTTCGTCCGCATGCGGATGATACATGAAAGTGCCGGACTTCACGAGATCGAACTCATAGACAAAGGTCTTGCCGGACGGGATGCCCGGCTGGGTCAAGCCCGTCACACCATCCATGCCGCTGGGCAGGATCATGCCGTGCCAGTGAATAGACGTATGCTCCTTCAACTTGTTGGTGACGAAGATGCGCACACGGTCACCTTCCACAGCTTCAATTGTCGGGCCCGGCGACTGGCCGTTGTAGCCCCACAAATGCGCCACCATGCCCGGTGAAATTTCGCGCTTCACTTGCTGCGCCACAAGGTGAAACTCTTTGACACCGTTGTTCATGCGGTGCGGCAGCGTCCAGCCGTTAAGTGTAACAACTGGCTGATAGTCAGGACCACTGGTGGGAACCAACGGTGGTTGCATGTCCGATGACTTCATCAAAGCCGCTTCGGGCAGAGATTTAGCCATGGTTTTGGTCCACATGGCTGTACTTGCAAGTATGGCACTGGCACCCAGGATGCCGCGTCGGTTGATCATGATTGCTTCTCCCATGATTGCTTCTCCAATGTGTGAATGTGTGTCAATGGCCGCCTCCGCCTTCTCCAGCGAGGGACACCCCGCCGCCTGCGCTGGCACCGCCCCCGCCGTAGCCACCGTGAATGGCGGAGCGGAGGTCAATATCTGCCAGCCAGAAATTTTGTTTGGCGTTGACGGACATGAGGGCCGCATTGGTTGCAGCACGCGTATCAGCGAGCAGCTCGAAAGTGCTGGAGATCATGCCGTTGTATTCAAGCAGCACTTCCTGTTTGATCACATTGCGCAACGGCAACACCCTGTCGCGATAGTGCCGTGCAAGTTCATGGGTAGACTTGTATTTTTCATAGGCACCACGCGCTTCCGAACGGATGTTCACGGCTTTTTCAGCCAGCCGGTTGGCGGCTTGCATGTACACGAATTCTGCCTTCCGCAGCCGCGCCTCGCCTGAATCGAAGATAGGGATTGAAATGTCCATTTCGATGCGTTTTGCAACTTCGACCGGCGTGCCGTCTTCACCATCTTCAGGCTGTTTGGGCTTTGCGAATTCGACGCCTGCCAGCAGTCCAAGGTCAGTCACGTAGCGCGTTGCATTGGTCAGCTTGTAGCTTCGTGCAATGCCCTCGAGTTCCAGCTTGGCGATTTGCAAATCCACCCGCTTGCGCAAAGCTTCACGCTCGACGGCTGTTTTGATGTTTGTACGCGCCGGAAGTTTGGGCAACGTGGACGGCAGCTTGTAGGTGATATCAGCGCCCCAGGCCCCCATCAGCCTTGTCAACTCTTCATGCGACTCCCGCTCAGAGATTCTCGCTTCCGCCAACTGGCCCGTAAGCTCGGCAAACGAAGCGTGTTCCCGCGCCTGTGCTGCCTTGTTGAACGCACCCGTGCGGCCCAGCTCCTTGGCAAGATCAGAACTTGCATCTGCTGCTGTCTGGGCTTGAAGAAGGTATGTCATGGACTCCTTGGCGGCAACGGTCTTGATCCAAGCCCGTTCGGTATCAAAAGCAAGTCGCAAAAGCGAGTTGGCGGCACGGTGCTGTGCAGCGCGAAACTGTGCTTCCGCAATATCGACGCGTTTCTCTCTCGTGATGAGATTGAGAATGTTGGCCGCAATTGTCGATTCAAGCAGTCGCTGAACCGGATTGACCCCATAGCCAATGGAGATCACGGGGTTGGACAGCTTTGTCTCTTGCCACATGTCTGCCGAAGAGATTCCAATCTCGGCCAGATCAGCTTGCAAACCCCTGTTGTTCAGAAGGGCAACACGCACGGCTATGTCTTTGGACACAACTTTGCCGCCAAGAATGGCGCGCGTTTGTGCGGCGGCTTGTTGCGCTTCTTCCTGCGACTGCACCCACACCGGGCGCTTGCCAATGGCTGCAACAGTATGTGCGGCAGTCCCTTGCAGACCATATCTGGGGTTTTCCAAAAGTTTCCAGTCAGGATTGGAGGTGCACCCAGCGAGCAATGCCGACGCAAGGAGTGCGAGGACTGGTTTATTGAGCGGGGCAATCATCTGTCGCTCCTTCTGCTTTCTTGCAATCTTCCTTTTTCATCGTGGCATCTGGTGCGGGGGCATCATCTTCCGTCACCCAGGCTTCAGGCGTCACAGCTTCGCGGTGCGTGTAACCCGTCAGTGTGGTGTGATGATGCGTCTTTGGCACTTTGGCACCCGCAGTCACGGGCGACTTGTAGGCCGTAACCTCCGGCAGAGGACGTGGCGTTGCGCACCCGGCAAGAAGCAGTGGCACGACAACGGCAAGCAGCGTTGCTTTCATGTTATTTCCGATGGAGTGAAAACTGATGGAGACTAAGTCAGGACGGGCCCGACTCAAGGCGGATTCCGGGCGTGGAATCAGACGCGAGGTGGACGCAAAAGCCCAAATGTAGTGCGCGAAGTCAGTTGCACCGCATCGGACCCAAAATGGTCAGCCATTTGCAAATCTACGGTAGGCACGTCTGCTGCTTCAAAAGCAGCGAAACTTGAACAACTCATGTCACAGCAATCCATCTGCAAGTCAGATGAGCCCGTTTGGGACTTCTCCGCACATGAACCAGACACATGCTCTTGGTCGTCCATAGTCGCAGCAAAAACTTTCGCCGCTGTGCCGTGATGGCCAGCCATGCTTTGTTGCGAAAGCATGGGCAAGAAGGCGAGCGAAAGAGTGACAAAAACTGCCACTAAAAATTTCATCCACTTTGTTTGTTTCGCCTTCATGAGCGCTGGATCGCAGAGAATTGTGTCGGGGTCAAGACCCTCGACATCACATCACGGTTATGGACGGGCGACATAACTGGCAAATACAGAGCGGGTGCCATCTGCCTTGAACGCCACAACATCATAGGCATCGCGGCTTTCTCCCATTTCCATGCCGGGAGACCCCATGGGCATTCCTGGAACAGCAATGCCGCGGATGGCGGGCTTTTCCGCAAGCAATCTTTCAATGTCAGTCAGCGGCACGTGTCCCTCTATCACATAGTTTCCCGCCATGGCAGTGTGACAACCCGCCAGATCCTCTGGAACGCCTGCTGCCGTCCGACGCGCTGCAAGGTCATCATCATCCTTCATGTTTACCACAAATCCTGCCGCCATCATCATATCCGCCCACTTTTCACAACACCCGCAGCCAGGGTTGCGGTATGCCGAGATAATTCCGCGAGCGACTGATGGGCGAGCAAGTGCAAGCGGAATGAGTGAAGCGAACGTAATTTTAAGAAATGAGCGCTTGTTCATGTGAGGTGTCCTCGCTGCGTTTTTGGTTTCTTTTGTATATAGTGCACCCAGCCACTCCGAGCACAAAGTGATTTTGCGCTGGGCGATGCGCCAACAAAAAAGTGCGGCAGCCCTTGGCCGACGCGCAGCTGATTTCCGACCAGCCTGAGCTTACCATCTCAGCACCTCCGTTACTCTTTGGGAGGCGACCGCCCCAGTCTTGGTCAGCATGGCAAACGACCCACCATACACTGTCCCGGGCCTCGATTCAGAAACCGCGGTTAGACATCCCCTTAAGACTTGGCATGCCAACACGAATGCCAGTGTAAAGCTATAGTAAATGTGCACGGGGTCTTTCAGTCTGACCGCAAAACTTGAGCATCTTCACGGGGAATTCAGTTCCACTGAGTCTATGCTGGAGACAGTGGGGAAGTCGTTACGCCATTCTTGCAGGTCGGAACTTACCCTGTTCACACAGATTTCACAGGTCTTCGGTCCATTCATTCAGAGTATCATCGCGTAAAATTGCCGCTTCCCAATCACGCCCGCCATGGAATATGTTCACGATCACAATGTCATCGCCCTGCACAACATAGGCGATCAGAGACTTGCGCTCAAAACCGACTGTTCGCAGTCCGGGGAGCAAGTCGTTGCGAGGTGTTCCGCGCTCGGAAAAATCGACCAGTTTGAAACAGGCCGCCCGCAATCGCTCTGTGAAGTTAAATGCGACTTCAAAGTTGCTGCTGGCTTTCGCAATGTAGTCATAAATCGCATCAAGATCAGCCTCCGCCTGAGGCCGGAAAACAAGTCGCCTGCGTTTCAAGTTGCGGCTTTCAAATTCTGCTGATGCTTGCGGCGAAGCCGATCAAAAACCTCTTCCGCCGGAATGCTTGGCCTTGGGTCATCAATCGACTGTTGAATGCGCGCACGAATGGACGCAATCCGCTCCTCATGCTCATCCTGCTGCCGCTGCCAAGTTCGAAATGCTTCACGCATCAACTCGCTTGCGGATGCGAATTGACCCGAAGCCACGCGCTCTTCCAAAGTTCGCTTCATGGCGGAGGTGACGGTAATGGAGATTTTTTCGGCGGCGTTTGACATGGTGGGATATTATCATACTGATCAGAAGATCGCAATACGTTTTGAGTTGTGTAAACTCAGCGGCGCCTTCCTTGCGGTGACCCACCTCATCACTTTTGTTGTCGTTCGAGTCTACTTTAGGTGTAATTTCTGCAAAAGTATTCTCAGTAGTCCGTGGAAAAGACGCGGTACCCATTGTTTGATGCGGCGATTGCTTGCGCAATCTCTTCCCCATTCAAACCACTGGCAAATCGCTGCACCCTCTGCGCATTGTGTTTGCCTGTACCCGCGACAGCTCCGGCATAGGCGGACGTCATCGCCATCAAGAACGGCTTCCAGTTGCTTTTGAACTCAGGATTGACCCTCGCATTGTCCATTTCCGTTAAGGCCTCTGCACAGGCTGTTGGATCACGGGATTCGGACATCAGCTGCCAACGTTCCACACGTAATTCAAATCGCCCAAGGTCCGCTACAATGGCCTTGCTTGCAAATTCGATAGCTCTGGGATAGTTCTTGTCCAGCTTTGCTTCTTCGGAGACGATTTCGAAATAGCCGCTGCCCACACCGGGTTGAGATTCCAAATCGTTCAACGCGGTCTGATATTTCTCCTGAATATCATGTGGGACCACCCTGCTGTTGTGGGCACCCTTCTTCCACCAGTTGAGGTACGTTTGCGCCAATGCCATCTTTGCGAAAACAGTATCTCTCATACTGCGCCACGCCAGCGCATGAACTTCTGCCTTCGAATAATCAGGCCAACCGGATTTGAAGATGCATTTGATAAGCGGTCGATAAATCCTTTCTTTGCGCCGGGGATTATGCGCATTGAGTTTGAGAGCTTCTTCGTAGAGCAAGAGTGCCGGGCCAAAATTACGCTGGCTTTCTTCCTTGAAGGCTTCAAGGTATTTTGCCATGTCGCGCGTTTGAAAAGTACCGCTGAGGTTCGCAATGCACTCGTCAGCCTCGTGCAGCCTGCCATTTCTGATCGCGCTCAGACCAAAGTAGCGGGTTAATTCAGCCTTCGCCAAATCTCGAAATGTCGTACGCTTCTCATACGCCTTTTTCAGAAGCTTATAGGCTGTTTCGCGGTGGCGGGCGTGATAGAGTCTGACACCAACTTGGAACCAATGCGAGGCTGAAACATATTTTGCTACCTCGGGGTTAAGGTCAGTTTCGCCTTGCCATAAGCTTGCACTGATGCGTGACTCGATTTTCACCATATCAGTACCGTCCCCTTCAAAGAGGACGGCAGATTTGGCAAATTTCTGCATAGCACTTCTGTACCAGTCCTTGGCGTCCACCCTTACTACGTCATGGTTCAATCGACGAGCGAGCAAAGGGGTCAGACGATAGAGGCCGTCTTGATCTCTCTCGACAAGCCCGAGTGACAACAGCTTGCCAAGAACGTTCAGAACGGGCCTGTCATTTCCAAGCATGGTCGCCAAATCATCATGATGAACGGGGCTGATATCATTCAAGAGCAACAAAGCCTTCTGCTCTTGTGGAAAGTCAGCCAATTGCCTGAACGCCCACCTTGCATAGCCAGTGATAGACTCTGCCATCCTCTCGCTATTGCGCTGAAGGAGGCTGTCGATCTGTTCGGGATCATCAATTTTAGATGCCGAGCGAACAACGGTCACCAAAAAACCGGGGTTGCCACCTGCCATGCGTACGAGGTCAGCAATGCGATTGCTCCATCGTTCGGGCATTGGATCAAAGTGTTCTATGAGTTGTCTTGCAAATTCTTCAGTGTCATCTTCCGACAGCGTGGGAACGCGAAATTCTCCCAGCGAGCCGTGGCAGTGTTCCCGCCTCGAGGCCGACAACGGTATCTGAGAAACGACAAATAGGCGCGTTCTGTTTGTCGGAGTTAGAGCAACAACCACTTCGTCTATCCATTCTGGAAGCTCAGCCGACTCTTCAACAACTCTGTGATGTCGGAAGACAACTGTTCTCCGATCATCCGACACACTATTGATCTTGGAAACAAGCGCTTCGACAGTTTCTGATTTTGGATCGGAATTAAGCTTATCAAGCGCTTCTTGCCCTCCACCAAATGCCTCGTCATGGATGTGCAACAGAACCTGCTTTGGTAGAGAAGTTTCATTTACATCAATGACGATGCATCTACTTCCGCCATGGTAGCTGCGGCTGAGTTCTCGAACTAATGAGAGCCGACCAACACCATTAAACCCGGAAATCCACATCGCCGGTCTACAAGCAAAAGCGACGTCATCCCGTCTTGTTGCTTTCTTCAAGTTGTCGAGCAATTCTCCGCGGATCAAGCGGGGATGATTGTCTTCAAGTGCAGGCTCGACGACACTGGTGACCAAGGAAACCGCGTCATTTGTATTCATGTTGATTCGTGACGTGCGAAAGTCCAGTAGGGCATCAAGATCAGCGAAAATTTGCCTGACGTCTTCTCCAAGCCCATCGGAAAATTTGATTGGGTAGTTATCCAATCGCAAGACCAAAGGAACGAGTGCCTCGTCCTTGACTCTTTGTTTGGCAGCAGCAAGCTCTCGGACACAGCCTAGAGCCTTCACGTAATTGGCAGACCAGAACACCACAAAGAATTTAGCGTTGGCGAGTTCCTTGTCCGATATTTCCCGCCACATATGCTCGCCTTCTGCGCCCGACTTGCTGTAGAGGTATACGAGATCAGCGGGCAAGCGCTCCCAAATCTGTTCGGCAAAGACAACTTCGCTTGAAGCCACGGAAAAAAAGATCGGGCGCATAATCTTGAAGAATCCTTCGTTGGCTTTAAAAGAAGGATGAAGCAGGGACAGGCCATCGTCAATACTAGGAAATGTGATTGCCAGACGCGGGGCGATACAGAAACGTTGGCAAAACACAAATCCGCCGACCATTTCTGGTCGGTAAGCGTCCGGTCTGACCCGCCTTGTTTGATTTTGTTTTTAGGGCTTGAAGGTTGTGGATTGAGACGGTGATTGTATCGTCGCTTAAATGGTTCTCA
>JAYUVC010000077.1:0-5221 GCA_043754325.1 Hyphomicrobiales bacterium
TCCGGTACAAGTTGAAACCTCCTCCGTTTCATCCGCGGCACCCACCATCTCGCAATTTGCAGTGAAGGTACCATCCGAAGCCGCTGCAAAACGCGATGCACTGCGCAAGCTCATCCGCAGCCAGGAAAACTCGGAAAGCTCCAAGATCAACAACGCCATCATTTTCGCCAACCGCAAAACCACAGTGGCGCTGCTCGAAAAGTCCCTGAAGCGTCACGGCTTCAACGCCGGAGCACTTCACGGTGACATGGACCAGTCGGCGCGTCTCAAAATGCTCACCGCCTTCCGCGCGCAGGAAGTGACCTTCCTCATCGCCTCCGACGTTGCGGCACGCGGCCTCGACATTCCTGAAGTCAGCCACGTTTTCAACTTCGATGTGCCGATACACGCTGAAGACTACGTCCACCGCATCGGCCGCACCGGCCGCGCCGGTCGCGAAGGCCACGCCTATATGATGGTCTCGTCAGCCGACACAAAACACGTCAAAGCCATCGAAGCCCTGCTCAAAAAGGACATGGAGTGGTTCTCGCTGGGTGAAACGGCAGCGGTCGAAGAAGTGGAAGACGCACCAAAACCTGTTCGTGAACGCCGCACCCGCGAGAAAAAACCGGAGCGTAAGCCCCGCACCGTTGTCGAAGCCGCACCCGTCGTCGAAGCAGCAGCACCAGTCGCCAAGCCAGAGCGCACCCCCCGCCCCCGCCGCGACTACCACGAACAGAACGACGCGCCGGACCATGGCGGCTTCAACGCCGGAAACATGCCAGCCTTCCTGCAACGGCCCGCAAAGTCAGCAGCACGCTGAGTATTGGCTTAAATTTAACCTCTCTCGCCTATGGTGTTCGCCATGGCGACCAGTCAACCATCAGATGTAGTCGACGTCACGACGGCAGAGCAACGCCGCGTGGCCAAGCGCATGCGCGTGCTGAAATCCGCCAAGCTTATTCTGGATGACATGCGCTCCATCGATTGCGCCGTGCGCGACATCTCGGCAACGGGTGCCAAAATCCTGATCGGCTCAACCAACAATCTGCCCGACACGTTCAAGCTTTTCATGGTGTCCGACAGCACTATCCGCGACGCAGAAATAGCCTGGAAACGCCACGACATGATCGGCGTAAATTTCACCAGCGAAGCAAAAAGCGCGGCACTGCGGAAGTTTTAAGAGACCTCATCCGGCCTTCGGCCACCTTCCCCAGAGGGGAAGGACTCGTTGTTGCACCTCCCTGAACTATAAACATTGAGGGAGGACCGCCACCGAGTCGCTTCTCCTCTGGAGAAGCTGCCCGAAGGGCTGATGAGGTCCCTTCTAAGCCGCAGGCATCTCCGCAGGCCTGATCTCAACACTCTCGCCACATCCACAAGACGAAATCTGGTTCGGATTATTGAACACAAACCCCGACTTCAAAATCCCGGTCTGATAATCCATCTGCGTACCCAGCAAAAACATCAAAGCCTTGGCCTCAATCAGAACCTTCGCTCCATCCTGCTCGACAACCTCATCAAATGGCTTCGTCTCCCTAGCCCACTCCATGGTATATTCCATACCAGCGCAGCCGCCGTTCTTCACGCCAACGCGAAGCCCGATGCCCTCGTCCTTGGCCATGAGTTCACGCACCCGCGCGGAAGCAGCCTCAGTCATCGAAAGGATTGCGGGTCGAACTAGTGTTTGAAGTGACATGTTTGACATCTCATCAATATAAGTCAGTTTTTGATAATATAAAGCCCCGTGAACGAAATGTTCAGCCCTCCACATCGCTGGTTGTCCTCAACGTAGAGATAACGGTTGCTCACCAATTCAAACTTGGCAGCGCAACCATCGTCTGGTTTTCGACTTGAAACTGGCCTGTAGTCTCCGATGATTTTGTTACCAATTGAATCTGCATCACCTTGTGTGAATCCAAACTTGTTCCCCGTGCGCTGAACCTCTAATGGAAGTCCGTTAGAACCTATAATTTCACCTGTATATTCAGCGGTATCATCTGTTTCTGAATGGTACTGTTTAAAAACAGCCGCCGCTAGTACACTAACTTTGTCAGCGGTTGCAGCCGGACTAATTTTGACTTCAGCGAGACCATTGGTCCAGTGTCCAAAGATAGCCTTCAACGGCAAATCCTGTGCTTGGATAACACGCAGCATTGTCTCGTCCACCAAGCCATAGCTCATCTTGGCATTTTTTTCAGACAGATACACAACACACGTTTGGTTGAGTTCGTTCTTGAATGTAAGAACTTCATCACCTTCAACGACATAGCTCCGAGATTTTTTACCGTCTGCACCAATAAAATTCAGCTTGGGTGCAGTTACAATTCGAGCAACATAGCCACCATCCAAGCCGGGGCGGGGAATGCAGTCCATGAAGGCCAATGCTGGCATTGAAAAAACGAACAACGCGAGAAAGCTTAACAGAAGGCGCGATATAATCATCACCACATATTCATGGCCATGCGGGCCTCTTCCGACATGCGGCTCTGGTCCCATGGCGGATCAAAAGTAATTTTGGCTTTAACGCCAGAAACGCCAGCGACTGATCCCACGGCATTCTCCACCCAGCCCGGCATATCGCCAGCCACCGGGCAGCCAGGTGCCGTCAGCGTCATGTCAATCGCCACAAAGCGGTCATCATCAATGTCGACCTTATAGATCAGTCCGAGCTCATAAATATCAACGGGGATCTCCGGGTCATACACCGTCTTCAACGCCCCCACGATGTCATCCGTCAGCCGCGCCAATTCATCCGCCGGAATGGCAGAGGGGTTCGGGGCATTTTCAACAACTGCGGCATCCATCACGAGAATATCCTTTGTGCAGAGATAAGTGCATCTGCGAGTTTATCAACCTCTTCATGCGTGTTGTACATCCCGAAAGACGCACGGCAGGTCGCCGTTACACCAAAGCGCTGCAGAAGCGGCTGGGTGCAATGGGTTCCCGCCCGCACGGCAACACCCTGCCGGTCAATAACGGTCGCCACATCATGGGCATGCGCCCCCTCCATGGTGAAGGAAATAATCGGACCTTTTGATTTCGCCCGCCCAAAAATACGCAAAGAATTGATCTTTGTTAGACGCTCCATGGCATGGTCGTGCAGGGCATTCTCATGTGCCACAATCGCCTCCGCCCCAATACCGCGCATATAGTCCAGCGCCGCCCCAAGCCCGATAGCCTCAACAATCGCAGGCGTTCCCGCTTCAAACCGATGCGGCGGGTCATTATAGGTTACACCAGCTTCGGTCACCTCAAGGATCATCTCACCACCACCCTGATAAGGCGGCATGGCCTTCAAGTGCTCAGCCTTGCCATAAAGCACGCCAATGCCTGTAGGGCCGTAAGTCTTGTGACCGGTAAACACCACAAAATCCGCATCCAGCGCCTGCACATCTACAGTGCCATGCACCGCCGCCTGGCTGGCATCCACCAGCACGGGAATGCCCTTGTCATGCGCCAGCTTGATGATCTCGTGAATCGGCGTAATCGTCCCCAGCGCATTCGACATCATGGTGATGGCCACAATCTTTGTCCGCGACGTCAACAGCTTGGCATAGTCCTCCAGCAGAAAATTCCCCTCATCATCAATCGGCGCCCACTTGATCACAGCACCACGGCGCTCCCGGTGGAAATGCCACGGCACAATGTTGGAGTGATGCTCAAGGATAGACAAAACAATCTCATCCCCCTCCCCAATCACCATGCCGCCAAAAGAAGACGCCACCAGATTGATCGCATCCGTGGCATTGCGTGTGAAAATAATCTGATCCTTTGAAGGCGCATTCAAAAACCGCCGCACAGATTCCCGAGCATCCTCAAAAGCCTGCGTCGCCGCATTGGAGAGAAAATGCAAACCCCGATGCACGTTGGCATATTCCATGGTCATGCTATTGACCATCGCATCAACAACAACCTGCGGCTTTTGCGATGACGCCGCATTATCAAGATAAACAAGCGGCTGGCCATAAACCTCCCGCGAGAGGATGGGAAAGTCAGCGCGGATTTTTTGAACGTCAAACATCAAAGGCCCCCCTCCCCCCTTCGGGGTACTCCCCCAACAAGTTGGGGGAGGTGTCAGCACCACGTCCTTCCCCAACTTGTTGGGGAAGTGCCCGAAGGGCGATGGGGGCCTTTTTCATCACCCCATCCTCGCATGCAGCAGCACCATCAACGCATCTCTCACACCCTCATTCTCCACCGTCTCAATCGCCTCGGCCACAAACGCCTCCACCAGCATCGCCCGCGCTTCCACCTCCGGAATCCCGCGCGACTTCAGATAAAACAAATGATCGTGATTCAAATCTCCACATGTGGTCCCATGCCCACACACCACATCATCCGCATAAATCTCCAACTCGGGCTTTGCATCAAACTCTGCCGTTTCGGACAACAGCAGCGCATGCGACGATTGCTTGCCGTCAATCTTCTGCGCGTCCCTCGCGACAATCACCTTGCCCTGAAAAATCCCGCGCGACTTGTCATCCATCACGCATTTGAACAATTCACGCGACATGCAATTGGGAACCTTGTGATCAATGATCAACGCCGTATCCGCATGCTGCGCACCCCGCAGCAGATAACTGCCAGACACTTTCGCGACTGCATTCTCACCATGATATTCAACAACGCCATTCTGACGGTTCAACATGGCCCCAGACGTCAGCGTGAAATCATTGAAAATCGCATTCGCCGCCAACGTCACGATAACCTGCGAGAGATGTTGCGCCTTCGCAGACTCAGTCTCAATCTTCACCCGGTCCAGCCGAGCTCCCTTGGCCACATCAACAGTGGTCACAGGATTGTTGAGATATTCGCCCTCACCCACAAACGTCTCAATCACCGTCGCCGAAGCCCCAGCCGCCACCGCAATATGCAAACGCGAAGCAACCGCCGCACCCTGCGCCGTGGTCACGTGAAGAATTTCAACCGGCTGATCCACATTGCCGTCAAACGACAAGGCAATGGTCTTCGCCTTCAACTTCGCATTCAATGTCAACAGCGGATCATCATGCAGAATTGCAGGCGCATCCTGCGACACCACAACGCCAACAGGCGATGACTGCAGAATTCCATTCACCACCAAAACCCGCTGCACATGCAGCGCCGACAAAGGCGAAGTCGCAGTCAATCGCTCCACATCCCTGGGCATCGCCAGCGCAACACCAGTGACATAGGCGCGATCAATCAGCCGCTTCAAATCCGTCCACTTCCACGCCTCATCGCGGCGCGACGGCAGCGA
>JAYUVC010000078.1:0-29997 GCA_043754325.1 Hyphomicrobiales bacterium
TGAGAACCATTTAAGCGACGATACAATCACCGTCTCAATCCACAACCTTCAAGCCCTAAAAACAAAATCAAACAAGGCGGGTCAGACCGGACGCTTACCAGAAGTTGTCATTACCGCACTTGTTGCGGTAATCCATGGTCCAACAGGAGTGGAGTTGTCCTGATAGGTCACGCCCGCACCACGATGGATTACCGCAACAAGTGCGGTAATGACACCGTGAGTGGAATTATAGCGGTTCTTGATGAGTTGGAATCACGTACGAAAATCCCGTCATTGCCGAGCCTCATCTTACCGAAAAAACAAAATGAGTGAAGCTACACGTGACAAGTATGTGCTATGCATTTCCTTAACCGGACAGCAGTGGAACAAATCCGGCAATGACAGTTTTTTCACGCCTGAGTTCAATTGACCATCCAGTGCTCTAGATCAGGTAAAGCCCGCCACCACATGCGGCACGTAAGGACGCTTCCAAAGTTCTGATCTCTTCGGCAGATACAAATACCAAGCCCGCTACCGACCGCAGACCAGCGCCGAAGCGATACTTCGGGACGTCTTCGGTGGCAAGGCTTACGATCTCGGTCATTTGCATTGTGAGTACGGTAGGTTGCGGCATTAGCGTCCGGCAAGCTTCCCAAGACGATGCCTAATGGGCTGACACCACGCTACATTCCCGCATCGGCCACTCATCGAGTTGCATAGGATTACCCGTGACTGCGCTGGGCACAACATAGCGCCGCGAGAGCAAAAGGCTGGCACTCCCCTTATCGATCGAGGTGATGGTAAATGTCGCGTCGACTTTTTGACGGATTGACGCCGTCGCGAGCTTCAACCGGCACTGATTTAGGACAAAGGTCAGTGTGTCGGTGTCCGTGGCCACCGCGCCCTGCTGTTTCAATTTGCCGGCGAGGCACCCATCAAGAGCGTCGAGGGCCGGCATTGCACCCTCGATCGGCCCCAATGCCTGGATGGTGAACATCCCCGATGGGTCGCCTTGCAACGTCGCCGGCACTGCGGCGGTTCCGTCCGCGTCGGTCACGTTCAACGTTGCTCCGCTCAACTGCAATTTGAGTTCGGACAGAACATCGTTCGCCGGGCAGTTTATGACAATTTCGGTCGCCGTGGCAGCAGCGCAAAGAAATACGCTTGCGCTTGCGGCAGCAAGCAGGAGTCGAATGGGGCCATAGTTTTTGACTAGAGAGCGAGACAGGTTGGGTTTCCTTTCGTTGCCGATATTGGCGATTGGTTTGGGTGCTTGCTTGACAGACCCCCCGGTCAGTCGATCGTGATGTTAAGCTGCTTGAGGTTATTGTCGTAATTGCTCTCCTCGACCGAGCGGCTGGCGTTGAGCGTGGCGACTAGCATGCCATTTCCAGCCTCCTGGCCGCGGCCCTGCACCAAAACGGTGGCCGACTCTCCCGCTCCCAGCTGGCCGCCGGTACAACGAAGCGCCGCATTGATGCCGGTATCGTGGCCGACCTCGCAGGCAAGGCCCGCGTTGGCAACGATCTGGCCGGTCTGGTCGAGCTTTCCGGCAAAGATGATGTTCAATTCAACCGTCGCGGCTACGTTCCCCTTGTTCCTGATCGCAACGGTGAAGGTGCCGCTCAACCCGGCTTGGAGCGAACCCGGCCCCTTCATGTTCACAGTCAGATCCGCCGACTGGTTGGCGGCCTGGAGGATGGCGTCGGAAGCGGCGCTTCCGCCGCCTTCCAGCGGAACGTCCAAGACCTGGTCCCCGGCTCTGGGTATTGGAGTTTTGGGCTTCTTCGCCGACTCGTTGGAAGTCTCGGCAGCGGCTACCCTGCATGTCGCCGCACGGTTACCCTGCCACCCAGCTTCGAATCCCTGCCTGTCGCGGGTCCTGCCGCTAACCCCACCGCTGTCATCAATGACGCCGGAGTATGTGCCAACAGCGCCGCCACGCCATTCCACCGTAAAGCGGAAGCTATCACCGTTGACGCCTCCGTTGACATACCCGATATAAACATATCCGCCCGACTCGAACCGGCCGTCCCCGGTGATAACTTTGTCGGTTTGCAGAAACTTGAAGTTTACGTTGAATCCATTGTCCTGGCTAAACTTCCATTTCCCGCTCAAGTCCCATAGCCCACAGGCGGCTTGCGCGGCTGAGGGCAACAGCACAGCGAAAATGCTGCCAAAGACAATCCTGCCTAAGAGCGCGATGGAAACTGGGCCGATGCGGATCATGGGTATGCTCCTCGTTGACATTGTATCCATCGGGCACCTGTCCATCGGACAGACCCGAGGCGGTGGCTATGGCTCAAGGACCGGCGCAACTGGCGTATCCAGAAAACGGCGGCACTGACGTTCAAGCCCCGGTGCGGCAGGGGAGTTTCGCGCCCGGGCATTTCGTGCGGACTCACAGATCGACAACGGCGCGACGGGCACCGTATCAGATTTTTTCACCCTGCCCAGCGCCTGATACGGTACTTCGACCAGCGGTGCCGAGGCTGCTCCCGTTGACTCCGCACATAAGAAGTTCTTTTGGCCGGAGAACGTCGCATGACTCTGTATATTATCTGCGTCATAGCTTGTGCCTTTAAGCCGTCCTTGCGACCCAATCGTGCCGCTATAGACGCCCTTGGATCTGCGTACCGGAGAATAACTGGGTAAGCTCCAAACAACGTAGACCTTGAACTTGTTGCCCTTGACGGTTCCAGAGACGGAACCGGATAGGGTGGTTTGTCCCCATTCCTCCGAAAGCACGGTCTCGTAGGCGGCGTCGCCCCGGAGTTCTGTTCCGTTCTGTTCAAGGTTAAAATAGACGGGTCCGTTTTTGATATTTGACTGAGCCATGGTCCAACTGCCGCTCAAGTCCCATAGCTCACAGGCGGCTTCCGCGGCTGACGGCAACAGCACGGCGAAAATACTGCCAAAGACAATCCTGCCTAAGAGCGTGCTGAAAACTTGGCCGATGCGAATCATGGGTGCACTCCTGATTGACGTTGTATCCATCGGGCACCAGTCCATCGGACAGACCCGAGGAGGTGGCTATGGCTCAACGACCGGCGCAACTGGCGTATCGAGAAAACGGCGGCACTGACGTTCAAGACCCGGCGCGGCAGGGGAGTTTCGCACCCGGGCATTTCGTGCGGACTCACAGATCGACAACGGCGCGACGGGCACCGTACCAGATTTTTTCACCCTGCCCAGCGCCTGATACGGTTCTTCGCTTACGAGCGGGGCTGAGGTTGTTCCGGTTGCGATTGGGAGACACTTAACAGTCGATTCGCTACGCCAATTGGCTATGGAACTAGGGTCCATCTTGTCATACGTTGAACCTTCGATCCGCCCCTGCGGACCTACTTCGCCTTTATAAACGCCAATGGCACCGCCGCGCCAATATACATTGAGGTCAAAGGAATTGCCCTTGATCGTCCCGTCGACTGAGGCCTGATTCCTCATTTTATAGCCGACGAGCCCGGCCGCCTGTCCCTGGATTTGTGTCCCCGTCTGCTGCAAGTCAAACACTACAGTGAAGCCATTCGTCTGTAGTAACTCCCATTGACCGCCCACGTCCCATTGCTCACAAGCGGCTTGCGCGGCAGGCGCTGATAGCACAGCAAAAAAACTGCTAAAGACAATCCCGCCTAACAGCGCGATGGAAACTGGGCCGATGCGGATCACGGGGATACTCCTGATTGACGATACACTACTTAATGTATAAGTGCTTAAATGGTTCCGGTGCGCGGTTACGATCCTCCGGCGGCACGGCAACGGACTTCGAGGCCGAGCGTAGTTTCAGCGCCAGAGGCCGCTTTGCCGGGCGACCTCGCGCCATGCTCATCTCGACGGGATCGAGATTGCGCTGAAGGGTGGTCAGATGGGCTGCGAGGATTTCTTCCTTGCTGCCAAGGGTTGAAGCCGAACTCAGCTTGGTGGGCCCCTACGATGAGGACAGCAGCAGTGCGGCCTCGGGTTCCACTGCCCGCCGATCCTCTGCGGCCTTGTAAGCGGCCTCAACGAGGGCGAATGTCTTGAGGTTGTCGATGCCACTCGTCTCGGCGTCGTGGCCCGCCCTCCAGGCCCCGATAATACTCCGCTGTGTGGTCAGAACGCTTTCTTGCAATGTGTGCCAAGGTTGCGATGTCCATGCCAGCAGGGGTGAGCCTACAAAGCTTTCCTCTGCGCTGCCGCCTTTGGTCACCACCATACGGAAATCTTCATGCAGCTTGATTGAACCGTTCTCGCCCTCGATGGTGACGAGTGTCTGCAGGATGGGATCAGGGATCTGCCGGGCCTCATAGGTTGACTCGACGATGCTGACCGCGCCGGACACATGGCGCAGCATCATGGTGGCCGTGTCCTCACCGATGTTCTTTGTGTTCCGCCGCTGCGCCTCACAACTCAAGTGGCGCACCTCGCCCAGGAAAAAGCGCGCGAGGTCGAGAATGTGAATGCCACTGTCGAGAATGACCAGCCGCTTCTCGTGATGGAAATAGGGCTGGGTCTTGTAGATGTCGAAGCCGAAGCGGAAAGAGAGGCGCGCCCAAGTTAGATCTCCGATCACGCCGCTGTCGAGCACCCGCTTCACCGCCTGCATGGGAGCCTGGTAGCGAAAGTTCTCATGCACAGCGAGGGGCACGCCAGCTTGCTTTGCCTGCCGGACCATGTCGAGGCAGGTGGTCCAGTCCGGTGCAAGCGGCTTCTGCACGATGGTGCGCACGCCGTGTTTAACCGCGACGCTCACAACGTCGAGGTGCGTCTCCGTACGCGTTGCGATGTCGACAAAGTCCAGCTCTTCGGTTTCGAAGAGCGCCAAAGGATCTGTGTAATAACGTGGAATACCGAAGGCCTCAGCCGCAGCCTTGGCCTTGTCGGAATCAATGTCGCAGACGGCGGTCAGTTCGACGCCCTCTGCCCGCAAGTCGCGCCACGCATTAAGATGGTTCTGCGCGAAGAACCCGCATCCAATTAGAGCACCCTTCACAATGCCTCCCAAATTTCCAATAACCCAAATCTCAGTTCAATGTTTTGGCACCCAGCGCCTTCAGGATACCGAGCGAATCGACCATTGCCCAGTGCTCAATGAGAACGCCATCCTTTAGCTGGAAGAGATCAAAGACTTCCACATCGATGGTATTGCCTGTCGGTTTGTAACCAAACAGCTCGCCTGTGTGGGTGCCACGGAACCGCAGGCACACCAGCACCTTGTCACCTTCTGCGATGACGGTGTGGATCGGGAGATTGAGGTCCGGCACCCCTGTAAGGATAACATCGTGGTGATGCTGCAAGCCTTCGGGGCCGACAACTTGATAAGGAAGCCCCGGATCGTGACGCAAGAATTCAGGTGTCACGTGCGTGGCCCACCAATCCGTGTCGCCCCTGATAAAGGCAGTGAAATATTCAACGGCTATGCGCTTGTTTTCTTCAATGGACATCTTGAGTGATCCTTTTGCCCGGTTAACTGGCTGTTTCAGTGAGCTTGCGAAAAGCCGGTTGGCCCGTACCGGCCGTCAATCCGCCATCAATTACCAGATTGGTGCCGGTGATATAGGTCGCATCCTCCGACGCGAGGAACAGGATGGCTCCCGCCATTTCGTCTGCTGTTCCCATCCGTCCCATCGGCAGGCGGTCGGCAAAACCTTGCATGATTGACGGGTGATTGTGCATCCAGGCGGTGGAGCCTGTCTCTGTCACGCCGGGGCAAATCGCATTGACCCGCACCCCATCGGAGGCGTGATCAATGGCCATGGCGCGCGTCAGATTGACGACACCGCCTTTGGCGGCGTTATAGGCAACAAAGCCAACATCAGCCACGAGGCCGGAGATCGACGCGGTGTTGACGATGTTGCCCTTGCTTTTAATCAAGTACGGAAGGGCCGCGCGGCTGGCATAGAACACTGAACTCAAAGTGGTCGCTATCACGCGATCCCAGGTTTCCGGGGTAATCTCCGTGACGTAGCCAAAAGCCCCCACACCTGCGTTATTGACCAGAACATCGATCCCACCTAACCGCTTCACTGTTTCGGCGATGAATGCCTCCAGCTCCTGCGGCTTCGAAACGTCAACGCGGGCGACATGCAGCTTGCTCTCAGGCAGGCCCATTGCACTGGCATGGCTCTTGAGTTTGTCCATCTCGATGTCACAGAGGCCCAAGCTGGCACCCTCAGCGGCAAAGCGTTTTGCAGCTGCAAGGCCAATGCCCGATGCAGCTGCAGTTACAATCACAACTTTGTTCTCAAATCGCTGCATGGTGGTACTTCCTGTTTTATCTAAAGTGACTACGCAAACGCGAAACGGCAGCGACGACGATCAATGTCCCACCCCAGATCGCCAAAGTAAGGAATTGGCTGAAGTCGAGCAAATTAAAGCATGTGGAGATGAGCTGGAGAATGATCAGCGCCAGAACCAGGCCGCCAACCTTGCCAAAGCCACCTGACGGGGAGACCCCGCCCAGCACCGCGGCCAAGATGGTGACCAGAAGGTAGCTCTCACCATAGGCGGCGTTGGCTGAATTGAAACGTGCCATCATCACGATTCCTGCAAGCGCGGCAAGCAAGCTTGAGATCATGTAAACAGAGACAAGCGTGCGGCGCGTGTCGATACCGGAATAGCGCGTTGCGGCTTCATTGGAACCCAGCATGTTCAGCGTGCGCCCGAAAGGCGTTGCGCTGAGCACGATACTCAGAACCAGCGCTGCCGCCGCGAAGATCAGCATCACCACGGGAATGCCAAAGACCGTGCCATTGCCGATGAACAGGATCGGATCGGGGAATCCCGACAGAATCCCGCCTTGGGTAAAACCGATGGAGATGCCTTTGATCAGCGTCATTGCGCCAAGCGTGGCGAGGATTGGCGAAACACCAAGATAGGCGATGATCACCCCATTGATTGCACCAATCAACAGTGCGACTGCCAAGCCGACAGCCACGGCGAGGAGTTGCCACGCCACCCAGGCAACGCCCGGCTCGACTGGAACGAACGTGAACATGAAGGCGATCGTCAGCGCAACCAGATTGGCGGTTGCGATGATCGAAAGATCAAGCCCGCCCGATAATAGTGCCACCATCATCGCAAGTGACAAAATGCCAAGCTCTGGAAGCTGGAAGGCCATCGACCGGAAGGACGTGGCATCGAACAGTTTGCTCCCCAAAAGAAGCCCGAACACCAGGACGAGCGCCATGAGCAATGCCAGGAGGCGACGGTCCACCGGATCAATGCGGTTCGAAACCCTTGCGAGAAATGAAAGAGACGATTTCACCCGATTGCTCCGATGTGGCGCCTGAGCGCGCTCTGTTGCCGTTTATAGTCCCATGCGATGGTTGAAACCGCTGCAAGGAACACAAAACCCGTGACACATTGAATCCAGTACGAGGACACACCGAGCAAGATCAAGCCGTTCTGGAGCAGCGCCAGAAGCATGAGGCCCAGCACAGTCCCTAAAATGCTGCCTGAGCCACCCGTCAGGCTGGCACCGCCGAGGACAACCGCCGCCAGAACGTCCAGTTCGCGACCGACAAGCGCGTTGGGAACCACGGCCTGCGAGGCCTGCGCCTGCACGAGAGAGGCAAGACCTGCCATCACCCCCAGGAAACCATAGGCCACCATGTTGAGGCGAAGCGCGTTGAAGCCCACGCGTTTGGCGGCCTCAGCATTGCCGCCAAGCGCCCGCAACTGGCGGCCTACACTTAACCTGTTGAGCAGGAACCACGCCAGAATGAAAGCCAGCACCAGCGCCAGGATCTGCATATTGAGGATGAGGGGATTGTTGCTGTCGGCTCCGGCGATCACCCAGGACATGCTGTCGGCATACCAATCGGGCAGAAAATTGATGGGGTCGCCCTTGGTAAAAAACATCAACAGCCCAAAATAGACGTTGAGCAGCGCAATGGTGACGATAATCGACGAGATGCCAAACCACGTGACCAGGGCCGCATTGACGAGACCCAGCAACAGGCCCGTGCCGAGCGCCACGGTCAAGAGAACTGCCCAGCCCACATCATACTGGGAAACGGCAGACACAGCGAGGTATTGCGCGATGGAGGCAATCGCCGTCATCGAAATGTCGATGCTTCCGGCCACCAGAACGACGACCAGCCCTGCCGCGAGAATGCCCACGAAGGCATAGGAGGTCATCAGGTTGAAGACGTTTTCCAGGCTGAAAAAGCCCGTTGCAAAAATCGACAGGAAGATGACCAGCGCAAGGTTGACGGCAAGCAGCCTTGCTTCATGCGTGCGGCCAAAGCGAGCAAGAAAACTAGGCATCGACGGCTTCCTGCAATTCAGCCTCTGTCATCTTGAGAGGGCTGTATTCGCCACAGATCCGGCCTTCCCGCATCACGAGGACACGGTGGGAATGACAGTAGACTTCCGGAATCTCATCCGAAATCATGATCACCCCCAGCCCATCCTCCGCATGTCGTCGCACGATGTCGTAGATCCCGTCTTTGGCGGCAATGTCAACGCCAACGGTAGGGCTGTCAAGGATGAGAAGTTTCGGCTTGGTCGTCAGCCACTTCGCAAGTACGACGCGTTGCTGGTTGCCCCCGGACAAGGTCTGTACCGGATTGGCTGGGTCCGACACCTTTATTCCAAGTTCTGCGATCCACTTGCGCACGGTTTCAGTGCTGCGCTTGTCGTCAGCCAGCCCGAACCGTTTCGTCAGTTTGCGGAGCACGGTGATCACGGTGTTTGACGCAATGGACTGCGCCATCACCAAACCAAGCGACAGGCGATCTTCCGAGACATAGGCGATGCCGTTGCTGATCGCGTCGCGATTGGAGCGCATGCGGAGTGCGCGGCCATCCATCCGGATTTCACCCGCGTCTGCCTTGCTCATGCAGAACAGTGACAGGGCCAGTTCAGTGCGTCCAGATCCGAGCCGACCCGTGATGCCGACGATCTCGCCCTTTCCAACGCTGAACGAAACGTCGTGGAACTCACCGGCCCGCGAGAGCCCGGAGACCTCGAACAAAGGCGCACCCGCTGGGGGCGCATTCGTCATGGGCTGGTAGGCAAAGCTCTTGCCCGTCATCAGTTCGACCAGCTTGCGATTGGTCATGCCCTTGGCATCGAATGTACCCTGCTTTTCGCCGTTCCGCAGCACCGTCACGCGTTCAGCAATTTCGAGCACTTCGTCGAGCCGGTGGCTGACGAACACCACGGCAACATTTCGGCGTTTGAGTTCGAGCGTCAAGGCAAGAAGTGCATCTACTTCCTTCCGCGTGAGCGAGGCCGTTGGCTCGTCCATGATGACGAGCTTGGCATCATTGGCAATGGCACGGCAGATCGCCACGAGTTGTCTTTGGGCGATCGAGAGTTCAGAAACCGGAATATCCGGGTCGATGAACACACCGACTTGATCCATCGCCTTCCTTGCGATGTCCCGGATGCTTTTCCAGTTTAGCAAATGCAGTCCGTAGTGACGTTCCACGGCGATATTTTCGGCCACTGTCATGTTCGGGAACAATGACAGGTCTTGGTAGATGACCTGTATGCCGCGCCTGATGCTTTCAGCGGGTGTGAGGTGGTTCAGTTCCTCGCCGTCTATGATGATTTTGCCGCCGGTTTCTGGTGCCTGGACACCCGAAATGATCTTTATGAGGGTCGATTTTCCTGACCCATTCTCGCCGACGAGGCAATGAACCTCGCCGGCCGAGATGTCCATGTTGATATCAGACAGTGCACGCACGCCACCAAACTGCTTGGAGATACCGCGAAGTTCGAGAAAGGTCGCCACGCGTGCACCGCTGCTTGTTGAGTGATGCGCGTCAGATTCCGAGTTTCACCAGGTCATCCAGCGTATCCTTGTTGAGCACCAGCATGCGCTCGACCGAGATAATTTTCCTGTCATGATCGACATTGGCTTTGCCGATGCCCGGGATCTCCATGCCTGATTTGAATTCGGCATTCTTGAGGGCCAGGCTGGCGACGGCGACCATTGCCTCGCCAACTTCCTTGGGGCTCCACAGGAAGGTTTCTTCGAGTGCCCCGACCTTGATCAGTGGACCAGCCTGCGACGGCAGCGCGAAACCGGTGACTGCCAGTTTGCCCTGAAGCTTGCGCTTGCGGACGATGTTGCCTGCGCCGATTGGCCCGTTGGAACCAAAGCCGATCACACCTTTGAGCTTCGGATAGGCCTGCAGTGCATCGCGCACCACCTGTTCGGCAGTGTCGATCTGGTCAGCACCAGGGAAGCGGTCTGCCGCCAGGTTCATCTTCGGGTAATTGGCCTTCTGGTAAGCAATCGCTGCATCGCACCAAAGGTTATGCAAAGGTGTTGTAAGCGTACCAACAATGGTGATGTAATCGCCCTCTTCGCCCATCTGGCGGGCAAGTGACTTCATCATGGATTCGCCGAAAGCCTTGCTGTCCACCATCTCAACGTCCCAGGTGCGGCCTTCCATATCAGGGCCTTCCTGGGTGATGACGATAATACCAGCATCCCGGGCGCGCTGGACGACGGGCGCAAGCACCTTCACATCAAGCGGAATCAGGCCCAGCACATTGACCTTCTTGGCAATCACGTCCTCGACAAGCCGGACCTGCTGTGCAGGATCAACCTGGGCCGGCCCGATCATGGTGGAGTCGATGCCAAACTTTTTGCCCGCCTCCTCAAGACCATTCCCCAAGAGTGTGAAATAGGGCACTCCGATGATCTTGCAGACTGTGGTCATCGTTGGATTGGCGGCAAAAGCGGCCCGGCTGAAGCCCATTCCCGGTACACTCGTAGCAACAAGCGCAGCTGTGGATTTCAATAACTGACGACGAAGCATTGGATTCTCCCTTTCATTATTTTTATGGTTAGGCTTAATCCTATGCCAGTATTCGCGGGAGCAACAAGCGACGTTTTTGCAAGGGTAGTTGAATTCAGTTCAGCTACTTTTAAAGGCCAGCATAATGTCGGAACATTGCTGGTTAAAGCGTGCAGGGGCAGTCGCCGGATGGCAGACGCAAATACCTGCTCAAATCCGCGGGTGGTCCTGTCGAGGACTGAACCCGCAGATTATTGTTTCGAACCTCTCTATCAGCGATACCGGGCCAACCACGACATGTCCGGCGTTACTTTGTCATCAGGCAAGTACTCCGCACCAATCGGCCGCGACCAACCCAAGGCCGCGATGCGTGGCAAGACGTAAGCGTAGTCAAGTTCGCCATGGTCTGGTGTTCCGCGATCCGGCACCGCAGCGATTTGCACGTGGCCGATCATCGGGAGAAGCGACTCGAAGCGGCGGGTTACATCGCCTTCCATGATCTGGATGTGGTAAAAGTCGAACATCAGTTTCAGGTTTGGTTTTCCAACTTCCCGAATGATGTCTGCAGCTTGGCCGGTGCTGTTCAGAAAGTAGCCAGGCGCATTGTAGTGGTTCAACGGTTCGATCAGGATTGTTGTTGCATCATCGGCTTTATCGCAAGCGTAAGCCAGGTTTTCACAGAAGCTGCGCCGGGCCCGGGGGCCATTGGTGTTGCCTGCCATGACATGCACGGCCCCCGCCGAAATCGCTGCTGCATAAGCCAAAGCTTCATCAATGACGGCGCGGGCATCGGCTTCGCGTCCGGGCAATGCTGCCAGGCCGTTTTCGCCAATCGCTGTGTTGCCACGCCGCGTGTTGAGGCCGAGCATCCGAAGGCCTGTTTCTGCAAGCGCGGCTTTGGTCTGCGCCGCTGGCACATCATAGGGCCAGTGGCATTCAACGGCATCGAACCCTGCTGTCTTGGCGGCGCGAATGGCTTCGGGGAGTGGTCGGTCATTCCAGAGAAAACCGAGATTGGCAGAAAACTTCATGCGTCCCACTCCACGTCAAAACGTGTGACAACGTCCTGAACTTGTGCGCTGTTGAGAATTCGCGGGAGATGGCCACGTGTCAGCAGGGCCAGCCGCGCCGTGGCTTCCAGTTCCTCAATGGCATTGCAGGCCGCTTCCACGTCTTTGCTGGCCACCACTGGCCCGTGATTGGCGAGCATGACGGCGGAGCGCTTTCCGGCAAGGCCACGCACGGCTTGCCCCATGGCGGGATCACCGGGGCGAAAAAACGGCAGCAGTTTCACGCGGCCCAATTGCATGATTGCATAGGGCGTGAGAGGGGGCAAAAAGTTGTCTTGATCGGCATCCGGCATCATCGACCAGGCCACGGCGTGGCAGCAATGCAAATGCACGACAGCACCGGCTTGGCTGCGCGTGTCGTAGAAGGCGGTGTGCAACGGCATTTCCTTGGTCGGCCTGTCGCCATCAAGATGCAGACCATGCACATCAAATCGGCTTAAGCGCGCAGGATCCAGGCGGCCAAAGCTGGAGCCCGTGGGAGAGACCAGCAGGCCACCGTCTGGTGTGCGGGCTGAGATGTTGCCGGTGGAGCCATGGGTGAGGCCACGGTCGAACAGCGATTTGGCCAAGGTGCAAATCTGTTCGCGCAGACGGGTTTCTCCGCTCATGCTTCAAGCACCTTCAATGACTGGCTAAAAAAGTCCGTCGCACCAAAGTTCCCTGACTTCAGCGTGATCGCCACATCATGCCCAGCAGTGCGGGCAAAGCACCAGGGCACACCGGGGGCGATTTCCGCTCCAATTTCAAGCCGGGTGATCCCCAGTGCTTTGGCAACCGCCCCTGATGTTTCTCCACCTGCAACGATGAAGCGGCGAAAGCCGAGGTCGCGAGCCTTTACCGCACACGCGGCAAGTGCTTCCTCGACCAATTTGCCAGCACGTTCAACACCCAGTTTCTGTTGCGACGAGCGAACCTCTTCCGCTGCTGCCGTGGCATAGATGATTGGTGTTGCATCGGAGGACCGGGTTGACAACCACGCGAGGGCTGCTTCTGTGCCGTTCTCCGCAAGGTCAAGCGGGTTCAATCTGAAGCTTGGTCGACCTTCCAGCAAAAAACTCGTGACCTGACGATTTGTCATGGCCGAACAACTGCCGGACAGGACAATGGCCGGACCATCTTCAACGCGCGACTTCCGCGAAGTGGGATCCTTGTTCAACAAGCCTTGCTTTAACCAAAGTTCTGGCAGTGGCATGGCAACAGCGCTGCCGCCTGTGAGTAACGCCATGTCGCGGCATGCATCTGCGATGGTGTAGAGGTCTTCATTGGCCACGGCATCGACGACGACATGCGCGGTGCCATCCTCCGCAAGTTGACCCAGCCTGTCGCCCAAGGCTTTCGCACCTTTGGCCACGACATGCCGATTGATGAGGCCGACCGGACGCGTGACCTGTGGTGCAAGCAGGCGCATCAGATTCGAATCCTGCATCGGCGTCAGTGGGTGATCCTTCATCGGACTTTCAGCGAGTGGCTGTTCACCCACGAAGAGATTTCCCATAAAAATGGAACGGCCATTTTCAGGAAACGCCGGGCAATAAATGGTTTGCTGCGTGCCAAGTGCATTCATCAAAGCCTCAGCAACAGGCCCGATATTGCCGCGCGATGTTGAATCAAAGGTCGAGCAATATTTCCAGAAAAACCGCTGTGCTCCGGCACGCTGAAGCCACTGAAGTGCTGCCAGTGTTTCTGCCACCGCTACTTCAACAGGCACCGTGCGGCATTTCAAGGCGATGACTTCGAGTGGTGCTGTGCGCGCAGGCGGTTCCTGCGGCACGCCAATGCGTAAGGACACCTCTACCCCAGACCGCGCCAGCAACCCGGCGAGATCGGTTGCACCCGTAAAATCATCTGCAATCGCACCAAAGAAAGTCGTCATGGTCTCAGACTCTACCATTCTTTTCAGGCAACGTCAGACCCGCGTTGCGGGCATAGACTTTGGCTACAGCAGCATCATCCTCCCGCCCAAGGCCCATGTCGGAGGCCGCAAGGAATTGCTGCAACGCTGCCGCCGTGATGGGAGCCGAAAACGTTGACGCCTGTGCGGCATCAAGCACAATCCCGAGATCCTTCGGCCAAATATCCACGGCGGAATGCGGTGTATAATCGCCTGACACAACATGTGGCGCACGGTTTTCCAGCATCCAGCTGGTGCCAGCACAACGGGGAATGACCTTCATGAATATTTCGGGGTCAATGCCTTGCGTCATTCCAAAGGTCATCGCCTCCGCCATTGCCGCAATGTGGATACCAGCCAGCATTTGGTTGACAGCCTTCATGGCCGAGCCTGCACCAGCAGTGTCGCCCAGTTCAAATACCGTTTCCGCCATGGCATCGAGGACGGGGCGCGCTTTCCGGAAGGCTTCAGGCGAGCCCGACGCCATGACTGAAAGCTTGCCCAGTGCCGCCTTGACCGAACCGCCAGAAATGGGCGCATCAAGGAAATCAATCCCGCTTGCCGTACACCGCTTGCCCACGCTACGGGCATAATCCGGCGCAACAGTGACACAAAGAATGACCACCGAACCGGACGACAATCGGGCAACCAGGCCATCGCCGCCAAAAAGCACATCTTCAGTCTGGGTTGCATTGAGCACGACGACAACAAGCGCATCCAAATCTGCTGCAGCAGAAGCCGTGTCAGCTTGTGCACCACCTTCCGCCCGCAAACGCTTCACAGCAGCCACATTCACATCCGCACCATAAACCTGATGTCCGGCACGCAGCAATGAAGTGGCAATGCCGTAACCCATGGAGCCTAGCCCGATAACGCCGATTTTCATTCCAAGCTCTCCGTTCGTGCGATCAGAAACTATGGGAGTATCCGCTGTCCTACGCAATGGTTTGGCCCGTTATAAAGGCTGCCGCTGGAGTAAACAAGATTGCGGCGAGTGGTGCCGCTTAACTGCTGGGGAATTCACAGTAGCGCTCTGTTCAGTGAAATTGGATGTGATAAGAGACTGGATATGACAACGCCGAGACGCGAGCCAAAAGAAGATGTCGACACAGAGTATGCCCCTATGTCTTGGAAGAAAGTGACAATTTGACCATCAAGATTCTTCATACCGCTGATCTCCATCTCGACGCACCGTTGACCAGTCTGGCCTTGCGGGATGAAGAGTTGCAAACGCGGGTTATGATTGCATCGCGCCGCGCCTTGGAAAAGATGGTAGATTTCTGCATTGCAGAAGAGGTGGCGGCTTTTCTGATTGCGGGCGATCTATTTGACCGCGCCGAGCGCAGTGCAAAGACCGCTGCCTACCTCGCGCTTCAGATGGAACGGTTGCAAAAGTCGGGCGTCCGGGTGTTCTACATCAAAGGCAACCACGACGCTGAAAACCCGATCACCGGCGAGATAGATTTACCGAACTGTGTTCATGTCTTCGATGGGCGCGGTGGAAAAGTTCAACTTACACCTGATATTTGGGTTCATGGTGTCAGCTTCCGCAATAAACATGCGCCGGAAAGTCTGATCTCAAAGTTTGGGGTGCCCGAGCCTGGAGCGATCAATATTGCGATGCTCCATACCTCGTTGACTGGAACTGTGGGGCATGACCTATATGCGCCCTGCGCGGTCACCGATCTGGTGAAAACGGGTTTTGACTACTGGGCCCTGGGGCATATCCACAAACGGCAGGTTCACGCCATAGCGCCATGGGTTGTAATGCCCGGCAACCCGCAGGGTCGCGACATTGGCGAAGCGGGGGCAAAATCTGCCACGCTGTTGTCCATCAATGGGAGTGAGATCGCAATAAGCGAGGTTCCAACTTCGTCAGTTGAATTTCGTGAAAGTGTGCTGTCGCTGGCTGGACTTGACGATGATGACGTCATCCGCGATGCACTGCGGGCACATCTTGCTGCGGAAGCCGCGACGGTTTCCGACAATGTGATTTTGCGCCTGAAATTAACCGGCGCAACATCGCGCGCCTGGCAATTGCGTCGGGATCGCGATACGTGGGGCGAAATCCTGAAGCAGATGTGCGTAGATATCGGACATATTTGGATTGAGAAGCTGACATTTGACGTGACCTCTCCAACCGCTCCACCAAACCCCAATGATGCTGTTGCGGAAGTACAGCACATCATGATGCAGATTGCGGCTGAAGAAGGGTTTCGCAATGCCGCGCGGCTTGAATTGGAACACATGTTATCCGTCTTGCCTCAGGCACGCCGCGCCGCCCTTGCCCCAGACGCTGCTGGGCAAGCTGCCTTGTTGGATCAGCTTGCCAATGATGCCGTCGTCTCCATGGCTGCGGCAATGCGTGGTGCCGATGTGGATGACAGCCGATGATGCGCCTTCGTCGCCTCGATCTCACTCGTTTCGGCCACTTCACCGACCGTAGCATTGATCTCGGGGCAGCAGTTCCAGGCAATGCTGATTTTCATATCATCTACGGCCCAAATGAAGCCGGTAAGTCCACACTGATGGAAGCGTATCTCCGCTTGATCTATGGCTTTCCGGTGCGGGATGGCTATGGCTTTAAACACCAGTTGACCACGCTACAAGTTGGCGGGTTAATCGAAATCAACGGTATCGCAACGGAAATGGTGCGCGTCAAGAAAGCCGCGAACTCATTGCAGGACAAGCACGGCGATGCAATCCCGGAAGCCATCTTGCAAGCTTGCCTGGGTGGCATAGTACAAGACGACTACCGGAAGCTTTTTTGTTTGGATGATGCCACCATTGAAGCCGGTGGCAAAGAGATTACAAATAGCCAGGGGGATATCGGGCGGCTTCTGTTTGCGGCGGCGGCGGGGATGAGCGATCTTTCCGGAGTACTGGATCAGGTCGCATCGCGCGCAGAGATTTTCTATAAAAAAAGCGCGAGCAAAACCGCTTTCGCGGGACTGAAGCGCCGACTCGACGAACTTGCTGACGAAATCAAGGCGCTTGATACTTCGGCCAGCTTCTACCGGGGTCTACATGCTGCTCTTGATTCCGCCAAAAACGTGGAAGACAAGGCGCGTAGCGCGAAAGAAGCGCTGGAGCGCCGAAAAAGCCAGCTTGCAGCCTTGATCGCAGCCCATCCCATAGCAGCGGACCTTCGTGCGTCAGAAGATGCGCTGGAACCTTACTCCAACTATCCGATTTCTTTGGATATTGAGTCAGAGGCGCTGGTTGCCATGATGACCAGCCGTGTGACGTTGGAGTCCGAGCGGAAACGTCATGACGAAGTTATAGCAGACGCGGAAGCAAGTCTTGAGGCTTTGGTGCTGCGCCCCAATATTATCAAAATCAAGGATGACATCCTGACATTAGATCAGATGCGTGGCCGGATGGAAGGTGCGCTCTCAGATTTGCCGACACGCATTTCAGAACGCTCAGCGGCACTTGCCGGAATGAGCGCGAAAATCGTGGAATTGGGTTTGAACCCCGGAGATGATCCGACCCTCTTCGTCCTGCCGGAGCACCAGTTGCTCGCGCTGGAACGGGCGCTGGAAAAATGGAGTGGTGCCGAAACCAGGTTGAGCAGTGCAATCGAAGAAGAAGGCAAAACCCAACTTGCGCACCAAGACAGCGCGGCGCGTTTGACCAATGCAGAAGCCGCTGCGAATATCGGTCCCGAAGTGGACGAAGTGCTACTCCGGTTCAACGCGCAAGAATGTGTATATGATAATCTTGCGGCCCAACAACAGATTGACGATGCCCGTGCCAAGGCCACGCAGTGTCTACGCGACCTTACTCGCGGGAGCGCGTCATTTGTTTCTTTGCCACCAATTTCGCTAACCCTCCAGGAAGGCAACAAACTAGCCATTGACTTGCATGCTACCGATCAGAAAATTGAAACACTCCGCTACGCCTCCGTCGCTTCTGCCGAGAAATTTTCTAAAGCAAAGGCAAGGTCAGATATTCTACGCACTTCCGCCGACCTCGTAACCGATGATGTTGCTCATGCCAGCCGCGCCGAGCGCAACGCCCTTTGGACTACACATCGGGCAGCATTGGACGCCACCACTGCTGACAACTTCGAAACGGCGATGCAGCGAGATGATCGCACCACCGTCCTACGCCAAGCTCAAGCCGACAAAATCGCAGACTATCAGCAGGCCTGCATTGCTGTCAGCGAGACCGAGCCGGAGTATCGAACGGCAGAGCTCCGACTGAAAGATGCAATCGAGGCCCGTTCGACTTTGGAAGCTGCGCAGGCCAGGCATCTCACGTCAATTGGTTTACCTGATATTTCAGCCACTGATTTGGCGAATTGGATACGTCAGCATGTTGCCGCTCGCAGCGCGTTGGATGATCTGCAATCAGTACAGGAAGCGACTGTTGTCGCCCGAAACTCTGCCGAGGCACTACGTCAGACCCTTGCGACTCTCCCAGGCATGCAGGCCACTGATGATCTTGGTAGTCTTTTTCGCATCGCACAAGCGAAGGCTGGTGAACGCAGTTTGCAACAGGCAGAGTTGAAAATAAAAAGGGACGCTCATGCCGAGCAAACGAGGGCTCTCACAGATCGGCAGACTACACTAAGTGAAGCCCGTTCCAAACGCGATGAGGCGGAAGGTGGCTGGAGATCAGTGGCTGACAATGCGCTACCAGCCGGTGCCGCGATGACTAACCTCCATGACGCTTTGCCGAGCTTTCGCAGCCTTCGCGAAACCAACGAAACGATCATCGGCCTGACACGCCAGATCACCGGTATGAACCGTGATCATGATGCCTTCCTTGAACATATCGCCCCACTTGCGCAGGTTCTGAGTACGCTTGCCACACAGCCACCCCTGGACATACTTCGTGCTGCCAATGCTGCATTGGCAGAAGCCGAAAGAGCCACAGAAACTTGGAATGATCTGACCGACACAATTGTCAAGGCCAAGAAAGATATCGCCGCTGCCCATTCAAACATCGCAACTCAAGACGCGCAGATCCGCAAGCTTGCCGAAGTATTCGATCCGGGCATACGGACGAAGACGTTGGAAGACTTGCGCATCGCAGTTGCACACGGCAAAAAGGCGATTGAACTGCGTGCCGCAATTACCAAGCATTCTACTGCTCTGATTGCTCGTCTGGGAATTAGTACCTGCGTCGAAGCGGGAACGTTACTTGCTGTCAAGCCGCTTGATGCTGCCGAAGCGGAGCTTGCAACCCTGACAGATGAAACACTTGGCCAGACGAAGGCTTATGTAGACGCTATTGAGAAGCGCAGCGTGGCCCAGGCCGCCCTTGACCGGGTGCAAGGCGATGCTGATGTGGCTGAACGCGTCGCCAGACAACGCACTGTCGAGGTCGAGATGCAGGAGGGCGTTCTGCGCTATTTGGAGGATCGATTTGGTCACATGTTGGCCGAACGTGCAATCCGTCGTTACCGCGACATTCACAGGGGCAACATGCTGATTGCGACTGAAGCCGCATTTCGCACCTTGACCAATGATGCCTACACCAAGCTGTCAACACAGGCAGATGGCCAATCTGAAGTTTTGATTGCCATACAATCTTCGGGAGGCAACGCGAAACAAGCGAGCGAAATGTCAAAAGGCACTAAATTTCAGCTTTATCTGGCACTGCGTGCCGCAGCCCATGAACAAATGGCGGCGAGCGGAACTGTTTTGCCCTTCTTCTGTGACGACATATTCGAGACCTTCGATGAAGCCCGCACAACGGCGGCATGCGGTTTGATGCGTCAAATCGGGAAACGTGGACAGGCAATCTATTTGACCCACCACAAACACGTCGCAGAAATAGCCCAACAGCTTTGCGGCGATGATGTCAAAGTACATGAAATGGTGGCTTGAAGTTTGAAGCTCAAAGACGTGTCCAATTTAATCACCGTGATATTGCGATCAATTGTTGTGAATGCACGACGACCGTATTGGGTAGATTCCAAAATCCATTTCTGGCGGTAAGCGGTGGTGCAATGGCACTTTGCTGTGGATATCCCGCAAGTTCTTTTCCATCCGTTACCCAGGTGTTACCCAGCGCGATTTTTCGGGCCTTATGGTGCAAAAAGAAAACCCGCTATCTGATTGAGACAGCGGGCTTTATTTTGGTTGCGGGAGCCAGCAACCAGCACTACTTGCGTTCTCGTGAAGGCCGTGGCGTGGAAGCGGCAGGATTAGCGGATTTGACTTCGCGAATCGACCGGACTGCGGGTGTCAGCAATCGCATCAACTTGTTGTTTCGAACAGAAGTGTCTTAAGCAACCGTCCGTGAAACCGGCAGCAGCTCAAAAATTCAATTCGTAAGGCTGCCAATTTTTTGAAATGTTAACAAAAATAGGCCAGAATGGCCTGATGTTTCGCTTGTCTTGGAATATTACATGGTGTTTGCTTGCCATGCATATGCTTGTGAATGCAGCATTGGCAGGTGAACTTGTGTTTTCATCGCAGCGTTCTCTTTTATTGCCGGATCCATTCATCAAAAAGAAGGAAGCCAAAATAGAAAAGGCTTTCACGTGTAGAGGTCAGGATTGCATCCATGATGTGACGTCAACGTCAAGAAAAAAACTCGACTTGCGGCTGGTAGATCTCATAGAAGCGGCGGAAACACATTTTGGAAAGCAAGCTCTCATTGCATCGGGGTGCAGGTCAGATTTATACAATAAACAAGTTGGCGGCGCGCCACGTTCTTTCCATTTATCGTGCGACGCGGCAGACCTGATTATTCCTGGTGTTTCTGTTCGAGAAGCCAAATTATTCTTCGAGGATCTTGTCGGGGTAGGTGGAATTGGTACCTACTGCTATTTGACCAGCATTCATATTGATGTCGGCCCTTCACGGCGATGGCATCGGGATTGTTCGTTGGCTGCTCAAAAACCAAAACTTAAAGGAGTCTCGGCATATATTGCACGTTTTGACTTGCATGAGTGAGTGCACTTCAGAAACCTGACTCTCTAACGATAACGCTCGCTACTTGACGAAACACCCGCTCGGCTATGCTTTCCTTTGTCCCTGCAACCAAAAGAGTGCCGCGCTGTGTCTTTGTTACTTTTTGGGCAAGCTGATTTCCGATTGATGTGATGCGGTACATTGGCAACACAGGTTTTAGAGAGCCGTTTGCATCAATGTTTGCTGCCACATCGCCCCCTTGTGTTGAAGCAAGGTGAGGCAGGTCGATCACTTCAATCGACACGCTGCTGATATCCGAGACCGTCATTTCAATTGTACCCATGGAAATGTCATCAGGTATAAAAAGGGCCGGTGCACCGGGCGCAACTCTCGCGACATCCTGGGCAGAGATATACCCTTGTGTGCGTTGGCCGCTTTCACTTACGATTAGAGCAAGCAGCTGTCCGTTGCCAACGTTTGTTCCCTGATAAAGCGAGCTATCTACGCTTGCGACCACGCCCTTTATTGGTGATCGTAGTTCAAGCTGCGTCTCCCGATCCTCCAGTGCTAGAGCACGCTGCTCATAAAGTTCCAGCTCTTTTAGGATTGTCGGCCGATTGTTCAAAACATCAGCACTTGAAGAAACACCACGCAATTTCTGGCGACGCAGTTCAATCTCAGCAGCGTTAATGCGCCTTTCCGAGGAAATACCCCTGTCCTCAATGCGAAACAAAAGTGTATGTGGTGACACGTGGTCACCTGTGCTTACCGCCAGTTCAGATAAACCTCCGTCGTGCTTGGAATAGATTGCACTCACGTCCTTTGATTGTAGGATTGCAGACGTGGAAACTGATGTGGACCAAGGATAAAACAGTGAACCTAAAGCCACCACTGCCAACGCCGTAACAACTTTGGAATGCCGATTGTCAAAGAGTTGGCCACGCATTTTCCACCACTCACTGGTTTCGCGCCAAACAGGCGCCAAGATGAAATACCATACCTCTCCGATCAGAAGCATTATTCCAACAAGTTTAATCACAAAATGATAAACAAGTACTGCAATTCCGAGGTAGAGGAAAAAGCGATAAACCGCTGTGATAACGGCGTACACCACAATTGAAATATGCATCGTCGGGCTGAAAATTTCCGGAGGCTGTTCCGAACTAGCGAAAAGCATGCGCCTTATTTGATAGCGCAAAAGATTAAAGCCGCGTGGCTGAAGATTGGGCACACCGATCAAATCTGCCAATACGAAGTAGCCGTCAAAACGCATGAATGGATTGAGGTTGACGACAATGCTCATGAAAACACTGACGGTAGCCAAAACAAAAACAGCGCTGCGCATGGGGCCATCCGGCAGGAAGGCCCATAGAAACAGACATAAGCCGGCCACAGCGCATTCAACATAAATGCCTGCCATGTCGATATGGATGCGTTGTTTTCGCAGCGGTAATTTCCAGGCATCGGTTACGTCTGTATAGAGCATCGGCACAAATGCCATAAACGCGACACCGGCCGTTCTCACATGACAACCATAGCGAACTGCAGTATAAGCGTGACCCAATTCATGCAGCGATTTTATCGCAACAACTGAAATAGCTGATGTGACAATGCCTGCAAAAGTGAAGCTAAATGGGAATGTTGCTATGAATTGATCCCACTGCCTCAATGTCAAGTATAGACCCACCACTGAAAGGAAAAGCAGAGATATGAAAAACGCCTTAGTCATCAGAAGTGAAACGTAAGGATAAGTTGCCAGCAAAAAACCTTGTGGACGAAAGAGTGGCACCTTGAAAAAAAGATAAGTGTGGAAAGCCTTCTTATACCAGGCGGGCCGCGCCGCATTCATGCTGGCGAGTTTCTTCCAGTCCGAAGTTGCGATCAGCAACTGTTTTTGTTCAAGAAATTCAGCGGCTTTTGCGATCTCGACCGGGGAAGGCCGCCGCATAAAGCGCGCTTCCACCCGAGCAGACAGTTCAGCAGCTGTTTTTGAATCGGACCAGAGGCTTAGAAGTTGAAAAACTTCAAAACTGATTTGAAAGTACTTGCCACTCCATTTATCGATGATCAACCAAGTGGGGCTTCCAGAATGGGTAGAACTGCCGCGTTGGAGTTGAAGATCTTCGCGCAGCTGAGGTAGTTCGGTTAGAGTCCCAGCCATTGACGCGCTGCCGTTAAAGGTCGCCTGAACAACCAGAAGCCAAGGGGAACTATCTTCCCGTATAATTTTGCTGTGCCGTGTGATCCCAACCGCACTTCAACTGGATCATCTTCTGAAAATGTCGCAACAATCTTGTAGGCCAGTTCCCTGTTGGGTCTCTCAGCAGCTTCGTACGATACCCGGGTTACTGTCGCAGTCAACGGCCTTGTGGGGTCTGCATCCAGAAAGGCGGTCAAGGAAGATCCCGTTTCGATCTGAATGTTGTCTTTTAGACCAACATACACATGAAGCTCGGTAACTTTCGGATCAGCGATGCCCAGAATTCGCTCGCCAGTTCGCACAGGTTTGCCGACAAGGCTTTGTTTGTCGCCAAAAACCGCAACACCGCTCGCGACGGATTTCATCGTCGATTGAGCAAGCCTCTGCTGTGCGAACTCAAGTTTTGCCCGCCTGACTTCAACTTCAGCCTTGGCAACTGAGATGTCCTTGAGTGATCGCGGATCGGTAATAGATGTCTGCATTATTCGTCTCAAATCTGTTTCAGACACGGCGAGTTCTTCGGCGGCAATTTTTGTTTCATTTGACTGATTGGTATCGACAAGCGCGGCAACAACATCGCCTTCACTGACCGCTTGGTTAGGCTCTATAAGGATGTCTGCAATCACCCCATCGATTGGGGACGTCACAACTTTCAAGTTCTGAGACGCGACTTCGAAGGGCGCGAGCACGGTCAAGGGAACAGGAACGATCAACAGTGCGAGCGCACCCAAGCCCGCAAAAAGCCAGTAACGCGGCTTTCCCAAATGCGACCGATTGATAATGCTTGTAGCACCAAACGCACACCAGGCGTGGGCGAAGGTTTTGCTCACCCGCGTTGCAATAAGGTCCTCGTTTTTGCCCCATGGATTTTCGCGCAAAACGAGAATGCCCCCAAAAAGCCGATCTTTTCGGTCTTTCATGGGCAGCCATAGTAAGAAGGCAGTGGCTAATACAGGTTCACCAATTTCAGCTTCTGACAGGTGTTCCCTGACCTGCAATGATTGAAGTAATGCAGCCTGACCAGATGCAGATGCCCGCTTGATGAGTGTTTGTACCGCCACCACGCCCGCCGCATTTGTGTCAACTGTTGAAACACCGCTTACAGCAACAACCTTGCATTTGTGGTTACTGGAAATCTCCACGACAAATGCCAGTCTGCCTTTGAGAAGTGCAGGACCCTCATTGGCAATTAAGAAGGCAAGTTCTCGCTTGTCACTCGCACTTCTGGCATCTGATTCCAACTTTAGAAGCACTTCGAGTGCCGATGGTGAACGCCTCTCTTGCGTGGCGTTTTGTGGCGTTGGAGTTGATGATTTTGGATTAATATCGAGGCGCAGCGAAGCCGGTGAGTTTGGTTGCGCAGCTGGTCCAGCCGTAGCACTTTCTGAAGTGAACGCATTCAACATAGTCTGCAGGCGTTGGTTTTCGACTCCCAATCTGGACAGCGGGTCGTGTCCGACTGATGACGCAGTTTCAACTGTTTTGCTGACACGCTCCATTAGGCGCGCTGTGGACACTTCTTTCACAACTAAAACTCAAAGGTCACGTTGCCACTCATGCCGGGTTTCACCGTTTTTGGAGGGGCATTGATCAGCCCAACGACCTTAACGGTTTGGCTCACAGACTCGATCAGTGGCGCAACACGGACGATCTCTCCGGATACAGGTTCGCCTGTTTCATCCACACTTAACTTGAATTTGGCTCCTGATGTGACCTTGGTCAACCACGTAGACGGTACGAGCATTTCAACTTCAAGCTTGCTGACGTTGAGGATCAACATTACTTTCGCACCGCGTTCTGGAGTCTCATAGAGCCGGGCCCCCACAGTACTCATCGCGCCGTCGAACGGTGCTCGAACTTTGCATTTTTCGAGTTGAGCAGAGACGACTTTGCTTTCTGCAGCAGCCTGATCGACCCGAGCTTTTGCGAGATCAACATCATATTGCCCGATGGCATTCTTCTTTCTGAGTTCACGGTTATTTTTCCACGTCACACTTTCCGCTGCTATTTTGGCGTTGGCTGCCTGCAACTGTGCCTGACTAGGTGAACAATCGTAACTAATCAGCAAATCTCCAGATTTGAAA
Organism: Hyphomicrobiales bacterium; assembly: GCA_043754325.1. Taxonomy (GTDB): domain Bacteria; phylum Pseudomonadota; class Alphaproteobacteria; order Rhizobiales; family Aestuariivirgaceae; genus Aestuariivirga. The sequence continues at coordinate 24,836 of JAYUVC010000078.1, forward strand.
GTATCGCCTTCTTTAAATGGCATTTTCTCGATTTGCATGCCGAGGTCACTGGATATCCATGCTTCCTGGACGGGCCTGATGACACCGCGAACTTCGTCCGCACGGCTGGCTTCTTGAGCTTGCGCGGCATCTGTTGCCACAAGAAGTAGTCCGACAACAATATAGATTGACGCTATTTGATTACATTTATTCATGTCACACACTCAATTCATATCGGTCTAATTTGAAGTCAAAACGATTTCCGGTTTTTCGCCTCTCGCCATCCACATTGTCCGCAGCTTGGCCGACATTTCTGGTAATGGGTCGGTGCTTGACATCCCTTTCGGGAAGGGATCGACGCCCAGTGAGGCGTATAGATTTGCGTATGCGTTCTGAAGGTCTGCATAAACCATATCCAGCTTTGATTCAGTGACGATCGAGTTCATCTCTTCCCGCAGAAGTACCTGCATACTGGTACGCTCAGCTAACTGTTCATTCTTGACTTGCGACAGCAGCTTCCGTTGCACAACAGCAAGCTCGGACGCTGTGCCGAGCTCCCTTCTTGCATGCAAAAATCTGACCCGGCTCACATGCACTTGGGTCATGATGGCCATTGCAACTGACATTGAACGCGCATGTAAAAGGTCTTCCTGCGCCTCAATGGTCCGTTTAGTGCTTGGTATGGAAAAAAGCCGCAACATGTTCCAGCTGGCTTTCGCGCCCCAACCGATCCAATTCGACTCTTGCAAAAATGAATTCGAGTCAAAGTTTGTTCCTGCGTAAAGCTGTAGGCCGGGAAGCAATTGCAAGAGCTGGGCATCAAGCTCTCGATCATTGATGCGCAACTCATAGGCCAGTTGTCGCATTTCCGGCCTGATCTCAAGCGCTGTCAGATAGAGTTTCTTGTAGTCACTCGATACACCCAGATTCATCGGCTTACGATCTGGTATCACAAGGTTGTACTGCTCGTGAGGCAGCAAGTTCATGAGAGCCGCCAGCTGACTTTTGGCCGTTTGCAATTGACCCAGTAGAATTTCAAGCTCACGTTGAATTTGCAACAATTCACGCTCATAGGACAGTGCTGCAATTGGTGACGTGTTGCCATTGGCAGCGAGTGACCGTGTTTCGCCAAGTGCTGTTTTGACTTTGGCTGACAGCGCTCTCATTCTTCCAGACAACCTGTCGTATGTTACTGCCCGCCAGTATGCAGTTCTCACGTCCTCAGTAGAGCGGTTTACAACTTTCCGTTTGATTTCACGTTGTATCCAAACCTTGTCGCCAGCTTGCTTGGCACGAACGTAGGACAAGCCAAAATCAAGAATATTCCAGGAAAATGTGAGGTCAGCGTCGTTGTAGGATCGATCCCGTGTTGCTGTCGAAGCTCCATCAACGGAACCCCGCCCTGTATATCCGCTTGATGCCACCAGTTTCGGTAACACATCATAATTGCGGAGATCAAGTTCGCTGATCCGCAGCGCTTCCTCCATCGACTCAACTTTAGTGTCTAGATTGTATTTGATCGCACGCGCCATCGCCTCATAAAGATCGATTTTGGCAGTGACCGGTGTTTGGTCGGCAACGGCTTCCTGCGCCGTTGTTCCAGCGATCAATCGCAGGTCGGCTGCTGAAAACTCTTCTGTGCTTGTAACACAGCCTGTTAACAGCAACGCTGTTGTGACCAGCAGACTTGCGCGCGTCATCATTCGTATAGCCCCACCAATTCGCTTTTTATCAACATCGGTGCTGATCAAATAGAACTTGGTTAAAAGCTCTAGAATAAACTTGGTAAACAAGCGGTAAACAAAGGTGCGAACTAGACTTTAATTTTTAACACTTTGTCTACGACGAAAGTGGGGTTTCAATGAATCCCGCACATCAGTCGATCGAAGTTAACTGCCAATTAACCTTGAAAATGCAATCCAGTCCCAAACTTGGAAGTGTTTTTAGGGGCGGAAATGGCGAAGCGAGCGGTAGAGAAGATGAAGACCCGGAAGTCAAAGGGTGCGTCGCTTCGTGAATCTGTCGATAAGTACCGCTCAATGCTCATGGAGCTGGAGCAGCGTATCGCATTTGATGCAGCTGGTGCTGCGACTTTGGACGACATTCAGCATGCGACTGACTTCGATGGCATTGCGGACGTCGACGATGGTATCATTGAACACTTCGCCTTGCATGACGCGCTTAGCAGCGTGCACGAAATTGCAAATCAAAAAGCAGTCGTTTTTGTGGACACTGGCGTGGACGGTTATCGGGACATTCTCGCCGGTTTGCCAAAAGACGCAAAGATCGTTCTACTGGACAAAAACAAGGATGGCGTAGAGCAGATCGCGTCGGTCTTGGCGACAATGCGGGATGTAGGGTCAGTCCATATCATTTCACATGGTTCCGTTGGCTCACTCGCCTTGGGTTCTGCAACTCTCAACATCCAGACAATGGTCGGCCAGTATGCTGACGAACTCACTGGGTTGCGTGGTTCGCTGGCACGTGATGCAGACATCATGATCTATGGCTGCGACTTCGCAAAAGGTGAAGTTGGCCAACTCGCCACGCGCTTCCTGGCAACCCTTACAGACGCCGATGTGGCTGCATCAGACGATGCTACGGGTAACGCCGCGCAAGGCGGCGACTGGGATCTGGAATACAAGTACGGCGATATCATTGCTGATACCGGCTGGACGAAAGACATAAGTGCCGATTTTGATGAACTGCTGAATGTGGTTGTCAACAACGGCAATGGAGCGTTCGTTGTAGGCTTCAACACCAGCCTGTATGCTGTTGATGCTCTCACCGGAAAAGCAACAATTCTGGCAACCGTCCCTGCGACAGTAGGTGGCGTAGCCTTCACGGGTCCTGTGAATTCGATTGCGGTCAATCAGGCAAACGGTCTTATCTATTATTGTGACAGCAATGGTGTTGCTGCTAACCGGGCACTTTTTGCATATGACTATATCAACAATACTCATATCTTGATTGACGCTGACCTGACCAACAACGGAGCGGGTTTGAGCATTACGACCGGTTCCCGTGGTGTTGGCAGCGGTGCTGCTGCGTTTAATGGTGGGTTCCTGTATTTGGGCGTCGAAAATCTCGGCACCGGTACGGATGACGCAATTTACAAAATCAACTTGGGGGCCGACGGAAAAACCATCACCAGTGCTGCTGCGCTGGTCCCTCTAATCACAGGCACCAATGACTGGGGTGACCTTGCCTATGACGCTACCAATAGTGTCTTGTTGAGTATTAGCGGCACTACGTTTACCCGCTACAACCCCACAACCGGGGCTGTCCTTGGCACGGCAATCTTGCCAACCGGCACAGGCACGCAAGGTGGCGGCGACATCAATGGCAATACCTATGTGGCAGGAACGGCCATTCAGCAGATCAATTCCACAACAGGTGCTCTGATCGGCACCGCCGTCACAATCACGACAAACGGCACAACCGCTTTGGGTGCTGTTACCGACGCTGCAACGTGGATAGTGCCGCAAGCCCAGATCGGTGACCGGGTCTTCGACGACAACGACGCAAGTGGCACATTCACAGCCGGAGACACCGGCATTGCGGGTGTGACTGTGCAACTGATCGACGACGTCAACAACAATGGCGTTGTTGATGCTGGCGAACGCATTCTTGCAACAGACACGACGGATGCAACCGGCAACTACCTCTTCACAGGTGTGCTGCCGGGTCGATACATCGTTCGCGTCACTGATACAGCTGCAATCCTGGGAACTTCCGCTTCCACCACTGGAGGCGCCGTGCAGGCGTCTACTATTGCTACGGTCACAGGTATCGATCTCGCCCGCGACTTCGGCTACAATAATGCGCCGCCTGTCAATACGGTGCCGGGTCCTCAAACTGTCGCCGAAGACACCGGCGCGGGCCTTAACATTACAGGTGTCTCGGTCACGGACGCCAACGGCAACCTGCGCTCAGTTCAACTCAGCGTCACCAACGGAACAGTGTCCGTCACGCTTTCTGGTGCAGCAACGTTCTCCGCCGGCGCAAACAACAGCGGCACCTTGACCATCTCAGGCACCCAAACTGAAATCAACGCTACACTTGCCACCCTGAACTACAAGCCTAACCTGAATTACAACGGCGCTGACACCCTTGTCGTGCTCTCCACTGACCGCGCAGCTCTGACGGACACCGATACCGTCGCGATTACCGTAACCCCAGTCAATGATGCGCCGGTCAACACCTTGCCGGGTGCGGGCTGGACCACGCCGGAAGACACGGTGGTGCAGCTGACCGGACTTGCGATTGCCGATGTTGATGCGGCGGCAGGCGCCATGACGGTCACACTTGGCGTGCCGACAGGCAGCCTTGCGGCAACCTCAGGGGCAGGGGTAACCGTAACGGGCTCAGGCACCGGGTCGCTCACCCTCACGGGCACGCAGGCCGCCATCAATGCCTGGCTGGCCAGTGCATCGGCCCCCAGCTACAGCCCTGTGGCCCAGGCCAACGGGCCGGTCACGCTGACCATGACCACCTCGGACAACGGCAACACCGGCTCGGGCGGAACCCTCACCGATGTTGATACCCGCACCATCACAATCAGTGCCGTCAATGATGCACCGGTCAACACCTTGCCGGTGTCGTTCACGACCAATGAGGACACCAGTGTCGCCCTTGCCGGTCTTGCCATTGCTGATATCGATGCCGCCGCAAGCCCGGTCTCGCTGACGCTTGGCGTTGCCTCGGGCATCCTTGCTGGCACCTCATCGGGGGGTGTGACGGTGACAGGTTCGGGGACGGGCACGCTGACCCTCACCGGCACGGTGGCCAACATCAATGCCTGGCTTGCCGCAGGGGCGAGCCAGCCGGTGTTCACACCCGCCGCCAATGCCAATGGCAGCGTGACGCTGACCATGACCAGCAATGACGGTGGCAACACCGGTTCGGGCGGAGCCCTCACGGATACCGATACCGCGACCATCACGGTCAATCCCGTCAACGATGCACCGGCAGGCAGCGATGCCACGCTGTTGGCGGCAGAAGATACCCCTTACAGCTTCAGCGCCGCCAGCTTCGGCTTCAGCGATGCCAATGACACACCGGCCAACACCCTGCAGTCCGTCACCATCACGACGCTGCCCGCCACCGGTACACTGACACTCTCTGGAACACCCGTCACCGCAGGCCAGGTGATCACGGCTGCCAACCTTGGCAATCTGGTG